>JAZQUR010000013.1:0-45437 GCA_045631425.1 Treponemataceae bacterium | reverse complement strand
TAATTAGGGGTAGGAAAACCACTCAGAGTCCGAAGGCCGTTGTTTTCCTACCCCTAAAACCCCGACCTTTCTCGGCCACGGCTTAGGCAAATTGCTGCGAGTCTCGCAATTTGGCTAAGAACCCAACTTTTATTCAATCATTGACTTTTACTAAATAAAAATCGCATTTACTGTAATTATTTTGATTCTCGATTTAATTTCAAAACATATAAAAATACAGGACGTTTTCCACATAAGAACAATGCCGGGCAAAGATGCCCGATTACAGGACAAGGTTTTCGGGAAAAGGACGTTTCCCGAAAATCTTTTAAACTGAATCCAATGCTTGTTTTACATCTTCTAAAATGTCGTCGATGTTTTCCAAGCCTGTACTAAAGCGAATCATTCCGCCGTCGATACCGGCTGCAACAAGTTGTTCATCTGTTAGCTGGCGGTGAGTCTCTGCTGCTGGGTGTAGAACACAAGTTCTAATATCTGCAACGTGAACCACATTTGAAGCAAGTTTTAAGCTATCCATAAAACGAACAGCAGCACTTCTTCCACCCTTGATAGAAATACTGATAACACCAGAGCAGCCGTCTTTTAGATATTTTTTTGCAAGCTCATGATTTTTATCGCTTTCCAATCCTGGATAACTAACTTTTTCGATTTTGTCAGTGCGAGAAGCAAAATATTCTGCAACTTTTGTAGCATTTTCACAGTATTGTTTCATACGAACTGCAAGAGTTTCAAGCCCTAGATTTAGCAAAAATGCACTGTGTGCTGCTGGATAACAACCAAAGTCTCTCATTAATTGCATGCGAGCTTTTAGGATATAAGCAAGATTTCCATATTTTTCAACATAGCGTAGTCCGTGATAACTTTCATCTGGTTCAACAAAATCTGCAAATTTTCCAGTTTTTTCGTAAGCTTCTTTCCAGTTGAATTTACCAGAATCAATGATTACACCGCCACCTTGAACAGCGTGGCCGTCCATGTACTTTGTTGTGGAGTGAACAATAATATCAGCACCAAATTCGATAGGACGACATAAAATTGGAGTTGGAAATGTATTATCGATGATAAAAGGAACGTAGTTTTTGTGAGCAACTCTAGCAAACTTTTCGATATCACAAACTGTTAAAGCTGGATTTGCAATAGTTTCGCCGAAAATAGCTTTTGTGTTTGGTTTAAATGCTTTTTGGATTTCTTCTTCAGAAGCGTTGCTATCCACCCAAATACATTCGATGCCAAGTTTTTTTAGTGTAAATCCAAAAAGATTGATTGTTCCGCCGTAAATTGCAGAAGAAGCGATAAAGCTGTCACCACTTGAACAAACATTAAGAATTGAAAGCAAACTTGCAGCTTGTCCACTTGATGTAAGCATAGCTGCCACGCCACCTTCCAAAGCGGCAATCTTTTTTTCAACTGCATCACAAGTTGGATTGGCAAAACGAGAATAAATCAACCCTTTTGTTGGGTCATCAAAAATATCTGCAATATGTTCTGTTGAATTAAAAGTATATGTTGTACTTTGTACAATAGGAATAACACGAGGATCGCCGTTTCCAGGTGTGTAACCTGCATGTAAACATTCTGTTTCTTTTTTCATAATAATTTCCTTCTAAAAATAGGAGTATTTCTATACAAGATTTTAACTTGTTTACAATTTCTTTTTCAAGTGATAATTACAGTATTTTTAAACTTTTTTCAAATTATTTAAGTTTCTAAAGACTTTTTTCTAAAAAAATAGTAAACTTTAGTTAACTTAAAAAAACGAGGAAATTTATGTCTGAAAAAAAACAAAGAAGTAATTGGGCTTCTCGTTCAACTTTTATTTTAGCAGCTGTAGGTTCTGCTGTTGGACTAGGAAACGCTTGGAGATTTCCAGGATTGTGTGCAAAATATGGCGGTGGTGCATTTTTGCTTGTTTATTTAATCACCATGTTAATTTTAGGAATTCCTCTATTAATGATGGAAATTGCCATCGGTAGAAAGATGAAAAAAGGAGCTCCAGAAGCTCTCAGAGGAATGAACAAAAAATTCGAGCCAATTGGTTGGGCTGCAACATCAAATGCTTTTGTAATCGAAATCTACTATTCAGTAGTTTTTGCTTGGGTTATTTTGATGAGTTTTGCTTCTCTCAAATATTTTCCATCTATGACAGGAAACTCAGAAGCTGCCAGTGGACTTTTTTATAGCTTGATTCAACTAGACGACACTTTTACAAATTATAGCATCCCACCTATGGTTTTAGCTTGCGTTTTAATTGCTTGGGGATTAATTTACTACTGTATTAGAAACGGCGTTCACTCTGTGGGAAAAGTTGTTAAATACACAGTTCTTCTTCCTATCATCTTTTTGTTGATTTTAGCAGTAAAAGGTTTAACAATGTCTGGCGCAATGGACGGAATCAAAGCCCTATTTATCCCAGATTTCTCTGCACTTGGAAACTCTGCCTTGTGGATTGATGCTATCGGACAAGTTTTCTACAGTCTTTCTATCATGATGGCAATTATGATTGCATACGGTTCTTATCTTGGTGATGATCAAAATATCGCCACAGATGCAGTTATTATCGCATTTTCTGATATGGCAATCAGTGTTCTTGCTGGTGTTGTTATGTTTACAACAATGTACGGTGTTGGAAAAACTACTGGGGATATGTCAGCTTCTGGTATTGGAACAGCTTTTGTTATCTATCCAACTGCAATCGTAAATCTAACAAACTCTGGAATCGTAAACGGAATTTTCGGTGTGGTTTTCTATCTTTGCCTTGTAACTTTGGCTATCGACTCGGCTTTCTCTATTGTAGAAGGTGTTTCAACTGCTGTTTCTGACAAATTCAAGCTTAAAAACAAAAAAACAACTCTTACAATCTGTATAATTTCTGCTGTTCTTTCACTAATTTTCGCAACACGTTGTGGTCTTGTTTGGCTTGATATTGTTGATAACTGGGCAAATATGTACAACCTTGTGTTTATCGGAATTTTGGAAGCTATTGCAATCGGTTGGTTCTTTAAGCCACAAAAAGTTTTGGATGAAATCAACAGAAATTCAAACAAATTCAAAATGCCAGGTTGGTGGTTTATCTCAACTTTGAAATACATTGCACCAATTCTTCTTTCAGTAATGTTTATCTGGAACTTGGTAACATTATTTACAAAGCAAAACGGAGTTTACGGTGGATATCCACTTTGGACAAACATTGTGGGTGGATGGATAATCACTGCTTTGGTTTTTGCTTCAGGATTTATCGTTAAAGCAATTGTAAAAGCAAAAAAGAAAAAAGGTTTTGTTGAAGAAGAACCTGTTTGGAAAGATAACTAAACTTTAGTTTATAAAATTTTGATTTCATGGGAAGTATAAACAATGACTTTCAGTACTCCTGCATTGCTATTTTCTGCAATATCACTTTTTATGATGGCACACACAAATCGATTTTTAGCTTTGGCTAAGTTGATTCGTGACCACGTAGAACTATATGATAAAACAAAGGAAGATAGAATTCTTAGACAAATAAAGAATTTCAAGATTCGCCTAAAAGTTATCAAATATTCACAGATAACAGCGATTTTGAGTTTTTTACTTTGCGTTGTTAGTATGTTTTTTATTTTCCTTGAAAAACTAATTGGTGCAGAGATTTCTTTCGGTATAAGTCTTGTATTTTTATTTGTATCGTTGATTTTTTCCTTGCATGAATTGTTGCTTTCTATCGGTGCATTAAACATCGAAATGGAAAGAATCGAAGGTAAATAATTCTAAAACAAAAAACCAAGAGATTTTGAAGTGTGTAGTACGCTTCAGTTTCTCTTGGCTTTCTTTTTTGACTTGCTCTAAATCAGCTCATCAATTTTTTTTGCAATTTCTTGCATTTTATCTTTTTCAACCTTGCAAACTTCTCGGTCATAAGTATAAAATCCGTTGATTTCATCTTCTACATCGCTTAGTTGAGTGTAAACACAACCAGCAATTCCATCTTTTATAGCAGGTAAAATCATCTTTTCATACATGGCGACAATTTTTTCGGTTAAAGTTTTTACAGAATCGCAATTTCCATATCCGTATTTTCGTTTTGGATTCCAAACGTGATTTTCAACTTTCAGCGTATATCCGCCACATTCTGAAACCACCAAAGGTTTTTCCAAAGAAGCCGCCCGTTCTACCAAAGTTGGAGTTTTGAAATAAATGTGGTCGCTTTCTACGTCTGAATCTGGATTTTTAAACCAACCAGAAGCTGTGTCAAAAATTCTTGAAGAATCTCTATCTTTTAAATATTCGTAGAGATAATTTGCGTTAAACTGTCCCCAACCCTCGTTAAAAATTGTGTAATAAACGATGGATGGATGATTAAACAAATGTTCCAAAGTTTCTTCGCTGTGCTCCACAAATATTTTTTCCCGTTCTTTTTTTGGCTCTTTATTTGCAAGAAGTTTTTGCGCACCTTGCTTACTAAAAAATGTTGGAAAAACTGTGTCACGGAAAAAACGATATGAACCGTTGTTTACCATGTCTTGCATCACCAAAATCCCAGCTTTATCGCATTCGTAGTAAAAAATTTCTGGCTCGATTTTTATGTGTTTTCGCAAAGTGTTGATGCCAAGTTCTTGCATATTTTTGATATCGGCTCTAAATCCATCTTCTGATTTTGGCAAATAAATGCCTTCTGGGAAATATCCTTGGTCAAGAACGGCGTGTAAGAAAATCGGCTTGTCATTTAAGCAAATACGATTTTTGCCATCAACTTTCTTTATGGAGATTTCACGTAACCCAAAATATGATTTTACAACATCAGTTGGATTTTTGCCTTCCTCTAACTCTTTTTTCGAAGCGTACAATTCAACTGTAAAATCATAGAGATTTGGATTTTCTGGAGACCAAAGAGCAAATTCATCAGCAGAATCTGAAATCGGTAAGTCGGCGTGAAGTTGTGTTGTATCAGAATTGAACTCATAAACTTTTCCAGATTTTGCCAAAACCTTTACTTTCATGCAAAAATCAAAAACATCATTTTCTTCTGGAATCTGACAATTTGTAGTTTCAACAAAAAGCTCAAAACCCTTTGTACTTGGCAACAATTTTAGCTTTGAAACGTAGATTTCTGGAACAATTTCCATCCATACAGTTTGCCAAATACCACTTACAGGAGTGTACCACATGCCACCACGATTTTTTCGTTGTTTTCCGTATGGATATTTGTGGCTCAATGTGTCTTTTACTTGCAATCGGATTTCGTGAACATTATTGCCAGAAAGATAATCTGTAATATCAAAATAAAATGGTAAATATCCACCATGATGACTTCCCACAAAACTTCCATCAACAGAAAGAGTTGCTATCTGGTCTACTGCCCCAAAATGCAAAATAAGCCTATTTTGAGAATCATCTGACTTCAAAGCAGTTTCAAAATCTTCTGGCAAAACAAATGCTTTTACGTATTCAAGATTTGATCCGATTTTTCCTTGAAAACCAGAAGCCTCTGACTCTGGAGGAAATGGCACTAAAATTTCTTCACCATTTAATATCCACTTGCCATTTAAATTAAAATAACTATCTCGTTTTAGTTGAGGTCGTGGGTATTCTTGAAAAGGATTTTTGTTGATATTCATATTTTTCTCCAGAAATTATTTTGATGTTGCGTCTTTTTGAGCTTTTTCTATCATTCTAAAAATAAAGAATAAAAGGCCAAGCAAAATCACAGCCACGATAAAGGCTGCAAGATAAATGTTTTTATTTGGTAAAAAGCTGGAAGTTCCGTCACTGTTTAGGATAAGTTCAGCATTTTGCAAAACTTTTGCACCGATAAAAGGTCCTATTATCCCCGGAATCAAAACTTGGGCGATAATTCTTGTGCCTTGGAACATGCCAGATTTATCTTCAGGGATATTTTCTCGAACCATAGCGCCAAAAACTGCCATTCCAGTTAAGTATCCTATCATCATCAAAAGAGAGCCGATGAAAACAGGTAGTTTTCCAACTGTAAAATACAAGAAAACGTAGCCCAACATCAAAATCAAGATTGATGGAATAACTGATTTTTTGAATCCGAATTTGTCAAAAACTTTTCCGTACAAAGCTGTTACGATTGCAGCGATTAAAATTGCAGGTGCCATGATGATAACGTAATCTGTCATGCCCAAAGTTTTTTCGTAGTACAAAATCAAATATGGCATGAAAATCTGAATGGAAATACAGAAAACTGCAAAGCCAAGAGAAACAATGTAGAGAAGTTTGTTATTTTTTATCACGGAAGGTTTGAAACTGTAGATAACGTTTTCAAGCCATGATGTTTTATTTTCGGAGCTTTCTGTAATGTGGTCTTCTATCAAGAAAAATCCAATTATCCCGATAAAAACCACGATGCTTCCGATTATAACGAAAATGCTTGTCCAGCTTTCGCCCTTATCAAGATTGAAAGCCATAAATCCGCCGAAAACAGCCAAAATCGCAATAAGTGGCATCATTGAGTTTATGCCCTCGATTTTTCCACGATTTTCTTGAGTACCACAGTCTGTAAGCCAAGCGTTAAAAGCCGCGTCGTTAGCAGATGAGCCGAAGAAAGTCATTACACAATCCATTAGGATAACAAGACTTACACCCAAACTAGCAGCGGCTGCCACAGAACCAGTGATTTTTGTAAGTAAATCCATTCTGATAAAAGCAAATGCAAGAATTGAAAATCCCCACAAAATGTAGCCAAGACTGATTAAAAGTTTTCGCTTTGAAATTCTGTCAGATAAAGCCCCAATCAACAAAGTTGTTAATGCAGCAGTTATGGCACTAGCAGAAACCATTAGTGAAATATCAGTTGCAGATGCGTTAAACATTTTGTAGATAAACACGTTGAAATACATATTTTCTACAACCCAAGCTACTTGCCCAATAAAGCTAAAAATTACTAAAGCCCATTTAAATTTATTAGTTGATGTGTAATGTTGTTTTGTGTTCATGGAAATATTATACCATGGATTTTGAAATAGTGGATTTTTTGTATTTTCTTGAGGAATAAATAATAAATCTTTACATCAATGATAATTTTATCCTAAAAAAAGAGACAACCTTCAAAAGATTGTCTCTTTGTATAATTTCAGAAAAATCCGATTTTATTGAACTGTAAATCTTGCAATTTCTTGTTCTTGAACTGTTAAAACAAGAACTGTCAAACGTGGAACTGCATAAGGAATTGTAAGTTTTCCACCTGGGTGTTTCATTGTTACGATATTGTAAGCATCACCTTCTCGTGGAATTGCATCTAAAGTAACTTTTAGAGCATAAGGATAAGCTGGTAAATCAGCTTCGTAGATTCCGTAAAGATTTCCGTCTACGATTGTATCTGGAATATTGATTACACAGTCTGTTGATGTGTAAATCGGAATATTCTCGTTTTCTTCTGGTAATTTTTGACTGATAACTACACCAGGTCGTTCTGGATCCATTTTTTCAGGGTCGGCTGCTGTGAAGTTAAACACAATTTTGGAACGGCTCATCTGTAACAATGTGTCGTTTAGTGAATATCCAACGATATAAGGCACTCTTGTTGTTTCATTTCCTGGACCGCTACTTACAACCAAAGACATTGTAACTGGAGTTGTTAAAGCTGTGTCTGGTAGTGGATCTTGTTCCAAAATTGTGCCTGGTTCAGAAGCGTCAGAACGATAATTTGGAACATCTGGCAACTTAATTAGAGGAATAGCAGATTCAGCCATTAAAGCTTGTAGAGAAAGTTTTACATCATCTAGCTTTTGACCAACATAGTTGCCAACACGGTCGATAACTGCACCTTTACTTACAACCAAGTCAATGTGGCGGTGAGCTTTTACGATTGCTCCAGCTGGAGGATTTTGTTCAAGAACAAAGCCCTTTTCGCTTTGAGAGTTTGAATATCTTAATTGGATTTTTGGATACAATTCTTTTACTTGCATTTCCTGCAAAGCTTCTTCCAAAGTTTTGTCAACAACGTTTGGAACAAGAACTTCTTCTGGACTTTTTACAAAAGCAAAGAAAACAGCGAAAGTAATTGCACACATAAAAATGATAACTACAATAGCTGTAAAAAGTAATGTTTTCCAATTTGATTGAAGTGATTCAATATATTTTGTGAAATTAAGTCTAAAATCAGAAAGTTTCTTTTTCATTATTTTTCCTTATTTTTAGGTCTTTATATTCCTTACCCTAAATGATATTTGTATTTTATCAAATATGGGATATTTAAGACAAGGGATTAAAGCTTTGAACCGATAAAATCTTTGTTTCCATTGAGAAAATCTTTATAATCCATAGCTTTTTTTGCTTGTAATTGCAAGTTTTCTACAGCAAGGATTCCTTCCCCAGTTTGGATTAGGATACCATTTTTCTTGTCAAAAGCTAAAACTGTTCCAGGTTCTACTGGAGTTGAAAGATTTGCACTTTCAAAACAATCTACAAAACCAGTGAAAACCTTTGCTCTGTGGATTTTTAGTTGCAAATCTTTGTACATAGTAAAAGAACTTGGCCATGGATAATATGCGCGGATTTTTGCAGAAATCTTCTTTGCAGATTTTGTCCAATCAATTAAGCCGTCTTCTTTTTTTAGCATTTCACAGTAAGTTGCTTGGCTTGAATCTTGTGGCACACCATTTGCTTTACCATCTCTAATATCACACAAAACTTTGTAGAAAAGTTCGCCACCACGATTTGCAGCATCATTTAGCAAACTTTCTGAAGTTTCTGTAAAATCAAGAGGGATTTTCACTTGCAACAAAACATCACCGGAATCCATTTCCAAAGCAAGTTTTTGCACAGTAATTCCAGTTTCTTCTTCTTGATTTAGAATTGCAGCTGGCACAGGAGCACATCCACGATATTTTGGTAAAAGAGATGGATGTAAGTTGATTCCGCCTTGTGGGAAAAGTGCCATAAATTTTGGGCCAAAAAGTTTTCCGTATGCGAAACAAACTAAAATATCAGGATTTAGAGCACTAACCTTTTCCCGAAGTTCTGCATCAAGTTTTTCTGGCTCTAGCACAGGAAGTTGGTATTTTATAGCAATTTGAGCCACTTCTGTTGGAACAAGTTCTTTGTGACGTCCTTTTGCACTTGGAGGATTTGTCAAAACTCCAACGATGTTGAAATCTGGATTATTCTCTGTGAGCAAATATAAATCTTCTAAAACTTTTGCAGAAATATCTGGGCTACCTGCATATAAAATATTCACTATTTACCTGCCTTTTTTGCAGCGATTTTGGCAGCTTTTGCAGCCTTTGCTTTTTCTTTTTCTAAACGGCGTTCTTCACGGCGGCGCATTGTTTCTTCTGCTTTTGCTTTGAAATCTGGATCGCCACGGTCTATGTACAAAATTCCGTCTAAGTGATCATACTCGTGCTGGATAATGCGAGCAAGCAAACCATCAGCTTTTAGTGTAAAAGGTTTGCCTTTTTCGTTAAGTGCCTGAACAGTTACTTCTACAGGACGAGTGATTTTTTCATATAATTTTGGGATAGAAAGACAGCCTTCTTCATATTCACCGAGTTCTGCGGAAGTTTCGATAATTTGAGGATTGATAAAAACACGTTTTACATCATCGTCTGCCATGCAAACAAAAAAACGTTGTGAAATTCCTACTTGAGGAGCAGCAAGTCCAACACCATCTGTTTCAATCATAAGTTCAAACATTTCTTCAAGAGTTTGTTCTAATTCTGGTGTAACTTCTGCTACAGGTTCTGATTTTTGTCGTAAAATTGGATTTCCTAGAGTTAATACATTCATAAATATAAAGTATAAGATATAGAAGATTAGGTCAACATGTTAGTTTTTTCAGCTTTGGAAAGCTGGTAAACTTTGTGGAGAGAGAGAACCCATTTTTTTCGATAAAACGCAAATTGCTGCGAGTCTCGCAATTTGTCTCATCCACACCTCTCTCTTTCCCAAAATAACGACCAAAGACCTTGCCGGTCTCTGGACTCTGGGCATTTTTAGTTGGTTATGGTTGTTTGGGGATTTTGGCTTACGTGATTGGGATTGATGTGGGGCTCGACTTTGCAAGCGAACCGGGTATCCCTTACGAGTATTAGATTGTTTGTAATCTTTCACTCTAGCTCTATCGTGAGTGGCGTTAGCTGCGAACAAATCCGCGTGGCAATCAACCAAAGCGATATACATAAAAAAGTTACTAATCACTTGTTAAAAATCCTTATAAATACTATACTTACGAAACTATTTTGAAAATCATTTTTGAGGGAAATATATGGCAATTAACTGTGGTATCGTTGGTTTACCAAATGTTGGAAAATCAACTATCTTTTCAGCTTTAACAGCAGCACCTGCAGAAGCTGCAAACTATCCATTCTGTACAATTAACCCAAACGTGGGAATTGTTGATTTACCAGATTCTAGACTTGATTACTTATCAACAAAATTTAATACAAAACGAAAAGTTCCTGCTACAGTAGAATTTGTAGATATTGCAGGGCTTGTAAAAGGTGCTTCAAAGGGTGAAGGTCTTGGAAACCAATTCTTAGCAAATATCCGTGAAGTTGGTGTTATCGCACAAGTTGTTCGTTGTTTTGAAAATCCTGATATTGTTCACGTAAACAATAAAATTGATCCAGCTGATGATATCGAAACTATCAACATGGAATTAGCATTTGCTGACTTGGACACTGTAAACCGTCGTATCGAAAAAGCACAAAAAGCAGCCCGTGTTAGCAAAGAAGAAGCAAAAAAAGCAGAACTTTTGCTATCAGCAATCGGAAAAATCAAGCCATTGCTAGAAAACGGAAAACCTGCTCGTACAGCAGACTTAACTGATGATGAAAAAGTTGCACTTTACGACAGTCATCTTATCACAATGAAACCACAAATGTATGTTTGTAACGTTGATGAAGAAGGCATGAAAAACGGCAACCAATATATCGAAACTGTAAAAAAGATTGCTGCAGAGGAAGGGGCTGACGTTGTAGTTATCTGTGGTAAATTCGAAGCAGAACTTGCTGACATGGACGATCCAGAAGAAAAGCTAGAGTTCTTAAACGAGCTTGGTCTAAAAGAAAGCGGTCTTGCAGTTTTGGCACGGGCAGCTTATCACTTGATGGGACTTCGCACATATCTTACAGCTGGTGTGGAAGAATGTCGCGCTTGGACAATTCACGCTGGAGATACAGCTCCAAAAGCTGCTGGTGTTATCCACTCTGACTTTGAAAGAGGCTTTATCAAAGCTGAAGTATATTCATTTGATGATTTAGTAAAATACGGAAGCGAGGCTGATATCAAAGCAGCTGGTAAATATCGTGTTGAAGGAAAAGAATACATCGTTCAAGACGGCGACATCATTTTCTTTAAGTTTAACGTATAATTTTTTAGCAAGCTGATATTTTGGAATTCTTCAAATATCAAAAGTTGCTGGAAAAGTTTATATGCATTTTCTAGTTTTGGTGACAAAACTAGAAAAAATTGATCCATTAGCTCAGCTGGATAGAGCGGCTCCCTCCTAAGGAGCAGGTCGCACGTTCGACTCGTGTATGGGTCGTGGCTCTCCAAGAAATTGGGGAGCTTTTTTTTTCAAACTGGATTTTGTATTTTTGTGGAAAAACTTAGCCCGGATATTAGGGGCGGCGTAGCCGTTGCCTTTGGCAATGACCGTGAGGGAACCCCGATTAGCCGGAACAAACTGGAAAAGGTTGCTCAAAAAAAATCCAGCCTAGATAAAATCTAAACTGGATTTGAATGTTATTTTAGTTATTTATCAAAGTGATAAAAATGGCCTTCCCTTGCAAAACCTGCAAATCCATCCTGTTCTGGAGCGAAAGACTCAAAATTATCGCCATAATGGCACAAGTAAATTTTCTTGCGAATATCTTCTGGCAAGGTTTTCAATTCATCATAGGAAGCATGAACGCCGCCTGTGTAAAATTGGCAATCGTGGAAAATGTATTGTATTGGATATGTAGATGTCATCCAGTCAATTAATTCTTTATCAAATTGGGTGTCGGCTGGGAACAAAATTCTATCATCAATTAAAACACCCACTGAATAAAAAGCTTTTTTCCATGAACCCACACAATCTGGAATGTGCTTTGTTCTAAAAATCTTAACATTAATTGAGCCACAATTTGTTTCCCACAAAATTCGAGGTTTTTTTAGAATCTGTTTTGGTTCCACAAGCTCAAAATAGTCGTCAAAACCTAGAAAGCGCCCCTTATTCATTTCGCCATAAGAGTTTCCGCCACGCAAAGACTGATTCCACAAGATTTTTTTATATTGCTTTGTTATAAACATTTTTGGACGCTGTTTTGTAACGTATCGTCCCATTAAACCGGCTTCTTCCAATCCACCGATATGGTCAGCATGAGAGTGAGTTATCAATATATTTTTTATATTAGTAATATTTGAACCATAATGATACAAGGCAGATGGGCAAGTTATTCCACAATCCACTAAAAGATGATCATCACCTTTTACAATAAGTAGATTGTTTTGAAAATGTTTTTTTGAAAAAGCGCTTCCTACCCCTACAAAAAAGAAAGACAATCCACCATCATTTGTTAATTTCAAATTACTAGTTAATTTTTCAATTTTCATACTTTCATTATATCACAAAATTTAAAAAAATAAGTGAGCAAAGTAAAATATTTTACCCTACTCACTTAAACATTTTATTTATATTTTACTTAATTTAGTGAATTAATTAGGAAAGGTAGTGCTTTTTCGAATTTTACACCGTACCAGTGAGAATCATCTCCAAGTGTAAGTTTCATTGATTCTACAACGTAATTTTGTGCAATTGTTGCAGCTTCAAGAACTGATTTTCCGCGAAGTAAAGCACCAGCGAAACTTGATGCAAAAACATCACCTGTTCCGTGAACACTTGCATCTAGACGATCTGTAAATGTGTACTCAACTTTGTTTCCGTCGTAACAAGCACAACCAAGTTTTCCTTTTTCAAAAGAAACACCTGTTAGTACAACATTTTTTGCACCAAGAGCTTTTAGTTTAACTAGCATATCTTCGATGTAAGCTTGATCGTAGTTATCACCAACATAAGGTGTGTCCAATAGGAATGAAGCTTCTGTTAAGTTTGGCATGATGATATCAGCACCGTCACAAAGTTTTGCCATTTCTTTTGGGAAATCTTCATCAAATCCTGGGTACATTTTTCCGTTGTCTGCCATTACTGGGTCAACAATTCTTAGTGCGCCTTCACGAGCTGTTTCTTCCATGATTTGCTTAATATAAGGGATTTGAGCTTTTGAAACGTAACCTGTGTAAAAAGCATCAAAAGTGATATTTTCTTTTTTCCAGTGTGCAAGGATTGCTGGCATATCATCAGTTAAATCTCTAAAAGTATATCCAGAAAAACCAGCTGTGTGTGTTGATAAAACTGAACTTGGTAGAACAGCAGTTTCAATTCCACAAGCAGAAATAACAGGCAATGCTACAGTTAGAGAACATTGACCTACACAAGAAATGTCTTGAATTGTTAAAAGTCTTTTATCCATGAAAAAACCTCGAAAAAGAAGAAATATGGCTATATTCTTAAAGGATAATTATTTCCTCATAGCCAAAATAAATTCTAACAGAATTAATTTATAAATACCAAAAATCTGGTATTATGTGTATATCCAATTTTTATATATTTTGATATAATCAGTTTATGTTTACTTGCGATTTTTCAAAACGGGGAAAATTAACTTTATCTGACTTTCTCTACGAAAACCTAAAACAAAACATTCTTGAACAAAAGTTTAGGCCAAATGAAAAACTTCCTTCAAAAAGGAATTTATCAAATCACCTTGGAATAAGCGTGATTACAGTTGCCAACACTTACGAACGACTAATTTCAGAAGGATACATTTATTCCATTGAAAAAAGTGGATTTTACGTAACAGAGCTTTTGAACATCCCAAATCTGGAAAAATCTCTAAATCAGGATAAAAAGGAAAATATCCAAAACAATTCTTATCAATTTGAAAATGATTTTGAAACAACTTCTGAAGTGAACTCCGAAAATCCTGTAAAAGTTGATTTTAAAACCAACGCCATTTCTTCAGAAAATTTCCCTTTTAAAACTTGGGCAAAAATCACAAAAGAAGTTTTCTCTGAATCCAACGAGAATTTGCTAAAATTATCTGATGCAAAGGGCGTTTTTCAGTTACGAAAAGAAATCGCAAATTATTTACATCGCTTTAGAAATATGTCCGTTTCTCCAAATCAGATTGTAATTGGTTCTGGAACCGAATATTTGTACAGTCTTTTGGTTAAACTATTTGATAAAAATCTTTTGTACGCTGTGGAAAATCCCGGATATAAAAAAATCAGCCAAATTCTAGAGATAAACGGCGTAAACTGCGTAACCTGTAACTTAGATGATTTTGGGATAAAAACCCAAGACTTAGAAAAATCTGGTGCAAATGTGGTTCACCTTTCCCCTTCTCATCACTTTCCAACAGGAATTGTTATGCCAGTTCGTCGTCGCCAAGAAATCCTGGCTTGGGCAAACAAACAGGAAAATCGCTACATCATAGAAGACGACTACGACAGCGAATTTCGCTTTTTGGGGAAACCACTAACTCCACTTTTCTCTTCTGAGTACAACAGGTCAAACAAGGTGATTTACATAAATACATTCACAAAATCCCTTTCCCCATCCTTTAGAATAAGCTATCTTTGTTTGCCCATCAATCTTTTGCAACGATTTGAAAGCAAACTAGGCTTTTTTTCGAATACAGTTTCCTCATTTGAGCAATTTGTTTTGGCAAAGTTTATGGCAAAAGGATATTTTGAAAAGCACATTATCAAAATGAAAAATTATTATCGTTCTTTGCGAAATCTTTTGATTTTTTATTTGGAAAAAAGTGCATTATCAAGTTTTTGTAAAATCAAAGAAGAAGAAGCGGGACTTCACTTTTTGCTAGAAATTGATAAAAAAATTGATATTCAAACTCTAAGAAAAAAATTTAAGGAAAACAATATTTTGATTCCGTTTTTGGAAGATTATTCCTACGATAATTCTGATAATCAAAAAAATATCACCCTTGTAATAAATTACTCAGGGATAAAAAAAGATGATATTCAAAAATCAGTAAAAGAGTTGGAAAAAGTCTTGGTAAATGTAAAGCAAATCGACGAATTATTGCTTGAAAACGAAAAATATGTTATACTGTAATGGTATGAGTGAAATTAAATTTCAAGTAAACCAAAAGGTTGTTTATCCAAGCCAAGGTGTTGGTACTATTGTTGAGATTCAGGAACAAATGTTCCGTGATAAAAAAATGATGTATTATGTCATTTATCTTGATGTTTCAGATATGACAGTAATGATTCCTGTAGAAAGATGTGAAGAACTAGGTGTTCGCGGAATCGTTTCTGCAGATAGAGCTCAAAAAGCACTAGATTCAATGGGAGAAGCGATTGAACAAGTTACTTCAGACTGGAAGCAACGCTATCAAATGAATCTTGAATTGTTAAAAAAAGGTACTATCGAAGATATCGCTGCTATCGTAAGATGTTTATATCATCGTAGCAAAATTAAAGATTTACCAATCCAAGAAAGAAAACTTTACGATTCAGCAAAAAAATTGCTAGAAGATGAAATTGCATACGCTTTGGATAAAACTCCAAAAGAAGTGGAAGCTTTAATTCACGCAAAACTTGAACCACTAGGATTAATGATTCAAGCTAAAAACAACGTTCACAACGACGACGATTTTGATGATGACGATGATGATGTATTCATTGAACAAGATCAATCTAGTCAAGTTGATGACGATGACGACGACGACGACATGGATGATGATTAAGATTCCCGTTCATTTGATTATTACAGCGGCCGGTTCCTCTACACGTCTTGGAACTGGCACAAAAAAAGAGTACATTTCAGTGCAGGATAAGGAAAACAATACAGTTTTGTCTTTAGCCTGCATTGCTTTTTTAAACTCATTTTTAGATTCTAGAATTTCTCCAACCTATAAATTATCTTCTCTTGTGATAACTTGCCCCAAAAACAGAATTCCAGATGGAAAAGCTGCTTTATTTTCAAATAAAAAAGTGCAAGAAATCTTGGAACAGCTTGATGTAAAGCCAGTTTTTATCGAAGGCGGGGAAACACGTCAGCTTTCTGTGCTTAATGCACTAGAAGCTTGTAATCAAAATGCCACAGAAAATCCACAAGATGATGAAAAACCTGCTATAGTTTTAATTCACGATGGTGCAAGACCTTGGGTTGATTTTCAAACTATTTACAACGTGCTAACCACAACGGAAAAACATGGTGCATGTGTGCCATACATTCCAGTTACAGATACAATCGCTTTGCAAAAAGACGGAACTATCGAAAGTTACATAAACCGAAGCCTTGCTTGTAGTTTGCAAACTCCTCAGGGCTTTGAGTACAATCGTCTTTTTGCAGCACATAAACAATGCGCAAAAGATATGCGAACCGACTGCACCGACGATACTACAGTTTGGAAAGCTTATTGCGGAGATGTTTATACTTGCCAAGGTTCCACAAACAATATAAAAATCACCTTTGCATCAGATTTAGAAAGGCTAAAAAATCATTCTAACGAGGTTTTACTATGATAAGAATTGGCTTAGGCTACGATTTGCATAGATTAACTGAAGGTCGGCAACTTGTTTTAGGTGGCGTTACAATTCCTTTTGAAAAGGGAGAAGATGGCCACTCAGACGGCGACGTGCTTTTACACGCGATTACAGATGCTTTGCTAGGGGCTGCAGGACTTTCAGATATTGGGGAGCTTTTTCCACCATCTGATGAAAAGTGGAAAGGAGCCGACTCAAGGGAACTATTGAAATACAGTTGGAACTTAGTAAAAGAAAAGGGTTACAAACTGGGCAACTTGGATTGTGTAATTGCAATAGAAAAGCCAAAACTACTTCCTTTTAGAAAGGAAATCATTTCTAGTATTGCAAATGTGCTAGAAGTGGATGAGAGCCAAGTTTTTGTAAAAGCTAAAACTGGCGAAAAGCTTGGTGAAATCGGCAACGGACTAGCCGTTGCCGTTTGGGCTACCTGCCTTCTTTTCCAAAATAGTCAAGAATAAGCTCTACTTCACCAAGTGTGATATTTAAGCTTCTTGCTATTTCTTCAGGTTTCCATCCTTGGTGTGCAAGTTTTATTACGTTTTCACGTACACCAATAGGTGGAGCCCCTGCTTCATTTGAAGATTTTCTTTGCTTATCTGCTCTTATCAAATCTCCAAACAACTTAATCTGACCTTGTGCTTCCTTAGAAACTTCTTGCAATCTTTGTTCTGTTTTTGCAATAGAATCTTTAGATTTTGCAATATTTCCGATACGGTTTTCAGTTTCTGCTAAAATATTTTCTAGAGAAGAAAGTTTTTCAACTGCATCGTTTATAGAACCACTTTGGCTCAAAATCTTATCAATATCTTGTTGAACAAGAGTAAGTTTATCTGGGAAAGCTTGAACATTTGTATCACATTGAACAAGACGTTTTTCCAAATCTTTTAATTTCTCAAAAGTTTTATCAACGCCAAGAATAGTTTGTTCTAGAACTGGTGTTTTCTTTTCGATACGTTCATATTTTCCAGACAAATCTGAAATAGAATCAGAGAAACGTCTAATATCAGTTTCTATGCCTTGTAATTGGTCATAAGAAGTTTGCATATCAGCAATTTTTTGATTCATAGTATTTGACAATGACAAAAGATGATTAAAATCTGTTTCTAGATTATCAACACGTTTTTTGTCGTTAGTGAATTTTTGCATTTTTGCAGAAACATCTTCTTCCATCTTTCTGATTTTACCAAAATGTTTTTCTACATCATCTGCAACTTGTTTAAAGTTGTCAAACTTAGAAATATCACCACGTAAAACACTGATTTTGTTTTCTAGATCTTTTCTAAGAGCTTCAGTTTTTTCCATGATTTGTGCTGTTGAAACAAAATGTTTCAAACGCTTATCAATATCAGTTAGGTTTACATTAAGTTCGTTTGCTTCTGAACGGATTTTTTCCATAGCTTTTTCTTGAGCCACTTCTGTTTTTTCCTTGATTTCAGAAACCATTGTTTTTAGAACACGAAGTTTTTGTTCTGATTCAGTGTTTAACTTAGAAACTTTTGTATCAGTTTCAGCCATCATTGAATCATAACTTGCTTGAAGTTGAGATAAAACTTCTTGTGAACGATTTTGATAATTTGAAATTGTTGTTTCAATATCTTTTTGTAGCCCAGAAAGTTGACTTGCAATTTCTTCTTTTTCTGCTACAGTTTTTAGATTAAATGCTGAAATATCTTCTTTGAAAACTTGTTCTACAGAAGCAATCATTTCATTTGATTTTTCTGATAGTGAATCAAGTTTTGAATTAAACATAGTTGATGTTTCATCATATTGCTCATTCATACGTTGGCGCCAAGCTGTTAAATCTTGAAGCACTGCATCAAGTGAAGCCTTTGTTTTATCCTCAGAAGTTGCCACGCTTTGTTCGATTTGTAGGATTTTAGAAGCCAATTCTCTTTCATAGCGATTTAACTGCTCAGTTTGCAAAAGAGCCTGATTTTGAAGTTCTTTTTCAATATACTGATTTGCAGAATTCTTTGCAGAATCCATTTCCCCACGTTGCTGCTCAATAAAGTTTTGAATTGCTATATCACAATTTGAAACTTGTTCCCTTAGAGCATTTTCACTTTCTTTTATAGCCTCTGAAATCTTTTGAGTTTGTTCGCTTAGTTTTTCAGACAAACTCGAAATCTTTTCTTTAAATTCTTCACCATATCTTACTTCAATATCTTTTCGTGAGTTCATAAAATCTTTTGACATTTCTTGAACTTTTTCATTGAAAGAAGCTTGCCAACTTAACAATGTTTCATTTAGAGAATCACCACGTTTTTTCAAATCCACAAAGAAATCATCTTCAAAAACTTTTAACTTATCTGAAACATTTGCATAAGACTTTTCTTTTAGCTCGTTAAGTTCCCCTTCGATTCCATGAAGTCTTTCTAATAATGTGTCAGATTTGATATTAATAGTTTTTGCAAATTCAGCCTGATTTTGTGCTTGAAGTTGTGTATATTTTGCAAAATCAGCGTTTACCTTGTTTTCAGTGTTTTTCATTGCTTCTCGAAGATTTTGGTCTAGAGTTGCAATTTCATTTCCAACTGAATCAAGACGTTCAAAGCGATAAATTGTATCTTGTTTGTATGTATCAAGTTCTTTATCAATATCTGCAAAGAAAGCTGTTTCTTTTTCTTGGAAACTTTGCTTTAATTGTTTAACAACACTTTCAAGATAAGAGTTTGCATTTTCAACTTGCTCTTGTCCCTTAGAATTGATAATTGCTTGAGTTTCTGAAACTACCCTTTTTACAGTTTCTTCTAATTTTGCGATTGCGCTATTTGTTGCACTTTCTTGATTGTTAGTTGCTTCAGTTAATTTATTAAGCACTTCATCAATAGATTTATTACGCTTTTCAATACTTGAAAGCTGAGTATCAACTTCTGCCAATCTTGATTTTAGCAAATTAGACTTTTGTTCAGAATCTTTTCTAAAAATCTCAAGTTCTTCTTCTGTAGAATTTGTAATTTCAGACAAAGTTTGATTTAAGTCAGCACGAGCTTTTTCTGTAGCAGTATTAATTTCATTTAGCACTGATGTTAGTTTTGTATCAGAATCTTTTTGCAAAGCCAACAATTCAGAAGAAAGTTTTGCTTGCAATTCATCAATATTAGTTTGAATTTTCTCTTTGTTTTCAGAATCCATAGAAGTGATTTTCGCCTGAATATTTGCAAGAGAAGTTTCCAAGATACTTTCAAGTTTTCCAATTTTTTCACGTGTTTCTTGATCCAAAGCAGTATAATCTGCATTAGTTGATTTTTGGATTTCAGAAATAACTGTTTCAAAACTTGATTTCAAATCTTCAACAGATGTTTTTGCTTGGTTTTGTGTATCTGAAATTGCCGCAAAAATATCTGATTTTGCACTTTGAAGTTGGTTTTGTGTTTGAGCAACAAGATTATCTGTTGTTTCAGTAAGTTTTGCTTCGATAGCAGTAATTTTACTTGTAGTGTCTTCTTCAAGATTTGTTAATGTATCAGAAACCAATTTGTTCAAACGCTGGATTTCACTATCCAATGCTTCATTGATTTTTGATTCTTGACTTTCAACTGAACCAGACAAGGTTCTAAAATCAGCAGTAAACTTTTCAGTTAAAGCAGCAACTTCTTCATTTAATGAGTGGATTTGAGAATCAGTGTCAGCTTTATATTGAGATAAAAGTTCTTCTGTTGCATCTTTGCATTCTTGGATTTTTTCAGATGCAGTAGATTTTACACGAGTTAAATCAGAAATCACTTCATTTTCAGAAGATTCTAGCTGTGATGTTAAACTTGACTTGAAGTTTCCAACTGTTTCTGCAAGTTTTGATGCAAGTGAAGTGATTTTGCTTGATGCATCATTTTCCACACTTGCAAGAGTTTCAGAAATTGTTGAGTTAATTCTTTCGATTTCAGCATCTAAAGTTTCGTTTAGTTTTTCTTCACGATTTTCTACAGAAACTGATAAGGCACGAACATCCGAATCAAGTTTTTCTGCTAGAGAAACTGCTTCGCCGCACAATGTACGAATTTGGATTTCTGCATCATCGCGATATTTTGAAAGAAGTTCTTCAGTTTCAGCTTTTACGTCAGCAATTTGAGCCTGAGAATTTGATTTTACATGTGCCAAATCGCTTGCAATCTGATTTTCAGATGCTTCTAGTTGGGATGTTAAACTTGTTCTAAAATTTTCTACGCTTTCTGCAAGTTCAGTTTCGTATTCTTTGATTTGTGCTTCTGAACTTGATTTTACTCGAGCTAAATCGCTTGCAACTTGATTTTCAGATGCTTCTAATTGGGATGTTAAACTTGTTCTAAAATTTTCTACGCTTTCTGCAAGTTCAGTTTCGTATTCTTTGATTTGTGCTTCTGAACTTGATTTTAATTTTTCCAAGTTTTCTTCAAGTTCTTGCTTCATCGAAGAAATTACAGAAGTTTCTAGTGCTTTTGCTTTATTTTTTGCACCATCAACTGCAGTAGTGTATGTTTTTTCAATTTCAGACAAAAGTTCTTGATTTGAAAATAGATTTTGCTTTGTTTGAGTATCTAATTGATCTGAAAGTGATTGAAGTTTTTCTTGTAAATCTTTTGAAACTTGATCTAGTTGAGCAAGATTTTCATTTTTAAAATCAGAAATGATATTAGGGATTCTGTTTTCAAGAGAATCTAACAATGATTTTTGGCTTGTTATCTTTTTTGTTGTTTTATCTAAAAAGCGAGATTCAGTTTGAAGTCTTTGTAGATTTTCCTCAACATTTGCAGTCATTTCGATTAAGTCGTTTAGAACTTCGCTGTATTGAGAAAGTTGCTTTTCCATTGTAGAGATTGAATCAATATTGCCTTGAAATGAATCGGCTTTTGTAGCTACTTCTTCTTGAATTGACTCTAATCTTTTTATTGCGGCAATAGCAACACTTTGTTTAGTTTCAAGTTCGATTTCTGCATCTTGGATTTTTTTTGAATTATCCTGAAAGTATTTATCAAATTGACTTTTTGCATTATCGATATAGCGTTTTGCGCCCTCAATTGATCTATTATCTTTATCCAAATATCTAAAAACAAGAATTAAAGACACCGAAGCAAGTAACGGCAATAAATTTAAAATCATTTCTAACATTTTTTCTTCCACCCAAAGAATGTTATTTTTTTGTATTGGTTTAGTTTATTTTAACACATAAGCTTGTAATTTGCGATAGTTTATAAATGAAAAATCTGCTTCCTTTGGAAGTTTCTTAAAAAGCAATTTCCATCTTGGAGCAAGATATGCAGTTTGCATTCCCGCAGCTTTTGCACCTTTGATATCAGAATTTATGCTGTTTCCAACGTATAAAATATTTTCTGCTGGTAAATCTAGTTCTGAAATCAAAGATCCAAAAGTGTAAATTGATGGTTTTAAGGCACCGGTTTCTTCAGAGCCCATAATTACATCGCAAAGAGGAGCAGTTCCCCAAATGTCTTTTTTTTGTTCTGGTGGGAAATCTGATAAAATCCCCAATTTTAGACCTGCATCCTTGAATTTTTGGAAAGTTTCTTTTACGTGAGGAAAAGGTTTTAGATTAACAAAAAAAGGTTCTAGACCTTTGTAAACTTTTTCATCAATTAGGCTTTTTGCTTCTTCCCTTGAAACAGAAAGTTCTTCAGCAAGTAATCTACCTTGATATTCAAAAAAGTCTGCAAGAACGGCGGTTCTATGTAATACTTTTCGTACTTTATTGTAACGTAGAAAAAAACGAAGATTTTTTAGGAAATAAAAAACCATTCGTGTATAGAGTCTCCAGTTCGGATACAATGTTCCGTCAATGTCAAAAGCCACCGCTTTTATCTCAGGTAGATTATTTACAGTTTTCATTTTTTTATAATACTATAATTAAACAGTCCATGTCCATCACTATCTGACTCATCGAAACGCCAATTTTCAATCTGTCGCTTAATTTCATTGGCAACTTCTGGCGAAATCAAAGCTTCGTTACTAATTTTCACATTGGTAACCGAACCATTTTTCAACACTTGGAATGATATTTCGATATTTACAGATTTTTCGATTTTAGCATTTTCTGGTAGCGTGATTTTTGGCTCTCTTGGAAAAATCAATTTGCGAATTTTGCCATCTTCTAGCTGAATCACAGTGCTTCCATCATTGCTAGTGCTTTCTTTTATTTCCACTTTAAAATCAAAGTTTGATGAAGAAATTACGTACTCTTTTGTAACAATTTTTGACAACATAGCATTTGTGTTTGATTGCACAGATGAGTTGCTTTGATTTTGGCTAGTTGCAGAAACTGATGAAGAGTTTGCATAACTTGTACCAGCTGATCCAGATAATGCCGACTGATTACTTGCTACTTTTTGATTTGAATTTGATGAAGTTTTTGATTCATTTGTAGCAACTGTTGAGCTTGTTCCAAACAAGGCATCCCAGTCAACTTCATCCACAGATTTTTTTGTAGATTTTGCATTTTGCTCAGCCATTAAATCATCTACAGATTTTTGTAGTTCTTGTTTCGCTGGTGTAGAAGTTTTAGTTTTTGCAGCTGTCTGTGTTTTTTGCTCAGTTTTTTTAACAGGCTCAGTTTTTTTAACAGGCTCAGTTTTCACCGGTTCTGGCGCTTTTACAGGCTCAGTTTTCACTGGCTCTGGCGCTTTTACAACTTGTTCTGGCACAGCAGGTTTTTGCTCTACCTTACTCTGTTCTACTTTTTTCTCTACTTTTTCTACAGGTGCCAAAGTCAATTTTACAGAAATATACTTTTTTTCTTCTTCTTTTTGTGCAACTGGAATAAACACAGCGCAAAGCAAAAAGATTACCCAAAGAGAAGATGTAATTATTAGACTTTGTAATTCACTTTTTTTTAGATTCATTCTGTTGTCCGAAGATTAACTGCTGAAAATCCGTTTTGTCGTAAAATATCAAAAACTGTAACGATTTGCCCGTTTGTAACAAGGCTGTCAGCTTCGAGATTTATTGGATATTCAGCTCTTTCCTCAAAGGAAACTTTATCAAAAGATTCTAGTTCTTTGCTTAATGTTTCTAAATCAACTTCTGTGTCTTTATACCAAATTTGACCATTTTCTTTCATGGTAATTGTAATTCCAGCAGTACTTACACCTTCTGATGTTGAAGATTCTGGCAAATTCAATGTAATTCCAGGTAAAAGAGCAAAAGTTGTAGATACTAAGAAAAATAATATTAACTGAAAAACAATATCAATCATTGGAACAAGGTCCACTTGCGCAGCGTTACCACGGGAACCTCTTCTTGATTTTCTCATATTTACTCCAAAAAATTAGTCTTCTTTTTTTAAGAACTGTAATTGCAATTCTGTGATAGAAGTTTCCATTTCTGACAAGATTTTATCAACTTTTGCAACAAAGAAATTGTGAAAAATCAATGATGGAATTGAGATTACAAGACCACTGGCAGTTGTAACCAAAGCTTCAGCAATAGACCCTGCAAGTAAAGCAGGATTTCCCATAGATGCGCCTTCGCCTAAAACACCAAAAGCAGAAATATTTCCTGTTACAGTTCCTAGTAGCCCAAGCAAAGTTGAAATATTTGCGATTGTTCCAAGTGATGTTAAGTATTTTTCTAGTTTTGGAACTTGTTTATCAATTTCCGCATTAACAGCATCTTTTTGAATTGTAAGCGGAGTATTTCTAAAATATACAGCCTTTCCAATTACAGCGGCTTCTGGAATATCTTCATTTTTACAAACTTCATAAACTTCAGCATATTTTCTTGTACTCAAAGGATTTGCAATTTTTTCTCTAAATAATTCAGTTTTTTTCTTTAGAGAAAGAAAATACATAATTCTTTCTACAATGATGAAAGTTGCAAAAACTCCACACAATAAAATCGGAATCATCAAGATTCCACCACTTTTTAAAACACCAAACATATTTACATTTCCTCCTTATGTGTCCCATTTTTATATTAAAATTTGTAAATCCCGCTTAGCCCAAAGCAAGGAGATTCTTTCAAATAATAATCAAAGTTAAATGATACTTCATATTTGTCTTCGTTTGTTGAAAAACTTAAAGTATTTACAACGCCAATTTTTTTACCTAACTGAATTTCGGTTTGGTTTGTGAAATATGAAAATTCCACACTGCCACCTAAACCACAGTAAAAATTATTATCAAAAAGTCTAAAAGTTTTTTGACCAACTTCCCCATAAACTTTCCAAAAATCCCTTGTGTATTCCAAATTAACAGCAAGTGGAACTGCAAAATCAAAAGTTTTTTCCATATCTTTTGACTGGAAAAGCTCAATCCCAAGTTTTGTAGTTAGTGACAAATTTTTGGGAAGCTGGAATTTTCCCATAAAATCCAATGATTCAATAGCGAAAAACTGCTTTTTATCCCCAGAATAAACTGAACTTCCACCAAGGGCAATATCTAAATCTCCACCAAAAACAAACTTTTCGCCAAAGTATTCAACGCCAAAAGTTGGAACGAAATCAAACATCACCTTTGAAAATTCTGCTTTTCCACCAGTTTTGAAAAACCAGCCTTTTTTTTGTGGCGGAACTTCTTCAATTTCAATGGGAGTTTCCACAATGATTTCTACAGGTTCTTCTACAACTGTTTCAACAACAATTATTTCCTCGATAACTGGCTCTTCCACAACTTCATACACTTCCACAGTAAAATCCGGGATTGCATCTTCATCAAAATGGAAAGTTCCAGAAGATAACTCAGTAAAAATATCCGGCAAAAGGATAATTTCTTCACTTTGAGCAAAGCTAAAAATCACGCAAAATAAACAAAAAATACAAAGAAAAACTTTTTTCATTTTTTTACTCTCCAAAAATCACCAAATATTTTCCTAGTTTCCAGTTTTACTGTTTAACAACAAATTAGTTTTTTCAGTCCAATCAGAAGTTGGATATAAAGTTTTCATCTTATTGTAAACCAACTCAACATCTTTTATTTTTTTTGCATTTCCCAAAGCAAGAGCTGCCTTGTACATGGCTTCTGCCGCATTTTCGGTGCTGGTTCCCATATAAAATGAAGCCGCTTTTAGATAATATTCAGATGCGAAAACATAATCGGCGTTTATGGCGTTATACAAACCTAGCAAACTGTTTGCTTTTCCTGCAATATCAGCTTTTTCAAAAGAAGTTGTATTTTCATCTATTTTTGAAAGAATTTCTCCTAAAATTTCAACACCTTTTTCTTTATCTTCCACAGTTACAAGATATTTTCCGGCTAATTCAATGCCAACTTTCATTCCCTCTAGAGTTGAGGCTTTTTTGTTTTGATTCCACTGTTGAAGCAACAAAACCACATCCTTATCTTCGCCAGCAATCAACAATTCCAACTGAGGTTTTAAATTATTGATATTTGAAAATGCACTTTCTTCTTTGAAATTTTCTTGGATAAAATCCACGTGATATAAAGAACGTTGATAATCGCCGCCTTCATAAAAAAGGAAAGCTAGTTGTTCGTGAGCTGCAAAAACATAATAAGATTTTTCATATAGCATAGTGATTTTTTGGAAAAGCAAAACTGATTCATCGCTTTGACCTAGCTTTTCAGCACTAACTGCTTTGTAATACATTGATTGTTCTGCAAAATCCCCATTTGGGAAATTACTTTCACAAAATGCAAAGTGATTTTTTGCTTGGAAAAACTTTTCTGCTTCAAAAAACATTTTTCCTCGACGGAAACTTGCTTCTTCTGCATATTTTGTACCAGCATAAAAGTTTTGGATATCTTCGTAGATTTCGTCTGCTTCAGTGATTTTTCCCAAATAACTGTAAATCTCTGCTAATTTGAATTTGATAGGAATATTTTTTTCGTTAAATGATGTAGAAGTAGACAACAAAGACACAGCATCATCAAGCTGATTCAATTCCTGATGCAAATTCACAACTAACAAAATTGCTTCTACTTTTTGAGCAAGGTCATTTGACTTATTGATTGCAAGACGACCTTCACGGATTGCTTTTTCGTAATCACCGTTGATAATGCAACATTTTGCAGCATAAATATGGCTTTCAATTCCCAGTTTGTGAGCAGGATAACTTTTTGTAACCTTGATAAAGTTGTTGTAACTTTCCTCTGTTTTCCCCAAAACATACTGACAATATGCTGTATAAAAGAGCGCAAAAACAGAATCTGTGCCAAGGAAAGTCTCAGACTTCTCGTAATTCTCTGTACCAAGATAAGCCAAGCCTAGTAAATATCTCTCTGGTTGTGACAATTTTGCTTTTTCTAAAGCACTTTCTCCAAGAGAAATTGCATTTGCATATTGTTTTTGCTTCACCAATAAGATTAATCTATTTTCAAGGGAAGCATTTTCTAAAATATATTTTTCATCTTTTGAAGATGCTTGATTTGTCATTACTTTTGCAAAAGCTTCCAAAAGTTGATAATCAGCGTTTTGCTCAGATTTTGGAACTTTTTTCAATTCCACAAGAGATTCTGCCCAAAATCCGTTTTCTGCCAAATTTTTTGCTGATGCAAAATCTTGATTTTCTGCGAAAATAGCCCCGCAAAAAATCAAAAATACCAAGAAAAATATTTTGCTTTTCATATTTTATCAAACCTTTTTAAATTTATTTTGTTACGAAAAATTAATAATGTTGCTTTTTCCATTCTGAAATCAAGGATTCCATAGAAACTGAAGTTTCTTCTTTTGTTGTATCAACTGCGTCTAACAAATAAACTTCAACAACTCTTTCTTTTAAACTTTGCCATTTTGAAGGTAAAATCGAAATATCTTTTAGATTTTCTTCTGGTGGCATATTTCCAAGCAATTTTGGATAATAACTTGGGAAAATTGTTTCATTTATTGTTTTAAGAGAAGAAAATCCACCTGCAATACCAAAATTATATGAAACGAAATTTAAATTGCTCATTTCTTCCAAAATAATTTTTTGATTTTCCTCATTTAAGAACCAAGTCAAAAAGTGTTCTGCGTTTTTCATATTTGTAGATTTTTTGTAAATCCCCATAGATACAACTTTATCTTCAAAAGGGATTTTTTCATCCTGCTGAATCCATCTAAAATCAATTTTTTCTAGTTTTTCCACTGGATTTGAAAAAAGTTCATCGCTTGTTGAGTAAGCAAACAATACATTTTCGTCTGAAATCCATTTGTATTCTGGAGTGTACAAATATTTGAACATAAAATCAGATTCTGCTGTAGAATTTGTATTATTTTCTGTTGTCCAGTTTCTCAAATATTCGATTGATTGATTTAGAAGTTCTTCATCCCAAGAGATTTGTCCATCTTCTTCATAAAAATTCACATTATTTAATTTTATAGCTGTATACAAAAATTCGCTATTCCAAGATGGTGCAAATCCCATTTTTGTATAGATTTTTGACTTATTTTGTTTGTTAAAGCCCTTTGAAAGGGTCTTAATTTCTTCCAATGAAAGCATATAGTTATTTGGGAAAGTTATATCATTTTCTGAAGAAAATAGCACACATGAAAGATTAAAACTTACTGGGAGAAGATATTGTTTTTCATCATAATATCCCACTGAAAAAAGCTGAGAGTAAAATTTATCTTTTCCAAGGTGATAATCAGAAAGTAGATAATCAAGAGGCAAAAATTGTTTTTTTAGATTTAGTGATTCAAGCCAAGAGCCCACGATGATATCAGGTTTTTTCTCGTCGCTAGTAGGTGGTAAACTTTCCACTAGATTTTCTTTGTATACTGCCAAAACTTTGTTTTCATTTCGGGAGTTGTAAATTTCAACGTAGGAAGCAAATTCTGGACAGTCTGTCCAAAGAATAACGGTTTCAGAATTTTTACAGGATACAATTAGAAAAATTGATGTAAATAAAAATGCAAGAAGTGAAAGCTGGCAGAACTTTCCTCTACCAGCTTTTTTGAGATTTGTATATCGATTAATATTATTTTTTAGCCAACTCATGTGCAGCATTGTACACAGCCTCATAAACTGCGTCAATATCACGTTTGTCTAAACTTGAAAAAGCAATGCGAAGATGTTTTGCATCAATTGCGATTGTACCGATTTCGTATTCGTACAAAAGTTTTAGACGTAATTCTTCTGCATCAATTCCAACACAAGTAAAACTCATGAAATATCCTGAGTTAAATGGTTGTGGAATAAGAACTGTGTCACCTTTTCTAGAATCAACGTATGCACGAGCTTTTCTGTAACGTCCTTCTAGGATGTCACGATATTTTTGCTTTTCTTGTGGCAAAGTATCGCTTTGAAAAGCTTTTAACATAATTGATTGAGCTGGAGTGTTACTACAAGAAACTGAAGAACGAATTACACCCATAAGTTTTTTTACAAGGGCTTCGTATTGTTCTTCTGAAATGCCTTTTCCACCAAATGTGATAAATCCACAACGGAAACCCCAAACGTAATCTTCTTTTGTAGGACCGTCGATTTTCACTGCTGCTACGTTTTCGTGTAAATCACAAACATAAGCGAACAAGGATTCTGGAATAAGGTTATCTTCGTAGTTTAATCCAAAATATGCGTCGTCACAACAAACAAGGAATTTTGTACCTTTTTCTGCTTGTGATTTGATGATTTTACAGATTTCTTCAACTTCTGTAATTGTTGGTGTATATCCAGATGGATTTTGTGGGAAGTTAAGTAAAACTTTTACGCTTCCTTTTTTTGCTTCTTCTTCAACAGCAACTTTGAATCCTTCTAGATTAAAGCCACCTTCGTAGCCATCACCAATAAACATTGGGAATTGCTTTAGATTTGCGCTACGTCTTGTTTCTACGATTAGAGCATAATTGTCCCATGAAGGATTACCAGCTAAAAGTGTATCGCCTTCAGACAAGAATAGGTCGCTTAAATATGAAATACCAGCTGTTAAACCTGGTACAACCACAGGCATAGAAAAAACTTTATCCTTTAGAGAAGGATTTTTTTCTACCATCTTTTGTTTCCAGAGTTTTCTTAATTCTAAGATACCAGCAGTTGGTGCATAAGAAACACTTTCTTCTGGAGTTAATCCTGGAAGTTGTTCTTTTACTTGTGGTAAAATTACAGGATGACCATCGTTAATTGTTGTTCCGATAGTTGCGTTTGCCCTTTTTCCAAGTTTTTTTGCTTCCTGACTTTGAGCAATAATTCCCTTTGGAAAAAACATACGAGTTCCCATTGTAGAGAACAAATCTGCATAACAAGTGCCTTTTAAAGTTTCATTTAATTCTTGAGCTAAAGTGTTTAACATGATATGCTAATACTATAAAAAATAGGGTTGATGTGTCAATCATACAATGCATAAAAATACAAAAATTACTGTAAAAATGCAAATCTATACGTTTTTTTTGTATTTATCATGCAAAATTAATATATTCTAGTTATAAACGGAGAAAATTTTGAGCAAAAATAAAGAAACCGATTTTAATTGGTGTAAAGATTTAATATCAAATTGTAAAACAGAAATTGCAAAAAGAGTTGTTGGACAAGAAGAAGTTGTTGACGGAATTCTTACAGCAATGGTAGCTGGTGGACATATTCTTTTGGAAGGTGTGCCAGGTCTTGCAAAAACTTTAGCTTGTAAAACAGTTTCAGATATTTCTGGACTTGATTTTAAGCGTATTCAGTTTACCCCAGACTTACTTCCAGCTGACTTAACAGGAACATTGATTTATGAACAATCAACTGGAGATTTCAAAGTTCGAAAAGGACCAATTTTTACAAATCTTGTTTTAGCAGACGAAATCAACAGAGCTCCTGCAAAGGTTCAATCAGCTTTGCTAGAAGCCATGGCTGAAAATCAAGTTACAATTGGAGAAACAACTTACGAATTACCAAAACCATTTTTCGTGTTGGCAACTCAAAACCCTATCGAACAAGAGGGAACTTACAATCTTCCAGAAGCAGAATTAGACCGCTTTTTGATGAAGGTAATGGTAAACTATCCAAGTGCTAAATCAGAAATTGAAATCGTAAAAAGTAACGGAAAAGCTGCTGATATCAGTGTTGAAAAAGTACTTTCTGAAAAAGACATAAATAAATGTAGGGAATTATTAGATTCTGTTGTATGTGATGATGCAATCATTGAATATATTGTTTCGATTGTAAACGTAACACGCCCAGAAACTGGAAAAAAAGCTACAAATCGTAGCGTTACAAAAGACCGTGATGATATTTTGCGTTATATCTCTTTTGGGGCTTCTCCAAGAGCAAGTATCGCTTTGTGCCAATGTGCAAAAGTAAACGCTATGTTTGAAGGTCGCAGTTTTGTTATTCCAGAAGACGTAAAAGCTGTTGCAAATAAAGTTTTACGCCACCGTTTAGTGCTTTCTTACGAAGCTGCTGCAGATGGAATTACATCTGACGACTTAATCGACAAAATCCTTTCTCTAATGCCGGTTCCATAATGCACATTTTAGAAAACCACAGTAGTTTAAAAGCTCGTTCTTCAAAACTAAGGTTGATTGCAAAAGGTATTGCAGATGGTATGAAAATCGGAAATTTTCGGTCTGTATATCATGGTCAAGGCATTGAATTTAGTGGCGTTCGAGAATATCTACAAGGTGATGATATACGAAACCTTGATTGGAACGTAACTGCCCGCATGGGAAAGCCTTTTGTAAAAACATTTGACGAAGAAAAAGAGCTTGTAATTTTTATTATTTTAGATAGATCTCTTTCTATGATGACAGGTTCTAGAGGCAAAACAAAGTTAGAAGTGGCTTCTGAAACAGCAGCTTTACTAACTTTGGCAGCAGAACAAAACAACTGTCCAACTGGTGCTGTTTTTTTCGATAACAAAACGCAGTTTTCCGCACCACCAAAATCTGGAAAAGATCACTCTATGTTGATTTACACAAAATTAGATTCTCTTCCTCCAAAAACTGGCAAAGGCTCAAGTTTGCAAAATGCATTACGAGCTAGTCAAAAGATTTTAAAGAGAAGAGCTTTGGTTTTTGTTATCTCGGATTTTAGAACCACAGGATACGAAGCAGACTTAGCCCGTCTTGCTCAAAAACATGATGTTGTAGCTCTTTGCTGCACAGACAGAACTGATATTGAGTTGCCGGAAGTGGGATGCATTCCTTTTGTAGATGTGGAAACAAGTAAAATGAAATTGTTACCAACTTCACATCCAGTTTTCAAAAGAGCTTGGCGCAAAAGCTATGAAGATCGCATGGAAAAATGGAAATCAATTTGTGCAAAAAGAGGCGTTACTCCACAAGTTATTTCCACAGCAGATTCTCCAGCGGCAGTTTTAACTCGCTTCTTCTCAATAAGGAACAAAGTATGAAAAAGTTAATTTTTTGTCTTTCCTTTTTGTTTTTGACTATATCTGGTTTTTCACAAACTTTAATGAACGAAAATATCACAGTTCTTCCAAGAGATGTTTACATTGGGGATGTGATTGAAATTAGATACAGTTTTACTACAAACATAAATCTTACAGATGATTTAACAGTTGATATTAATTTACCAGAAAGTACTGACTACGAGACAATATCAGCAAAATTATCTGGCTCAAATGGAAGTTACATTCTTCAAATCACTTGTATTCCATGGAAAGTAGGAGTTTTAGATTTACCAAAAATCGATTTATCAGAATATTCAAAAACTCTTACAACAAGTTTTGCTATCGATGTGCCTTCTATCACCGTGCAATCTATTGTAGAAAAAACACAAAAAAAAGAAATTAGACCAGTTGCATCACCTTTGTTGATTCCAGGAACAACTTGGCTTGTTTACTTGTTTATTTTCCTTTTGACAGTGTTCTTAGTTGCGCTTACTTACTTACTTATTCACACTAAAAAAGTGATTTCAATCTGGAACGACCTTATTCAAAAGCGAATTTCTAGAAGAAATTTGAAAAAAACAACAAGGCAGATAAAAAAGCTTAACAAAAAATCAGCAAAATATAGCGATTCTGAGTTTGCAAAAGAATTATCTGTGATTACAAGACAATTTTTAACAACTCGCTTTAAGCACAATTTTAACTCAGTTGTTTCATCAAAAATATTTTTTGAATTAAACTTGATTTTTCAAGATACACTTCCAGATTCTATCGAAGAAAAAATAACTTCTATTTCATCAATACTTGAACGCTGTGATTTTATCAGGTTTTCAGGTGTAACAAATGAAGATGGCGTTTTTTCTTTTGTTGAACGTAGTACAGTTTCGGAAAACTTAATCGAAGCCTTTACAGTTCTAGCAGATCAAAGAAGTTGCGATAAAAATTAATGTAGATAATAAAAAGATTTAGCGTACTTTTCCAAATTTTTTTATCGTTTTATCGGAGAAATAATGTTAGTTTTTGAAAATCCACAAGCTTTTTTTTGGCTTTTATTGATTCCTCTATACTTTGTATTAAAAAAGATTGGTATTCTTTCTACAATTTCATTTCCTCTTGTAATGTCTGATTGGAAAGGAAAAATGTTTGAATGGAAGCATCCAATTTTGAACATAGTTTCATATATCGTGAAAATTCTTTTTGGGTTGGGATTTGTCCTTGTGATTGTTGCTCTTGCAAATCCTGTAATTTCTCGTCAGGAAAAAGTTTACACATCCCGAGGAACTGAAATCGTTTTTGTAATTGATACAAGTCCTTCTATGGCTGCCTTGGATATTGGAACATCAAACCGATTGGAAGCGGCCAAACAAGCTGTAAAAGTTATCACCGACAACAATCCCGGTGCGGCATACGGCTTAGTGGCTATGGCTTCAGAAACAGCTTTGCTTGTTCCGCCAACTATGGACCACAAAATGTTTTTACAACAGGTTAATAATTTGCAACTTGGGAAATTTGGAGAAGGAACTGCAATCGGAACAGGGATAACTTCAGCAGTTTATCACTTGATAACATCGAAAGCACCGAAAAAGTGTATTTTGCTTTTATCAGATGGGGAAAATAATGCTGGGTCTATCCATCCATTATCAGCAGCGAAAATTGCAAAAGAAAATGATATAGCAGTTTACACTCTCGCTATCGGCACAAAAGGCTCTGTTCCAGTTGAGTACACAGACCCAAATACTGGTAAAAAATACTCAGCATATTTGGACTCAGGCTTTGATACAACCCAAATGAAAGAAATCTCTCGAGAAACACAAGGCGCTTTTTATTCTGTTGATACTTTAGCATTGCTTTCTCAAACTTTAGAATCTATAACAAAAAAAGAATCTGTAATTCAATCATATCAACTAAAAAACGTGACACAAAGTTATTACACACAAGTTTTGTTAATTGGTATTGCAGTAATAATGTTTGCTTGGGTTTTACGCCGAGTTTACATGAAGGAAATACTATGACATTTCATTTAGAAAATCCCAAAGCTTTATACGCTTTACTAGTTTTAATACCAGCAATAATCATCGCGATTTTTCAATACACAAGATTTAAACTTGCAATCACAAGTTTTAAACATATCGCCAAAACTAAAATTGTTAGAAGATTAGTTCTTAGAATGATTTTCTTTTCTTTGGCTTTTATTTCAATTATCTTCGCCCTAGCTGATCCCTATTGGGGCATCCAACCAATTTCCGTGCAAACTAGCGGAACTGCTGTGTCTTATGTTTTTGACATTTCTTACAGCATGAACGCAAAGGATGCCGGCGTTAATCACGATGTCAGTCGCCTAGATTCAGCAAGTCTTTACGCAAAAGCTTTAACAGAAAAACTAGCTGGTTCTGGAATTTCTGTGATTTTAGCAAAAGGCGACGGATTTGTTGCAGTTCCTCTCACAGAAGACTTGTACGCTGTGGAAAATCTTTTAGACAACTTGTCGCCGAACCTTGTTTCCAATCCGGGAACAAACCTAGAAAAAGGTATCCAAACCGCAATTCAGTCATTTCCGCCTCAATCATCTCGGGAATCAACAATAATTTTGTTTACAGACGGCGACGAAACAGCTGGAAATCTTGAACAAGCAATTTACGACGCTTCAACTTACGGGATAAAAGTGATTATCCTAGGATTTGGGTCAGAACAAGGTGCTCAAATCGTATCTGGGGATGAAAAAACAACAGTTTACACAACTCTAAAATCCCGGGAACTAAAATCCACAATCGAAAAGATAATTGAGAAAAACAAGAGAACTACTTATAACACAATAAAATACATAAGCGCTACAGAATCAGGAAGCATGGCTAAAGTTCTTGATATCATAAATCCAACACAAAATGATAACAATCTTGGTATCACTTATGAAATGCAACCTATTCCACGATATAAGTTGTTTATTTTGCTAGCATTAATTTTTGTTATCCTTGGAATTGTTGCAGCAGAGCTAAATATCAAAATGCCAAAATCAATTCAAAATGCACTTTGTATTTTTGCTGTAATTTCCATATTAACAGGATGTTCAGCTGACTTATCATCTCGTCAAACAATTTTGTACAGCACATTAAAGTGGTATCAAAAAGATTATCAAGATTCTACAGTGGGATTTTTAAAAGTAATCGAAGATGCAGAAAATAACCAAAATCAAGAAGTTTTGCAGTACGGGTTGTTCGGCCTTGCTTCAAGTTATATCATGCAAGATGAAGAAACTTCCGCGCTAGAAAAACTAGAACAAATTGATTTAGATGCTCCAGATGAAATTCGATTTGCCACCTACTACAACATTGGTATAATTGCCCACAAGCACGGCGAATACGAAAAAGCCACAGAAGCATTTAAACAAGCCCTTTTGATTGACAACACAAATATTGATGCAAAGATAAATCTGGAACTTTCTCTCATGGAAAATTCAACCCATTCTAAAGCTGGTTCCCAAGAACTAAAACCTGTTTCAGAATCAGACTATCAATCATCAATCGAAGATACTTTATTCTCTGTAATTAGGGAGAGCGAACAAAACCAATGGAAAAATACTCAAACTCAAAATCAACAAAGCGATATATTGGATTATTAGTCCTACTTTTTATTTCGATAAACTCAGTTTTCGCACTTACTTGGAGTAGTCTAAGAGTAAAACCTGAAACAGAATATTGTTTCGCTGGAGAATCCTGTCTTTTTACCCTAGAAATCCCAGGATATTTGCCAACTAGAATCAATTTGCTAGTTCAATCTACTCCAGAAAACGTAACTGTAGAATCCACATCAAAAGAAGAATATGTAAAAAATGGTGTGCGAGGAACTCTTATCAAATTAAACTTCAGATTTTCAAAATCTGGAAAATACACAATCCCTTCCCTAGCCTTGCGAGTTGACTGGTGGAGTACTTCTGTAAAATTTAGCCCAATTACAGTTTATGACAACCCAATTCTTATGGAACCGGTTTTATCATCAGATTTGCCAAAAAATCTTGAAGTAGGAAAACCTACAACATTTACTGTTTACGGTAAGTTTTTTAACGAGCTAACAAATATCAATTTTGAATTAGACACCAAGGTGATATTAACAAAAAATCGGGATATTGAACCTTTGCCATATCACATCGGGACATTTTCTACAGAAACTTATCCGATTGCAGAATTTACAGTTATTCCTTTGGAAGAAGGAAGCTTTTCTTTGCCACCAATTTATGGTGTGTTTAGAAATTATGCAGGAAATACAGTTTCTATCGCCCTAGAAAATCAAAAAATCAAAAGCGTAAAGAAAATTGCTCAAGAGACTGAAGAAACTTCTGAACATCAGCTTTTAGAAAAAGAGTTTAATGCAAGTTTTCCAGATGCTTACAAAGAAAATATTGTTACTTCAGTTTTAACACCAGTTGACGAATCCCATGTGATTTTGAAATCCTTAAAATCCGAAGTGAATCAGAAAAGAATATTTATCATTTTGACAATAGTTTTGGCAGTTTTCTTTTTGATTTGTTTAACATTGTTCAGCGTTTTTGCTTTCTTAAAGCGTAAAAACTTGATGATTACATTTTTATCATTGGCTTTGACTTTCTTGATTGCAACGATTTCGCTTTCTGTTTTAGCAAACAAAAAAGAAGCCATTTCTCTAGGTTGTAGCGTAAAAACTGTTCCAGAGCCAAACTCTAACACAGTTATGCAACTTTCTGCAGGAGATAAAATCCATATTCTAGATGCGATTTCAAACTGGTATTCCATCGAATCAGAAGATGGACGCCGAGGTTGGATTTACCAAGATCAATGTATTTTAGTAAATAATAACGAACTAGAAAATTTTGAAAATTCTAGATAATTTTTTGAGGAAATAACATGGGCAAAGAAAATGATAAAAACCAAAATTCACAAAAACAGTCTTTCGCTGATATTTTAGATGCTTTTGAAAAAATGGAAAAAAAAGCCAAAACTCAAAACAAATCCACAGGTCAAGAATGGCGCTATAAAAAAACTGAACCTGTGAAAAAAACTTTAGAAGCTCAAGAAAAAGCTTTTCAAGAGAAAAAGTTGCAACAAAAGCAAGCGGAAGAAGCTGCAAAGCCCAAAATTGATCCAATGACTTTTTGGCTTCGTCGTTACGGAGTTGTGGACAAAGACGCGGAAGAAGAAAAAATTCAGCAAAAAATGAGTCAACTAGACAGAAGTTATCTAAAGACTATGGCACCAGAAGCGTCTATTGATTTACACGGCTTAACAAAAGAAGAAGCTACAGTTAGATTAAACGCTTTTATCGATGAATGTTGCCGCCGAAAACTCACAAAAGTGTTGATTATCCACGGAAAAGGAAATCATTCTGCTGACGAGCCAGTTTTAGCAAAGTTAGTTCACGATTTTATAGAGCGTCACTACCGACTAGGAGAATCAGGACACCCAGACAGAACAGAAGGCGGCCGCGGTGCCACTTGGGTAATCATCAAAAATCACTCATAGATTAAAAAAAATGCTTGTAACATTTATAAATTTTAGTTATTTTAAATGTAATGAAGGACTTGTATGATGTGTTAGAAGTATCTCGGGATGCTTCTCAAGATGAAATAAAAAAAGCGTATCGAAAATTAGCGGTAAAATATCACCCTGATAGAAACCCAGACGACAAGGTGGCAGAAGAAAAGTTTAAAGAAATCAGTGCTGCCTACGCTGTTCTTGGGGACGAAGACAAACGTGCTCAATACAACACTTATGGTTCTGCCGATGATTACGCTGCCTCAAATCAAGAATACTACTCACAAACTCAAGACCCATTTTGGGAATGGTTTTACACACAATCTAGAGCCCAAAACAACTCTCAATATGGTCACACATATTATTACACAAATTCAGATCCTTCTGGCTCAAATTACTATAAAAAGCATTATGGTCCATCAAGCAGAAAAGAAGCATTCTCAAATCTGATAGTAAACGGTTTGTACACAATTTTTGGCGTATTTTTACTACGAAGTATTTGGTGGCTTTTACCAATCGGTCCAATTATTGGAATCAGCGTGATAGCAAAAGGGATTACAGGCGTTGTCCGTTCGATTTCTTATATCATCCACCCAGAAAAAAATAAATAATAAACTAGCCTAAAAAAAACAAAACCGAATTTTGAATTGCATCACAAATCAAAATTCGGTTTCTCTTAATAAAATCAATAAATGAATTATCTTTCTCTAAAAATAATACGACCACGATTCAAATCGTATGGTGATAGAGCAACTTTTACGCTATCTCCTGGTACAATTCTGATGTAGTGTTTTCTCATCTTTCCTGATAAATGAGCTAGAATAACGTGTTTATTCTGTAGCTCAACTCTGAACATTGTGTTTGGTAAGGCTTCCCTAACAATTCCTTCAACTTCGATTGCTTCTTCTTTAGCCACAATTCCTCCAAAAAATATGTAAAAAGAATTTGCTTTTTTTCAAATTCATACTTATAATTTTATGAGTATTTACAACACTTGTCAACAGTGCATGACAAACAGGAGAACAAAAATGGAACAAAGTTTTACAGAAAAAATGAAAGAATCTTTGTTAGAGTTAAAAAACGAAATTTTAGCGCAATTAATGACAGCTAATGCTGATTTCAAAGAAATCGCAGAAGGCAAAGATGCAAAAGATGATGTAGACATCGCATCAGATGTTATTGATAGAAAACTTCTTGAAGCAATGGGAACAAAAGACCTAAACCGCCTAAAATTGATTGATAGCGCACTTGCTCGTATCGAACAAGGAAAATACGGTTTATGTATGAAATGTGGTCACAAGATCCCACAAGCTCGTCTAGAAGCAATTCCTTACGCATTAATGTGTATCGAATGTAAATCAGCAGACGAAAGACGACACCGTTAATCAATTCAGAATTCAGGATTAAGAATTCAGAATTCAATATTCTGATTTTTTTTAATTCTGGATTCATTTTCCATTCTAAATTCTACATTCCGAATTCTAAATTCTGAATTGAATAAACGTCTTCCACGCCGTCAACTAAAATCCCGCCCATTCCCATTTTCACAGGCAACTCAATATCAATGTTAAATCGGTCCCCAACAGCAACGCAGTTTTTTGCATTAAGGCCCAATTTTTCAAGAGCCATGGAAAAAGGTAAATAATGAGGTTTTGAAAGCCCCGTAGAATCAAGCCCGATGATTTCTGGGAAAAACTCTGAAACGCCGATTGCTTCCAAGGTTTTTCGCGCAGTAAAAACCGGATTATTTGTTACGCAAATGATTTTATACTTTGATTTTAAGTTTTCTAATATTTTTACAAGTTTTTCATCTCGACTCAAAAACTTCTCTGGCTTGATAAGAGTTTTTCGCCACTGAATGCTTTCTGCCACCGAAATCCCGAAAGCTGCCATAGTTTTTGCAAGACTGATTTTCTCTCCATTGTGATTTTCAGCCCATTTTGACTTGTACTCTTCCACCATCTTTCGGGCAGTTTCCACAGAAATGCTTTTTAGCTTTGCAAAATGCCGAACCTGAACATCAACTTGCTCAAAAACATATTCATCGCTTGTGTACAAAGTACCGTCTATATCAAAAATTATTCCTTTTACATCCTTTGGAATATTGTAAGTTTTCATATTATCCTCAAAATCAATCTTAGTTTTTAGTCAATTCTTCTGCAGCTTTTTCCATGGAGGAGAAAATCCCGATTCCATAAGAAGCCACACAAGCATTTCCCACAAGTTCAGAATCTGCACATTTTTGCACGTAAAACGGAACTTCCACAATTTCTGATTTCAGTTTCAACCAAGACTGATTTTTTGCTTGGCCGCCTGTACAACAAATTCTGTCATCAAGCTGTATATCTTTTTCTTCGGCTACGGATTTTAACTGGTTGTACGCTTCTTTCACTTTCAAAGCAATGTCTATCATCAATTTGTAGCCTTCAGAGTTTTTTTCAAAAATCAAAGTGTTTACGCATTCCTCATAAGACAAATCTCTGTAAATGCTGTTTTTTTTCCAGTTGCTAAAACGACTTCCCGTATCTGGAATTATCACACTGGCGTTCCAAAAAGGATTTATGGGGGATGGCAAGGTTCTTATCAAATTTGAAAAAATCGGCTGGTTTGTACAAAGGTTGATTCCTTCACTTGTTCCAGCTCTATCACAAATTTTCCCTTCACTAAGAGTATTTGTTCCAATCAAGGCGATAGAAAAATCTGGTCCCCCACAAAAAACTGGTGGATATTCAACTTGTCCTTGAAAACCAGTTTTTTCATCATTCATTAATTGGATATTATCAATTCCGAGGATATTTTTGGCTTTTTCAGAAAGGGTACCAGAGGCTTTTCCTAGCTCTATAAAGGGCGGAAGCATTTCGGCATAACAATTCATAGATTTTAGTAAATCTTCGCTCCAGTAGGCCTTTATGTATCTCTCGTTGGGTAAAAGCGTATAGGCTTTGTCCGTTAACTGATACACAAGATACTCTGGCACAGAAAACAAATATTCGCCCTGATTTAGCATAAAATCCATCTTTTCTTTGATATAAAAAATTCGTGGCGCAAAAATAGAACCTGCAGCTTCCTTTGGCATTTTTGACAAATCCACAGTTTGAATGCTTTCATTCCAAAGCAAAGAGCCAAAGGAATTTGCAAGACTTGGACCGTTTCCAGAAATACTTATTGCCTTGATTTTTGGCAATTTTTTTTGATTTTCAGGATTTTTTGCTTTATCACTTTTCAAATCACTTTTTACAAATGATTTATTCAATGAAGAAACAGCCTCTTTTAACGCAAAAAGCCAACGATTACTTTCGTTGGCTTTGTTAAACTCTATTCGAGCAAAGGCAAATACTTCACCTTTAAAAGATATGTATGCGGCTTTAAGAGAAGATGTTCCAATATCAACACATAAAACCGCATTATTCATAAAACTATTCGTGTTTTACTAGTTTTTCGATAATGTTACGATTGTCTAATAAATCACTTAGAGATTGATTGTGGTGGATACGAGCAATAACGTTTGCAAATAGACCAGTTACATTTGTATTGATGTACCATTCACATTTTAGTAATTCTTCGTGATAAACAGCGTTTGTACCGATAATTCTGTAGAACAAGCCTTTTTTGTAAGCTTCGTTGAATTGTTCGATAGCGTTTCCTGTAAAGAAAGGCAAACTAATAGCTGCAATAACTTTTGTTGCACCTTGTTCTTTTAGGAATTCCATAGCTTTTAGCAAAGTTCCACCAGTACCTAGCATATCGTCTGCTAGGAAAGCAACTTTTCCGCGAACATCACCTAAAAGTTTTACAGATTTGATATTTGTTTGTTGTGCATTTTGAGTAACAACTGAGTAATCTCTTTCTTTGTAGATAAGAGCAAGAGGTTTCTTTAGACCAGTTGCATAGAATTTATTTCTGTCTACAGCACCTGTATCTGGAGAAACAACTACGAAATCGTCAGCTGTACTTGTTAAATCAACAAGTTTTGCAAGTTCTCTAATGATTTGATAACTAGCGTGTAGGTTGTCGATATGAGCTCTACCAAATGCGTTTTCAATTTCGCGAGAGTGGATATCAAGTGTGATAATTCTTGAAACACCAAGATTTTCGTAGATGTGACCTAGTAAACTAGCTGTTAGCCCTTCTCTACCTTTTTTCTTGTGTTGGCGGCTGTATGGGTAAACAGGAAGAACAAGAGAAATATCTCTAGCACCTGCTTGACGAGCTGCATCGATAGAAACGATTAATGACATCAAGTGGTCGTTTACAGAAAGTGCAAGTTTATTTTTTCCACCATTTAGAGAAAGCACTTGGTGATTTTCAACGTCTTGGAAAATATAAACGTCTTTTCCACGGATACAATCTTTAATTTCTGTTTTGAATTCACCGTTCATAAAGTATGTAAATTCACAGTTTACTTTGAATTCTGGTGGACGATAATTTGCAACAGAACCTCTTACACAAAGATCAGAAGTTTGTAAATCGTTGTAGTAATTGATGTCTTTGATTAAAGCATCTTTTTCTACTTCATAGCGTTTAGAAATAACATCACGTTTTAAGTTAAAGCGATGTTTATACATGTGTCGAAGATGAGCAATAACTTCGTTTGCAAAAACTTCTCCACCCGGACAAGCAATAATTGCCAAATTGGTTGGCTCTGAATATGGCATCTATATCTCCCAATAGTGAATCAATTACTTATTTTTTATCATTTTGCAACGAAAAATTCAACATATAAAACAGGATAAAATTGCAAAAATAAGACTTGTATTAAGTTCTAATTTTTTTTACTATAAGCCCATGAAAACTTTTATTTTTTATTTTAGTATTGCAGCCTTAGTTGCAATGGTTTTGATTTTAGCAACACTTCCTCTACGGATAAAAAAACTCTCAAAAAAAATGGGAACTTGTATACTTCCAATTACAAGAAAAAGTAGTATGCTTTTTATTGCTGTTCTTTGTTTTGCTCCACTTATGATTATTTTCCAATGGTTTAGAGAATTCTCACCTCTCATTCACGTAATTTTATCTTGTACAGCAGTTTTAGCAGTAGAAATTGCTATCCGTGAAAAAGTTTATGATGCAAGAAGCGGTGTTTACGAAAATGCTTTAATCGCTGATGGACGCCTTTTCCTAAAAGATGATATTATCGCACTTCCAACTTTGGAATACGAAAATAATCCTGAACTTTTGGAAGAAGATGGGGAAATCGATCCTATTTACAACGATCCTGCTTACAAAAAAGCATTAAAAGTTGTTACAGATAAAAGCGGAGTTCTTTTTATAGGATTTGAATCTGAAGAAGAAAGAAATAATGTTGTAGACATTATCAAAGATTGGGTTTAATTCTAATAATTAACGAAAAAGGCTGTCTAATGAAGTTTTATCCTTCAAAAGACAGCCTTTTTTTTATCAAATTGATATTAGCGTTCTTCCACAGTTCCGTCTGCTTTTCCGATGAAAACTAGAGGAACTTTTTTTGTGAAAAATCCGTTTTCAACTACGCCTGTAATTTTATTGATTTCGTCTTCTAAAATCATTGGATTGACAGGAGATTTCCCATCAACTTTTTCCCACAAACAATCAACAATCAAATTGCCGTTATCAGAAACAACAGGTCCTGCTTTTTTCACGCCTTCACGAATTTTACACTTGGCACCAAGCAACTCTAACGCTTGCATAACAGAAAGTCTTGCTTCTGGGATTACTTCTACAGGAAGTGGGAAAACTGTTCCCAAATCTTCCACAGCCTTGCTTTCATCCGCAATGATAACAAGTTTTTCTGCATTGTATTCAACTAGCTTTTCTTTTAGGTGAGCAGCTCCGCCCCCTTTGATAAGGTGATTTTCAGCACTAATTTCGTCTGCACCATCAATAGCCAAGTCTAGTTTTCCCCCAATTTCACTGCTACTTAGTGAAAACACTGGGATTTTTAGCTCTTCACAAGCAAGTGTAGTTTGAAAACTTGTAGGAACAGCTTTTACATCTTTTAACTTTCCTTCAGCCATAAGTTCTGCAAGACGTTTTACTGCTGGCATTGCAGTAGAGCCTGTACCAAGACCAATTTTCATTCCAGAAAAAATTAGTCCTCTTTCATAAAGTGTGTTTACGGCTGTTGTTGCCACCAATACTTTTTGTTCATTTTGAGATAAATTACTCATAATCAACTCCTGATATTAGGAAAGTTTATAAATCTATTTCCTATCAAAGGAAAATATAGCATTTTAAAAGAAAGTCTGCAACGCAAACTAGGTTAATACTTCGCTGTTATCTTTGAAGACGGATTCATTTCAACACCGGTAAATAAGGAAAATTGGCCATAAGCTTGATTTAATAACATGCTATAACCGTTTTCGACTTTACAGCCAGCAGCTTTTGCTCTCAACATAATTGGAGTTTCCTCTGGTTTGTAAATAATGTCATAAACCGCCTCGTGTCCATGAAATGTATAAAATGGAATTGGGTCAACTTGATTTTCATCATCCTTGATTGTTCCAGATGGAACACCCATTCCAATTGATGTAGTTTGAATTATCAAATCTGAATAAGTTTCCAACAAATCTTCGCTTGTAGGATCCAAAGTTGCGTATTTAAATCCAAAACGTTCTGCCACAAGTTTTGCTTTTGAAACAGTTCGATTGAAAACACATGCTTTTCCTTTTAGTTGCTTAACAACGAAAGCTGCTGCTTTTGCGGCTCCTCCCGCCCCGATAATAGCAACTTTTTTTCGAGCAAGATTTTTCACACCTAAGAAATCGCATAAAGCTTTTTGTAAGCCTGCTGCATCAGTGTTGTATCCAATCCAAGCATCACCTTGTTTTACAGCTGTGTTACAAGCACCGATTTCCCCAACGATCTCAGAAACTTGCTGTAAATCTGGCAAAATAGCCTCTTTATGTGGAATTGTTACAGACAAGCCAGTTATTTTCATTTCTTCAGCAAATTCTAAAGCTTCTTCAACTTTTTTTGCTCGAAGCGGAATGTAAGCAGCATTCATCCCATTATCACGATAACCTTGATTATGGATTTTTGGACTATCTGTTATTGACAAAGGATACCCAGTGATTCCGTAAAATTTTGTATTATCATCAATTATTTTAAAGTTATAAACATCCTGCAACGAAATCGGATCAATATGCCCAATATTTTTCATTAAATCGATTTTTTCTTGAGGACTTGTGTATGTTAAAAATGAGTTTATATGATTTGAAAGAATTCTAGAAGGAAGCCCATATTCGCCCATAAGACAAAGAATTTGCTCAGATTTTTTCAAATTTTTTGCTTCTTGGAAAAACTTTGTCACATCAGAAAGGGAACTTGGCATACAAGCGATTTTTGGAATTTCGTGACCTGTAATTCGCATTTTTTTGATTTTATCAGCGATGTTATATTCCATACCAGTCATATTGTGGTAACTTCTGATAATTTTTGTTCCAAAAGCCAATGCTGCTTCTTCCAAACTTGGCACAGAAAAGTCGGTTTCCAAATCAATGTAAGCAAAATTTTTCCGAATATCTTGGTCTGCAAAAGCAAGAGCACGAGCAAAAAGAGTTGTCCGAGTTGCTTCCCCTTCATAATAGGCTCCACCATCAATGGTTCTACGAATAGTCAAAATACAAGGGAGACCTGCCAATTCTGGAAATTTTCGAACATAAAGTCTTTCATCATTTGCAAGATGATCAACTCGAAGTTCAACCATATCAATATAATTTCTATATTTGTTTATGATATCCAAATCTTCTTGTAAAGTTTTTCCTGTTAAGCATAAACATACTTGAGAACGCATATTTGCCCCTTTTTCGAAAAAAATTTTGCATAAATATACAAAAGCGTGATAATATTACTATATATTCGTTTTTTAATAAAGAACGTAAATAAAATTGGAGGAAAAAAAATGACAAACGAAGAAGCTATCAAAGCTCTAAAGGAAATGAAAACTTACACAGCACCAGCACTTTTGGACGAACTGGACTATGTTATTGCTGTAATGGAAAAATTAAACAAAGAAGGCGTAAAAGAACCTTTATCCACAGATTTTCGCGCTTTAAAAGTTGAAAAATAATTATTTCTAGTTTAATCTTAGATTTCATATTTGGTATATATTCTTTAGTAATTATAAAGGAAAAAAAATGGTAGGTACATTTTGGGCGTTAATCCCAGCCATTGTGGCAATCGCATTGGCATTAATCACAAAGGAAGTTTATTC
>JAZQUR010000012.1:0-17051 GCA_045631425.1 Treponemataceae bacterium | reverse complement strand
GGATTAGGTTTGAATTATATAGATATCTTCGCGGGGTGTGGGGGGCTTTCTGTCGGTTTACAAAGTGCAGGATGGGAAGGTCTTTTTGCCATTGAAAAAAATAATGATGCATTCTCTACCTTAAAATATAATCTAATTAATTCAAATCATTTTAAATGGCCTAGTTGGCTGGAAATTAAAAATCACGACATAAACAAAATCCTTACAGACCAATTTGAAAATTTAAGAAATCTTCAAGGAAAAATAGATTTAGTTGCAGGTGGACCGCCTTGTCAGGGGTTTTCGTTAGCAGGTAAAAGAGACACAAAAGATCAAAGAAATAAACTTGTAAAAGCCTATATAAAATTTATTGAAATTGTTCAACCCAAAGCATTGATTTTTGAAAATGTCCATGGTTTTACAGTAAAGTTTAAGGGAAATAAAGGCTCAATAAAAGAATATTCAAATTATGTAATTGAAAAATTAACAGAATTGGGATACAGAGTTGATTCAAGAATTGTAGATGTTTCAGAATTCAGTGTCCCACAAAAAAGACGCAGATTTATTCTTGTTGCAATGAAGAATCATAATCCTTCTGACGTTTTTGCAGCATTGGAACAAAATAAGAAAAACTTTTGTGAGCAAAAAGGATTAAATCCAAAAACTACAATCTATGAGGCTATAAGTGATTTACAGAAAAATCATGGAACTTGTCAATCTCCTGACACAAAACATTTTCAAGCTGGTTTATATGGTCAAATTGAATCTGGCTATCAAAACCTTATGCGTCAAAATGTAGAGAATCAAACCGTTGCAGTAGATAGCCATCGTTTTGTGAATCATTCAGAAACAATAATAAAACTTCATAATGATTTATTAAATAATGCCCCTAGAGGAAAAAGAATTACTCCAAAAGATAATATTGTAGAAAATTTAAAACGAAGAGGTGTTACTGTTCTTGATGCAAACGGACAAGCTCCTACAATTACTTCTATTCCAGATGAATTAGTGCATTATGAAGAACCAAGAATATTAACAGTTCGAGAACATGCTCGTATTCAAAGTTTTCCAGATTGGTATGAATTTAAAGGAAAATACACATCTGGTGGTAAACGAAGAAAAATGGAAGTGCCTCGATATACACAAGTTGGTAATGCAGTACCGCCTTTGTTTGCAGAACAAATTGGAATTGCATTAATGGAGGTGTTGAATGGATAAATTACAATTCAAAATTAGTTCTGCCTTAAAAGATTTAGTTGGAAAAGATCTTATTCGTAATGATAATATTGCAGTTTTTGAGTTAGTAAAAAACTCGTATGATGCCTTTGCAACAAAAGTTGAAATTACATTTGAAAAAAATAGAATTGTTATTGCTGATAATGGGAAAGGAATGACTTTTGATGACTTAGAAAATAAGTGGTTATTCCTTGCTTATTCTGCAAAAAAAGATAGAACTGAAGATTCTGAAGAAGAAAAACAACAATCGTACCGTGATAATATAAATAGACACTACGCTGGTGCAAAAGGTGTAGGTCGTTTTTCTTGTGATAGATTGGGAGAAAATCTTGTTTTAACTACAAAAAGTCTTAAAGATGAAAAAACTCAAAAATTAATAATTGATTGGAAAGAATTTGAAAAAGATCAAAAGCAAGAGTTTGTAAATATTGAGATTCCCCATGAAATAATTTCAGATTCAGTATTCTTTCCAGAAGAAAAAGAGACGGGAACAATTCTTGAGATAACTAATTTAAGAGAAAATTGGGATCGAAAAAAAATTTTAGAGTTAAAACAATCTCTTGAAAAACTTATTAATCCATTTTCTGAATCTTTAGATTTCTCTATTGAAATCATTTGTGAACATGAAAAAAAAGCAGATGAAAGAGCAAAACTAGAAAAGAAATATGACAAAGACATTGTTAATGGGGTAATTAAAAATAGTATTTCTCAAGTTATTTCTATAAAAACAACAAGAATTGATGTTACACTTGATGAGCTGTATATTGAAACAACAATTATTGATAGAGATACAGAAATTTATAGAATTCGAGAAAAAAATGATTTTAATAAATTATCATCTGTTTCTATAAATCTCTATTTTCTTAATAAGGCTGCAAAAACTTCTTTCTCTATGAAAATGGGTGTACAACCTGTCCAATATGGTTCTATATTTTTGTTTCGCAATGGATTTAGAATTCTACCTTTTGGAAATCCTGGAGATGATAGTTGGAAATTAGATTATCGTGCTCAACAAGGTTATGCTCGTTTCTTGGGTACTCGTGATTTATTTGGTCGTGTTGATATACAAACTGATAATATTGATGAATTTAAAGAAGTTTCTAGTCGCGATGGAGGATTAATAGAATCAGAAACAACATTGCAACTTCGTAGATTATTTGAAGTTACCCATCGTCGATTGGAAAGATATGTTAGTGGTGTTCTTTGGGGAGAGGGATTTTTAAAGCGTCAATATTTTAAAGATAAGATGGATGTTGATAGAAATAGAGAACTCTTAAAACAAGATCAAATGTTTGATTCCACAGATTATTTAATAAAAACAAATCTTGGAAGCAAAATTGACTTTGTACAGTTAGTAAAAACTCTTATAAATGATAAAGATATAGAAGTTCTTTATTACAATAAAGATTTGGCAAATATTTTTTCTGAACCAACACTATTTGATGAAGCAAATCCTCAAGTAATTACGGACTTAGAAAGAATTGCATTAAAAACAAAAGATAGTGAATTATTATCCTCAATTGAGGATGCTAAACAAAAAATAGAAGATTTACAAAAACAAAAAGAAGATGCTGAACAAAGAGCCGAAGATGCAAAGATTCAAGCAATGAAAGCTGAAGAAGCCAGAAGTAAAGCTGTTTATGAAGCAAATATTGCAAAAGAAAAACAAGAGAAAGTTGAAAAAGAGAATAAAGAACTTGGTGAAAAAATTGAGCAGGTTCAAAAAGACAATCTGTTTTTGACTTCTGATGTAAACTCAGACATTAAGCAGCTTACTTCTCTTCAACACACTATTACTCATACTTCAAAAAAAATTCGACTTGCAATTGAAAATGCAATGGAATACTTGAAAACTAATGATAAAGATTCTTTGATTGAAAGCTTAAATCGTGTGTTTTTACTGAACCAGCAAATTGAAACAATCTCTGGGTTAGTCAGCAAAGTAAATTATGATGTAAAAGCAAATAAAATAACTAAGGATTTTGTTGAATTTACAAATGAATATTTAAGAAATTGTTGTACTGCTAATTACAGTAATATCACTTTTCATGTTCCGAAAACAAGGATTGAATGGCAAACAAAATTTGAAGCAATAAAAATTATTATTATCATTGATAATCTATTATCGAATTCCGACAAGTTTGAGACAAAAAATATTTATATTGATTGGATAGAAAATCCCAAGAATATTGATTTTATATTTAGAGATGATGGAAACGGTATTCCTGCAAAATCATTGTCAGAAATATTTAACTATCGCTTTTCTACAACCGATGGTGGAGGATTGGGTCTATATCATGTAAAATCCATAATGGAAAATGATTTTTCTGGTAGTGTTGAGGTAAGATCTGACTTGGGAATAGGAACAGAATTTATACTACATTTTCAAAAAGGAGTTACACAATGAGTCTAATTTATAAAATTCTTTGGGTAGATGATCACAAAGACGAATTTGAAAAAGAAGAAAAAGCTTTAAAAAAATTTATTGAAGAGTTATTCTTTGTTCCTAAAATTGATTTTTGTGAAGATGTTGCTTCATCAAAAAAATATATAGATAAAGAAAAGTATGATGTTATTTTTTCTGACTATAATATTAATGAAGAAAAAGGTGATGAATTTATTTCTTACATTCGAGGAAAGAGTGTAAATACCGAAGTATTGTTTTATTCTGGCCAGAGTCAGCTTCCCTCAGGACGACTTGATAGAGTAACTTTCTTTTTTGAATCAGGTTCTCATAGAGAAGAGAGGCTGTTAAAGAAAATGAAGGAATTGATTTTTCTTACAGTCGCCAAACTTAATGATTTGACACAGCTGCGTGGACTCGTAATGTCTGAGGTAAGTGAACTTGATGTGATGATGAAAGAAATCGTAGTGGGTTATTGCAAAAAAAATGAAAATGATGAGAAAGAATTACGTAACTATATAATTGGAAATATTGAGGAACGATTAAAAAGATCACTAGATTTTTCACAATCAAATTGTGATAAGAAGTGCTTTCATGAATGGAAAAATAGAACTATTCAAGAAGTTGTTTTTGAACAGAATTTTGATTCGTATACAACTGCTAGAGCATTAAATCATATAATAAAAACCAAGAGACTTGGTATTGAAAAATTTCTTTCGAACTACGATACGGAAATTATTAAAAATCGAAATAAATTAGCTCATTGCAAGTCTAAATTAAAAGAAAATGGAATAGAAGTTTTAGAAACTGCTGAAAAAGATAAAGAATATTCTTCTTCAGAAATAAATGAATTAAGAAAAAATATCTTAAAATATCGCGAGATTTTTGAAGAAATAGAGAAAAAAATACAAAATAATTAACGCAGTGTCATTATATGACACCGTAGATGTTTTATATTTAGTTTAATTTTGGATTAATAAACCTATGCAAGACTTACAAACTTTTAAAAATTGGATGATTCTCTCTGCACATAAAACAGATACTACTGCACAACATTATAAAAGTGGATTAAGTGCATGTTCAAAAGATTTTATAGATTGGAAACTTACCGATAAACCTCTAACAGAAATGTCTTTAAGTGAATTGGATGTTGCTATCCAAAAAGCTTTTTTAAGTAGCCTTTTTAGAGAGAAAAATAGTCGTGGAAATAATATGTACAGTAATTCTCTTAAGCAATACAGAAATTTTCTTGCAGTAAATGATGCTCAACAACTTGATACAGTATATGAAAAATTTATTGACGATAGAAAAATAATAGAAACAGAAAGAACTTCGATTATAAAATCAAGAATTGGACAAGGAATCTTTCGAGAAAAACTTATTGAAAAATATAATGGATGCTGTGTTGTTACAGGCGTTAATGATACTAGGTTTTTACTTGCAAGTCATATACGACCTTGGGCTGTTAGTACAAATGAACAACGCTTAAGTGCAGAAAATGGGCTATTGCTAAGTCCTTTGTATGATAAACTTTTTGATATTGGACTAATTACTTTCACTGAAGATGGCTTTATTCAGTGTTCACAAGGACTTGAAAATCGTAATATTGATTTATTAAAAATCGATAGAACAAAGAAGTATGATTTGAAAATTTCTTCAGATTTTGTTAAAAATTTGAAATATCATCAGGAAACTGTGTTTTTGGGGTAAAAAAGTCGTGGAGGTTTTTGTGGATTATAAATATACAAGTATTGACCTTTTTTCTGGTCCAGGTGGACTTTGTACAGGTCTAAAATGGTGTGGAATAAAACCTTTAATAGCTGTTGAATGGAGTTATTGGACAGTTCATACATATGCAGCTTCTCACGATGCAGAGATATTTGATTTGGAAACTTATTTAAATAATACAATGGAAAATCCAGAGGAATTTTTCAATCCAAGTTGTAAAACTTTATTAATATATGGAGATATTAATAAAGTTGAAGTTTCTCTAATAACAAAAATTTTAAACGAACGTTTTAATGTTTCTACTGTTGATTTAGTTACTGGTGGGGCACCATGTGAAAGTTTCAGTATGGCTGGTGATAGAAAAGAAGATGATGACAGAAATGTTCTATACAAAAATGTATTAAGAATTGCACGTGGAGTAAATTCTAAAATGTTTTTATTTGAAAATGTAAAAGGATTGTTTTCAAAAAAACTTAACGGAGTTTCTGGGGCTATGTTCAAATATATTTGTGATGAATTTCAATCCGAAATAGAAGGATTACCTTCATACAAATTATGTAGTACAGAACAAAATAAAGTATTATTAAAAGCAATAGAGTATGGTGTTCCTCAAGCTCGAGAGCGAGTTTTTTTGGTTGGAGTAAATAGACAGTTTAATTCTACTTATAAATATCCAGAACCTACACATGGTCCTAATAGAGCATTTAAGTACGTAACTGTTGGAGATGCTATTATGGATTTACCTCAGATTCAAAAAGGAGAAGAATCTCATACATATAATTTTGATATTAATACTGTTACTAAAACAGAAAGATTAGATTATTTGAATCGTATGAGAGGAACTTTTTCTAATCCACCTGAAAATCTTGGATATGCTGTCACAAGTCTATATAATCATAAATCACCTGGTCATACAATAAAAATGTTAAATCGAATTAGTGCAATCAAGCCAGGTGAAAATATGAAAAAGGCTTATGAACGATTAGTTAACGAAGGTCAAGAAGAGTTTGCAAAAGAAAACTTTCCAAACAAGCTCTATGCAGCTAGAAATAGACGACTTATATTAACAGAACCCAGTTTCACGGTTACTTCTCATTGTTTAGATGAAATGATACATCCGACACTAAATCGTGCTCTTACACCAAGGGAAGCAGCTCGTTTGCAATCGTTTCCCGATTGGTATCAATTTAGGGGGCCTTTTGTAAAATTTCATAGTGATCCCGAACAAGATCAGTATGAACAAATAGGAGACGCTATCCCTCCGTTACTTGGATATGCTTTAGGAAAAGAAATTACTATTACATTGGATAATATTGCTAAGGAATAATGAAAAAATGTCTGATATAATTTATCGAGAGGGAGATCTACGTATTATAAAAAATGATATTCTGACAACAAGATCTATACGAAATGAATCTGTAGATCTAATCGTTACATCTCCTCCTTATAATTTGGATATAAATTATGGTTTATATAAAGATCAGCTCCCTTATCCAGAATATTTGGAACTGTTTAAAAAATGGATGACAAAACTCTATAATCTTACAAAACCAGATGGTAGAATGTGTTTAAATGTTCCGCTTGATAAAAGTAAAGGCGGTTATCAATCTGTAGGAGCAGATGTTACTAATATTGCAAAACAAGTAGGATGGAAATATAAAACTTCAATAGTCTGGAATGAAGGGAATATATCTAAAAACTCAGCATGGGGTTCTTGGTTAAGTGCATCAGCTCCACATATTATTGCTCCTGTTGAACTTATAATTGTTTTTTACAAACATCAATGGAAAAAAGAAAGTGGTTCTAAAATATCGACTATAACAAAAGAGGAATTTGTTGAATGGACAAGAGGAATTTGGACTTTTAAGGGAGAAAGTAAACGAAAAATAGGACATCCTGCTCCATATCCTGTTGAGCTTCCATGTCGATGTATCAAGCTTTTAAGTTATGAAAATGATATTGTTATGGATCCATTTATGGGAAGTGGAAGTACACTTTTAGCTGCCTTAAAGACAAAACGCAGATGCGTTGGTGTTGATATTGATGAAAAATACTGCAATCTTGCAATTAAACGTATTAATGCAACATTTAAAGAAATGACTAGCCTTTAAATTGAATTTTGCGTCCTTTAGAACCAGTTGCATATGTCCAAGATAATCCTGTTCCAAAGCCGCCTTTGACAGGTAGTCCACTGGGTTTATATAAAATGTTTCGAACGTATTCATCAATTGTAAAAGAATTAATATCTTCAATCACCTCTAATGCTTGTTCATTATCTGGTTTTGATAATGAAAATTTTAAAATAAGTTTTGGAAATTTCAAATCATCTGAATCTACAGGATAGCCTGATATAACCCATTTTACGAATTTTTCTTTATATGGAATAAGTCTTTTGGATAGTTCTTCTTTTTCTTCTGATGTGAAATTTTTTGCAGAGGCATCTCTTTGATGTTTTTCCAAAAGTTTAATAAGTAATGTATCTTTAATTCCAATTTCACGAACAATTGTTGCAACATCGAATTCTGCCATTGCAACTTTTGCAGCTGTCGTTTGCTTTACACTTATAGGAAAACTATTTATCTGACCATCTAAATACGTTATATCAGCTATTACATCTGTTTTGGAATTTCCACCTGTATATCTATGCTCTATTTTGTTTGTAGCTGTAATTTTTTTTATTTGTAAATAATTTGGAAAATATCTAATAAGTAATGCGTATACATATTCGTCGATGTCTAGAGGATTTAATTTATTCTGTTTTGATTTTTGTAATAAATCAGGATTGCATAATATTTTCACACAATATTCTTCAAAAATATCCCCTATCTTATCCTCTCTTATTCCATGTGGTAAATTGATAATGGAGTACTGATTAAATAAATTTTGTAATAATATTGATTTTTTATACATATCCTTTTTCCTAAAATTAATCAAAAAATAATTCATTTGGATTAATTTCCAAAATTTTACATAGTCGTCTTATTATTAAATACGAAGGATTTCTTTTACCTGTTTCAAGTCCAGAGATGTACGTACGATCGAGATTTGTTAATTCTGCAAAACTTTCTTGGGATAAATCTTTTAAATGTCGTAAATCTCTTAATTTTTTTCCAAGTTTTTGTAACTCGAAGTTCTCTTTTTCTTTCATATATTAAAATTTTAATTCTATGTAGACGATAAAACAACGGACGATAGTCTACATTTTGTTTTTATTATTTTTTTACTGATTAAGGAAGATAAATGCTATGTAAAACAATATGTCTATAATTCTGCGTTAAAATCTTTTATTGATAATTTTAAGATTGGCGAAATTGCAAACGTATTTTTAATTCCTAAATTGGAAAGTGATACTTCTGATAATCCAAAGTATGCTGATGTTCCTTATTGGTCTATGCAAAAGAATACTTTTAATGAACTTCCAACTTTACAAGTAATAAAATTGAATCCAAATACAGTATGGGAATGCTATCTAAAAAATCAACCTATTAATTCTGAAATATGGGATTTAATAAAAACAACCCCAACAAAAAATTATTTATATCATAACGAAAATGATAATTCATTTTCGTTTATTCAAGATTATCAAAAACATATTCTTGTAGGATTTTTGAGGCAAGACTATTTTAATGCAATAAAAGATCAAAAAGAATTTTATTTTTACTTTTATGCAACAAATTTAGAACAAAATTTTAGATTCCCTTTACATCCATATATTGATTTTTGCAAAGAATTTATAGGGTTTACTTCGGATAAAAACCAATTTCTTAGGGGAAAATTAGAATTGTTATCTTGTGACAGATGTAGAATTGATGAAATTGAAAAATTTCAACTAGAAGAATTATTAAAACCTATTTATACCAAAAGCAATTCAAATGCAGCTACTTATTATGTTTTAAAAGTAAAAAATGTTACAATTTCTGATAAACCATATGATAGTGTTAGTAATTTCAATGAATTAACTAAACTGATAGCCAAAAATGGTTTAAATCAAGTTTTGTATAAGTATTCTCCAAAAGTTATTGATATCTAGTCGATTTTTATAATTCATCATTTTTCAGACAATTAATTGGAGCCTCTATAATTGCAATTTCATTCGTGTTATAGAAAAAAGTTCCTTCAAAAGCATCCACCAAAATAGAGGAAAATTTCAAATCATCCAATTCTTCATACCAAACAAATACATCTTGTAATTGAGACCAAAAATTAGGATTCATATATTCTTCATGTCCATCAATATCGATAACCTCTAAAAGGCAGACTGATTTTTCTAGATCAAAATCAGAGATATTTTCTTCTTTTTTCAAATTCTCTATTCCTAGTAACAAATTTTTTGGAATATTTTTAGTATCTCCTAATATATATTCATAAAGACAATTATAAAAAGTATCACTATTTCCCTCATATGCATCCCATTGTAAATCCCAATCTTCAAAAACTTCATCACACGCATCATCAACTAAAGAAAATTTCTTAATATTTTGTTTATTAATTAAAAGATTTTTATTATTTAATGTTTCTATATTTAGCCACTTACTCTCATTTTGAAGATTCATATGAATATATTCATATGCTTTTTGTGTGATTGGATACCAACGAGATTTTTTTTGACCCTTTATTTTAATACCTAGATTCCCCCAGAACCCATCGAATTCAATATCCTCATTCTTTTTAGGTTCATAAGAGCAAAGATGAGAGGTTTTAATAATTCTAGAATTTCCTAATAAATCATCAACACTAATTCCAAATATAATAGCAAGTTCACGAAGATTTTTTACAGTTGGTTCTGCTGTGCCGTTTTCCCACTTTGCAATTGCTTGCTGACTCATTTCTAATCGTTCGGCAAGTTCTTTTTGAGTCATATTAAACTTAACTCTAAGTTCTTTTAGTCGTAACATTGTTACCTCTTTTTTTTTATACTATTAGTAGTAATATACTACTCTTAGTTGTATAAGTCAATAATTTGAGCCCCAAAAGGCGAAGTTACCCTTCAAGGAACGGCCACAAAAAACATACCTTTGTTGTGCTGTATTTTTCCAAAAATAACATTATCCAAAAATTGGAACTAGGGTCAAAATTAGTCCGCCGATTAAAACTGAGCCAATTTGGCCGGAGACATTTGCTGAAACTGCGTGCATAAGCAAGAAATTCTGGTCATCTTCTTCTAGGGCGATTTTTTGCACAACTCGGCTTGCCATTGGAAAAGCTGATATTCCACAGGCACCAAGCATTGGATTGATTTTCTTTTCTTTTTTTCTAAATAGATTTATGATTTTTGCACAAAGTAAGCCGCAAACTGTATCTCCAATAAAGGCAATTAATCCTAATATCATAATAAGCAGAGTTTCCACTTGCAAAAAATTTTCTCCTCTCATTGTAGCCCCAACACTTATTCCCAAAAGAAGAGTTACAATGTTTGTAAGTTCATTTTGGGCTGATTTTACGAGTTTTTCTAAAACCCCGCTTTCTTTTATCAAATTCCCAAACATCAAAAATCCCATAAGTGGTGCGGCCACGGGAACTAAAATCCCAACTACCAAAGTAAGCACTATTGGGAAGCTAATAATTATCCATTGTGGAATTTTTGTTTCTTTTTCTATAACACGAATTTTTCGCTCTTTTTTCGTTGTTAGTAATTTTATAACTGGTGGCATAATTATTGGCACTAATGACATATATGAATAAGCCACAACTGTAATTGGTCCCATTAGGTTTGGTGCAAATTTTGAAGTTACTAAAATTGATGTTGGGCCATCAGCCGCTCCGATTACGCCTATGCTTGCGGCTTCTTTTATAGAAAATCCAAAAAAATGATATGCAATAAAGGCTGCAATAAATATTCCTCCGTGGGCAACAATTCCAAAAATCAGCATCCATGGTCGTTGCAATAAAGGTCTAAAATCAATCATTGAACCAACGGAAATAAAAATTAGTAATGGGAAAATTTCTGTCATTATGCCTGATTCAAAAAGAATTTTTAGTACTCCAGGAACTTCTCCATGTTGCCAAAGAATTTCCAATGGCAAGTTTACAAGAATGGCTCCAAAGCCTATGGGAAGTAAAAGCATTGGCTCGTATTTTTTCTTTATGGCAAGAAAAATTAATAAAAAGCCAATTCCATACATTACAAAGTTTTGCCAATTTAGATTTGTTAATCCTTCTGTAAAATAATTAATTTCTTCACTCATAATTATTCACCTTTTGCTTTTAATTGCTAATTAATTTAGAGAAAAATTATTTGTGAATAATTAGCCAAAAATCATTTTTTGATTATGGAATTATGAGAAAATGATTATCTTGATTAAAAAGAGAAAGTTGATTTTTAGCTTTTACTGGAAAATTAGTCTTCTTCGTAATTTTGGTAGATGTTTAAACTTGTTCGTTGTGTGCGTTTTACGTATTTATTCTTTTGGGATTTTGGGCAGTTTTTTGTCTCTTTTTGTTTTTGAAAATCTGCTGATGTTAAGAGGCTTAGGGTGTGTTCGCTTTTTAGTCGACGTTGTCTGTGGTCCTGTTCAAAATCTTTATGATTTTCTTCTGGCTTAAAAAATAAATCATTTGCACTGTTACAATGTATTGAATAAAATAGATTTTCTTCTTCTAAAAACTCAATGGCTTTTTCTATATCTTTTAATGAAAGAGATGCTTTATTTTTTCCTTGAAACTTTGTGTTTTCTCTAATTTTTTTTATAAGATTTGCTTCTGTAACTAGATTTCGATTTTGAACTTGCTTTAATGCAATTATTATTTCTTGTTGCAGTAAGGATAATTCTTCTTTTTTCATGGATATTTGCCTTTTTCTAAAATTTTTTACTTTTATACAGAGTCTTTTGTCAAAAAATCTTGTAAATCTTTTACAGTTTGGAAAATGTAATCGGCTTTTGCGTTTTCAAATTCTTCTTTGTTTCCATATCCGTACAAAACTCCAGCGGATTTTATTTTGTTGATTTTTGCACCATAAACGTCGTATTCTCTGTCGCCAATCATTAGAATTGTGGATTTATCTTTGTTAGTGCTGAGTTCAAGGGCATATTCTATAACTTCTTCTTTTTTTCCCCTTGTTTCGTCTAAATTGCTTCCACAAATATGTGTAAAATATTTTGCCAAATCAAAATGTTCCAAAATTTCTTTTGCAAAGGGTTCTGGTTTTGAAGTTGCAACTATTAATTCATAACCATATGATTTTAGATTTTCTAAAAGCTCTGGAATGCCTTCATAAACTTTGTTTTCATATAAGCCTTTTGTTGAAAAATGCTCTCGGTATTTTGCAACAGCTTCTTCAACTTTTTCCCCAGAAAAGCCAAATTCTTTTTCAAAGGTGGCTGGAAGTGGAGGCCCAATAAATGAACACAATTTTTCATAACTTGGAATTTCTAGCCCAAAATATTTTAACGCGTGGATAAAAGAATTGGTAATTCCTACTGCAGGGTCTGTCAATGTTCCGTCTAAATCAAATAAAAGTGTTTTAAGCATATTTTCTCCAAAGTTTTTATTATTAATAAGGATAATACCACATTTTTAAAAATTTTGAAAATCGAAACAGATTATTTAAAAGAAGGTTACTTCGTCTTCGCTCAGTAACCGTCAAGATACGCAAGCTACCAACAGAAACCCTCAAAAAGTCGTTTCCATTATCAAGCCCAAATCACGACAGCTAAACACGGCACGCTGGAACAGTCGTGCCTAACATCTACCCCAGTCACGCAAGCAAAAATCCCAAATCCCCAAAACCAATCTTTCTTGCCAGAGTCCAGAGGGCGGCTAGCCCTTTGGTCGTTCTTTTGGGAAGAGAGGAGGTTTGGAGGAGAGAAACCCGTTTTATCGAAAAAAATGGGTTTCTCTCCTCCAAATTTTGACATTTCCCAATTTTTATATCATACTTTAGTTAGAAAAAAATCTTTTGGAGACTTACAATGTATTTTGATTATTATTATTTGATTTTAGTTGTTCCAGCCCTTTTAATATCAATTTTTGCCCAATTTAAGGTAAAATCTACCTTTTCAAAATATGCAAAAAAAATGAGTGAAAAAAATATCACAGGAACTCAAGCAGCTGCCTATTTATTAAAAGTCAATGGAATTGCTGATGTAAAACTTGGTCGCATAAAAGGGGATTTAACAGACCACTACGACCCAACTGATAAAACTTTGCGTCTTTCAGATTCCACATATAATTCAACTTCTATTGCTGCTATCGGGGTTGCTGCCCACGAAACAGGCCACGCCATTCAACATGCAAAAAAATATTTTCCTCTAGTTTTTAGACGGGTTTTAGTTCCTATTGCAAATATTGGTTCTTCTGCCGGACCATGGCTTGCAATTCTTGGTATTGTAATGAGTTTCCCTTTACTCACTGATATTGGAATTCTTTTGTTTGCTGGAGCTGTTTTGTTTTATCTTGTAACTTTACCAGTGGAATTTAACGCTTCAAATCGTGCTTTGAAAATCTTAAAACAAAATAATGTTTTATCCAGTGATGAATTAAAGGGCGTAAAAAAAGTTTTATCTGCCGCTGCCATGACTTATGTGGCTTCTGCCTTGGTGGCAATGGCAAACTTTTTACGTTTAGTTTTGATTTCAAGAAATCGCCGTCGATAGTATTTTTACAAAAAAATTATCAAATTTTTCTCAAAAAATTATGTATAAATATACAATTTTTATGCAGATTTTATTCATTTTTGTCAAAAACCTATAGAACAAAGGTTTTTTATTTGATATTATTATTGTGAATAAATTTAAATGATTTAGGCATTTTTTTGCTGCGCCTAAATTTTGGGGGATGTAATGATTACATTAAAATTCGGTGGAACATCAATGGGAAGTGCCCGCCGTATTATTGATTCAGCTATGATTATGAAGGGGAGAGCTGAAAAAGACCGCATTAGTGTTGTTGTTTCTGCGGTTGCTGGTGTTTCAAACAAATTACAAGAAAGTATAGATAAAACAACCACAGGTTCTTCTGCTTACGAATTTTGTTCAAATCTTCGCACAATTCACATAAATATTTGTTCTGATTTGGAAAAAGAACTTAAAGGCTTTGTTAAAAATGAGGTTCTAGAAGTTTTAGATCCAATTTTTGAAGAATATGAACGTTTGTTAAACGCTGTTGTTGCTTTTGGTGAATGTCCTTTATCAGTTCAATGTAGAATTATGGGACTTGGAGAAAGATTATCATCTCCAATCGTAGAAGCAGTTTTGAAAGCAATGGATCAAGACGTTTGTCTTCTTGATTCAAGAGATTATATCTTTACAACTGGAAACCAAGCAGAAGGGGATCCTGACTTTACTCGCACAATGGCTGCCCTTGCAGAAATTCGTGATGGAAAAGTTGGAAGAAATGCTAGAATTCTTCTTTTCCCAGGTTTTATTTGCTCTTGGAAAGATAGCAAATATGGTCTTCTCGGAAGAAATGGTTCTGATTTTAGTGCAGCTTTAGTTGGTGTTGGTCTTGGCGCTTCTAAAGTTGAATTTTGGACTGATGTTGACGGAATTTTCACAGCAGACCCTCGTATTGTTCCAGATGCAATCATGGTAAATGATATGAGTTATGAAGAAGCTATGGAGCTTTCTTTCTTTGGTTCAAAAGTTTTACATCCAAAAACTCTTGCTCCACTTGCTGCAAAGGGAATAGAAGCTTGGTCTCTTAACTCAATGAATCCAAGTTCAAGAGGAACACGCATTACTTCAGGACGTTTTGAAAGTTCTGGACCAATTCGCGGTATCAGTTGTCTAAAAGATACAGCTATGATTAGTGTTTCAGGTTCTGGAATGAAAGGTAAATCTGGTATGGCAGCTCGTATTTTCGCTGCTGTTTCTAGAGCTGGAATTTCAATGCTTTTAATCACTCAATCAAGTTCTGAGTATACAATCAGTTTCTGTGTTCCACAAAAAGACGCTTTAACTGTTCAAGAAATCCTTGGTGCAGAGTTTGAACTAGAATTAAGAGAAAATATCATCAATTTAATCGAAACTATCGAAAATTGTGCAATCGTTTCTATCGTAGGGGATGGAATGAAGCACAAACGTGGTATTGCCGGTATGTTCCTTGATTCTCTTGCATCACAGGATATTAACATTTTAGCTATTGCCCAAGGTTCTTCTGAACGTTCAATTTCTGTTGTAATCAACGGGGAAAATGGTGATACAGCAGTTCGTATTGCACACAGATTCTGCTTTAACACAGCTCAAACTATCGAAGTATTTGCTTTTGGTGCTGGAAATATCGGTGGAACATTACTTGACCAAATCCGTGATCAACAACAAGAGCTTCTTTCTCAAGGTGTTGATATTAAGGTTATGGCAATCGCAAATGTTCACGGTATGATTATGAGTGAAAATGGTCTACCTTTGGAAAATTGGCGAGATGATGTACAAAAAAATGGAAAAGCAACAAATCTTGATGAAATCTTAGCTTTCGTAAAAAAAGTTAAACCTCTAAACCCAATTTTTGTTGACTGTACAGCTTCTTACGATTTACCAGAACGCTATATCGACATTCTAAAAGCTGGAATGCACATTGCAACACCAAATAAACGTGCAAACTCTATGAGCATGGCTTACTACAAAGAGCTAAGAACAGTTGCAAATCAAATGCGTCGTCGTTTCTTGTACGAAACAAACGTAGGTGCAGGTCTTCCTATTATTGATACTTTGCAAAATCTTTTCAAATCTGGAGATAAACTAACAGGATTCTACGGAATTATGTCTGGTTCTCTTTCATATATTTTTGGTCGCTTAGACGAAGGTGCAACTTTCAGTCAAGCAGTTCTAGAAGCAAAAGAAAAACGCTTTACAGAACCAGACCCACGGGATGACCTTGGTGGCTTAGACGTTGCTCGTAAAGCATTGATTATTGCCCGTGAATCTGGAATTGAACTTGAACTTGACGACGTTGTTATCAACAAGATTTATCCAAAAGATTTTGACGATTCTGGAACAAAAGAAGAATTTATCGAAAAACTTCCTCAGTTAGACAAATTCTTCTCAGAAAAAATTGCTGCTCTCAAAAAAGAAGGAAAAGTTCTTCGCATGGGTGCAACTATCGAAAACGGAAAATGTAGCGTAGGTATGATGGAAGTTGACGCAAATCATCCACTTTATGTGATTAAAGGCGGAGAAAACGCCTTCGTTTTCCACACTGCTCGATACACTCCAATCCCAATGACAGTTCGAGGATATGGAGCAGGGGCAGGAGTTACAGCTGCTGGTGTTTTCGGAGATATTTTGCGAACAGTATCTTGGAACCTAGAATCTGGAAAGTAGTTTACTAAGTAAAACCCTGTGGTTTGTAATTAAAACTACAGGGTTTTTTATGGCTTTTGAGTTAATTCTGATTATGCTACATTGATACTAACGGTATAAGAACTGTTATAATAAAATGAGCCAGGCTTTGTTACAACTGAAACGGTATATTCACCAGCTGCTAGTTCTGATGGAATTGGTAAATCAATTACATTGGTTCCAGCTCGAGTGAAGTTTTCGATTCTAGTTTTTCCATTTTCGTTTTCAAGGAAAACACCTTGTGCAGAGTCATCAAAATCAAAAGAAAGATTTCTACCTCTGATACGCAAGGTTTGACCTTTTTGTAAATCTAGTGATTCTGATTCTTTTGCATTTTGTGTTAAAGAAATAAGTCTATAAATTTTTGGATCTCCAGTTGTATCTGGTGGAAGTTGCTCGTATTCTAGTTTTGAGGCTACTTCTTTTTT
>JAZQUR010000011.1:0-91349 GCA_045631425.1 Treponemataceae bacterium | reverse complement strand
GAAGAAGATTATGAAGAAGAAATTCTACCTGATGAAACACTTTCTCTAAATGATGATGAAAATTTCTACGATGATTCAGACTCCCCTGCTCTAGATATTTCTGACGAACAAATCGTTGAACCAGAACTAAGTAATATTAGTTTTGACGAACAAATTGATGATGTTCCAGCAGAAATTTCAAATGAAGATGAAGGATTTGTTGTAGACTCTTCTACACATGATTTCCTAGAAGAAAAAGAAGCTTTAACAGTGGAACCTGCTAAAGAAGAAATCGAAGAAGTTGTAGAACCAGCTGATTCTGAAGAAACAGTTGCATGTGAAGAAATTGAAAATGATGATATTTTATCAGCATTAGACGAAGATGATGACATGGACGACGAACCTACAACTGAAGTTTTCAACAGTCAATGGGATTCAATCCAAGATATTTGCGAAAGTGCAATTGCAGCAGAAGAAGAAAAAGCAGAGTCTGAATATTCTCCAGTAAGCATTACACTAGAAGAATTAAACAACGCAAGATTAAAGGCTGAATCAGAAGAAGAAGTTGATGTAAACGCTGATTTAGCATTGGATGAACCAGAAGAAAAACCATCTACATCATCTGTTGATACACTTCCAGAAGACTTAAAGAAAGACGTAAAATCTGTGCTAGAATATATGGATAACCTACTTGAAAGTCTTCCAGATGAAAAAATCAAAGAGTTTGCAAAATCAGAACACTTTGAAGTATACAAAAAACTCTTTACAGAATTAGGACTAGCTTAATTTATGGGTTTATACAAAAAGATTTGTGAAAATTTTTTGAATTTCTCAACAGAAACTGTTTCTACAGTAACAGAAGTTGAATCTTCAGTTACAGAAAACGAAAATACCATTGGTTTGCTCGGAAAGGCAGAAGAATTTCTCGAAAACGAAAGAAAACTTTACGAGCAAATCATGGGAATAAATCAAGAAGAAACTGTTGAAGAAGACTTTTCTCCAAATCAAGTTCCATTCAAAATTGATGAACCTTTTATTTTCTTCAAAAATTTTGCTAGTGAAGTTGGATTACAAAAGATTCTAGTACTTCTTCCTCACGAAAATATTTACAAAACAATCTTTTCTTATGGCGTTGAAACTGCTTCTCGAAATGAAACAGTATCAACATTTGATTTTTGGGATGGAACACTAAAAGGAAATGAATGGTTGTCATATTCTGGTGAAGATTTATGTCCCTTTTATCAGCTTTTATCAGAAGATGATGCTCAACTTCTAAAACATATTCACATAAAACGCTTTGAAATCACTGAAGATGTTTCAGCAATCATTTTAATTTTAGAGGACACACAAAATTCTTACATGGATTTGGAAACAATCGAAATGGTTTTACCAAATTTAAAAGAATATTTGGTGACTTTAGCTGATTTAACTGAGCAAAATATTCTTTTCCAAGAAAATGAAAATTTAGACACAATTAAAGACACAGTTTCTTCGGAAATTGCAAAATTTAACACAGGATTTTTACACACAATTTCATTAAAATCAATTTTTCGAGATTTACAAGATTCTGTTTCATTTGACGACTTTTATCACATTTTTTCCGTTGTATATCATTTTATCACATCTGAAAAAAAAGATTGTGATATTTGGTACGTAACAGACGAGTTGGAAATCAGAAATGTTATTTTTGCACAAACTCAACTTAATTTAACCGAATACACTGACAAGCTAAATAAATTGATAAAAGAATGTTTTTCCATCGAAAATCCACTTCTAGAAATTTCTTATGAAGGAAATTCATTGGAAGAAGAGGAAATTTATCAATTTTTGTTCTCGGAGAGTTAATTGGATATAATCTTTTCGACAAGTAAAAAAGGTGATTTAACTTGTTCTATAGATGATTATCCACTTCACTCTCGCTATAATCCTGTAGAAGAAGCAAATAAATTTATAAAAAGCATAAATGTCGATTTTCTTCCCACAAATGTCATTGTAACTGGTCCTTGTCTACCTTATTTATATAATTCTCTAAAAGAAGTTTTCCCAGCAGCAAAAATTTCAGCAATTCAGTATTCTTATGATTTTGAAAAACACAGCAAATGTTGGGATAAAGTTTTTTTCGTAACATCACAGACAAATATCGTTGATTTTCAAGAAGAATTGTTTAAGTTTTTTGGTGAAGAACAGCTTTTTTCTAGCTTATTTTTATCTTGGAAGCCCTCTGAAAAACCTTTTTCCAAAGAATATGAAATAACTTGGACATCAATAAAAAATGCATTAGACAAATCGAAGATTTTAATAGGAACTAGAAGTTATTTTAATAAAACTTGGCTAAAGAATTCTCTAAGATTTTTCAAATTTGCAAAAAATTTATACTTGTCAAATGAAGAAAACAAAAAAATATTTTTAGAAAAGATTTTAAAACCTTTTTTTATCACAGCTTCTGGTCCATCTCTTTATCATCAATTAAATTTTATCAAAGAATACAGAGAAACTTTATTTTTACTGGCCCTTTCTTCAAGTGTGGCTGTTTTGTTATCAAATGATATTATACCGGACTGTATTTTAACCACAGACGGAGGATATTACGCAAAACGACATCTACGGATTTTGGAAACCAACCCAAAATATTCGAAGATACCAATTATGGTACCACCAGAAGCAAATCTTTCAACAAAAATTTTGGAAACCAATCCAATTATCCCGCTGAATTATATGGATTCAACTGATTCCAAGCTTATGAACTTTTTGAAAATGGATTTTTTACCAGCTTCTAGAAACGGGACAGTAAGCGGAACCGCCGCAGAACTTGGAATTTTACTTTCAAAAAAAAATGTTTACTTCACAGGGCTTGATTTGGCATCTTCAAAAGGATATTCTCATACACAACCAAATCAACTTGAAAATGATAATTGTTTACAAGACAGTAAGTTACGTTCAAAAGAACAAAGAATTTGCCCAAGCTCATTTTCAAATGAAAGTCTAGAAATATATAGGAACTGGTTTGCCACTCGAAATGAAAATTTTTACCAGCGAGTTTTTAGAATCACCTCTGAAAAGGATAATTTGAAGCAAATTCCAAATTTATCTGATATTTCGAGACATGATTTAATAGCAAGAGAAAAACTAACTCAAAAGAATTCTCCAAAATCCTCTGATGAGAAATCCATAATAAAAAATCATTTTTCACAAGATAAAAAAATCAATATTCAAATTTGTATTGATTTTTACAAATCAGAATTAGAAAAAATTCTACAAAATCATAAATCCACTCAAGAAGAATGGTTCAAAATCGCATCTTACACTGATTATATTCAATATGTTAAAGCAAAGGAATGTGAAAAAAATTATTTTTTTGATATACTATTGAACAAGACAAAAAAACTTTTTGAAGAAATTTTTGAATATTTATCAAAATAAGATGGAAAAAATGAACTTTTATACAAATCTTATAAATGCAAAAGATGGAACCTGGATTCCAATTTTTTTCAATGAAAAACCCATGTTTTCAAAATATAATCCAAATCGAGATGTGGAAGTATTTTCAAATCAATTTTCAGAATTGAAAGAAAAGACAGCTGTTTTTGTTGCTGGAATTGGTAATGGTTTGCATATGGAAAAATTGCAAGAAAATGAATATATTTCTCTAATTTTTGCACTTGAATATAATGCTGAAGCTTTGGATTTTTGCAAAAAATCTTTTCAAACCTCTTCAAAAATTATTTTATGTACACTAGAAAATTTCCAGCAACAGATTTTAGAAAACTATATTCCACAAATTCATGGAAATTTTGTATACAAAGGATATAAATCTTGGATTTTGGCCGCCGAAGAATACGATGCAAATTTTTCTGAAAAGCAAATCCAGGATTCAATTTTGGACACGCTAAAATCTGTTTCTCGTGATATAGCAACTCAAAGTTATTTTGGAAAAATTTGGCATAAAAACATTTTGCAAAACGTTTATAACTTTTACCTGGCACAAAATTCAAAACTTTTACAAATTCCAGAAGATTTTGATACAGCAAAAACTCTTGCAATCATTGGGGCATCACCAAATCTTGAAAATCAAATTGAAGAACTGAAAAAACATCGAGATGATTTTTATGTAATTTCCACAGACACAGCTTTTTCAGTTCTTTTGCAAAATGAAATCATCCCAAATGCGGTGGCGACTTTGGATGGACAAAGTGTAAGCACCCGCCACTTTATGCAAAAAATTCCAAAAAACTGTCTTTTAATTGCTGACTTTTGTAGCAATCCTGCTATCATCAAAAAATTTATAAAAAACAAAGCAAAAATTGCTTTTACAAATACAGGTCATCCACTGTCTTCCCTATTTTCATTTTGGCTTTGGGAAAAAACTCGGACAAAATCAATTTATAACGTATCTGCGGGAAACGGAACCGTTTTACAACTGGCCTTAGACTTTGGATTTTCTGTAGGATTTACAAAATATCGCTTATTTGGGGCAGATTTTGCTTATACACAAAATAAACCATACACAAAAGGCACATATTTTGATTATCAATTCAATTCAAAGGGAAATAAAATCAATTCCACAGAAAATTTGTACTCAGAATTGATGTATAAAGGAAAATTGATTGTGGAAAATTCTGTTATCACCACAGAAAACTTAAAATCTTACAAAGAATATTTGGAAAAATATTTAGAAATTCGGCATTTTTCTCAAAATCAAGATGTAAAATTACAAAATCAATTTTTTCCAAAGGATTTTTTCCAATGGTATCTAAAAAATCTTTTAAATGATGAAAAAAATGCAAAAAAAACTCTTCTTCCATTGCTTGCATGGATAAACAATTACAATAAAAATTCCGATAATTATAACGAAGCAATATGCTTTACTAAAAAAGTCTTACAAAGTTATTTAACTGAGGAATAAAATGGATTCAAAAAAATTCAAAGCATTTACAATATCAATTATAACAATTTTGCTTTTAACTGGAATTTATTTTCTAGTAGGAATTTTTACAAATAGTTACAAAGGTTCTATCGAATGTCAGCAATCTTTTGCAAAAATCACCAACGAGATTACAACATATGCTGATGATTACGGTTTGCTAACTGAAAATTTCCTTGTAAAAGTAGAAAATCTTTTGCAAAACGAAAAATATGTAAATGCTATCACCATTCAAAAAGATAAAGTTGTATTTTTCGCATATCCAATTACATCAAAATTGCTAAAAGCAGATGAAAAAGGTAATGCTTATATTGCAAGTTCATCACCGCTTCAAAAAATCTACACAAAAAATACATATTTGCTAAATGGTGATAATTTAACTTTCAGCGTAGCATACAACACAATTTTACCTAGTCAAATTTACAAATTAGGGTTACGTTCTTTTATTGTGATTTTTGTTTGTATTTTCATTACATTTATCACAATTCCTTTTATCAAAGTGAAAGAATCACAAAAAAGTTCAAAAACTGATAAGGAAAATTTTTCACAAGAAATAGTAAATTACAATACATTTGAAGATTCAGAAAAAGTAGATGTTCAAGATGATATCCATGAAAGATTTGTAGAAGAACTTCCAGAAGAATATATCCAAATCCCAGAAGAAGTTGAAATCCAAGAAGTTCCACCAGTTGAATCTAGTTTTGATTCAGAAATTCTAAACGAAGTAAAAGCTGAAAACTTCGAAGAAATCCAAAATGAAAATTATTACGAAGAATCAGTTGAATCATACCAAGAAGATGATAATTCAGAAAATCCTGCTAAATTTACTGAAAAAAATGATCCAATGGGGCTATTTTCTGCAGTAAGTGGTTTTGGTTGGGAAAACTATTTTGAACCAAGATTGGATTCTGAACTTGTACGTGCTGCTTCTAGTGAACAAGATGTTTCATTATTTATGATTAAACTTCCTGAGTTAAACAAACGAAGCCAAGCTGCTGAAGAAATCTACCAAGTGATTTTAGATTTCTTTAAATATCGTGATATGATTTTTGAATACAAAGATGATTCTTTTGCTGGTATCCATATTAATATGAATTTGGAAAATGCAATTAACTATGCGGAACAGTTATTTATCAACTTGTATTCGATTTTTGAACGCTACAACTTAGCAAGTAAAATCGGTATCGGTATTTCTACTCGTTCAATGCGCCTTGTACCGGGAAATCGCCTAATTGGGGAAGCGGAACAAGCTGCAGAAAAAGCTTTAGAAGAAGAATCAATGCCTATCGTTGCTTTCAAAGTTAATCATGAAAAATATCGTGATTACATTTCTGATGAAGTATAATTTCAATATAATTTGAAAACAGCTATAAAAGCAAAAAAAAAGCTCTAGCTTTTAGTGAAAACTATCAGCTAGAGCTTTTTTTGTAGGTAAATTATTTACCCATTATCAAGGATAAAACTGCATTTTCGGTAACTGTAATATTTTTACAAGCAAGGGTATCATCACCTTTTTGTTCAATTACAATATTGCTAGAAATTGCAGAAAATAAAGATTTTACGATAAATGTTGTTGCCTTGATAGCACGAGGCTCAGACAAGACAAACTCCATATCAAGATTATAGTCAAGTTTATTTGCACTATCACCTTTTTTAGATGTTAAAACTCCACCAGCCTCAGCAACACCAAAAGAAATATCTAAACCAATCATAGATTTTATAAATGCTTTTGGATTTTCCGAATAAAAACTCACACTATCAATATTTGATGTTAAAAGAGCTTCACGTTTTGACACTTGCTCTACACCAGTAATATTATTTAGCACATTTTCTTCACATGCATGAAGCATTGGTAAAACTGAATCAGAGCTTAACAAAACAATATTGCTTGTTGGAATGGCAAGTTGAAAGCCTGTATCATGTACATAATACGTATATTTTATAGCGCCTTCTTTTTTTGTTGCCTTACTCCATCCATTTTTGTCAGTTAAAACAAAGTTTGCATAAAATGGAAATGTTCCTTCAACTGCAAGATTTACAGATTTTTTTCCATTTTCACCTGTTTTTACAGCTGCAAAAACAGTTTCAGCACTAGCAATTAGCTTTTGCTTGTTGGAATTTGTTAAATCAGGTAAATAAGCACTTAACAAAGTTTCACACAATGCCTGATTTGTTTTAACAGGTAAGCGAACATACAAATCTGCATCTTGTGGCAAAACACTTGCTGCAGAAATGTAATATTCAGTTTGTGTAGTTTGACAACCTGAAAGATAGATTATCAAACTCACAATAAGTACAAAAAAACTTAAAAAGTTCTTTTTAGACACGTTTAACCACCGCTTTCCATGTTTCTTCGTCAGCAGAAATTTCAGTAGCGTTTTCTAAGTCAGAAACCCAAGTTGCACTTGTTGCAAGAGTTTCTGAAGAAATGTAGTCAACAAACATATCAAATGCTTTTTTTAGAGTTTCATTTCCAGAAGCTGTAATTTCGATTCTGTCTGTAACTTCAAATCCGCTTTCTTTACGAAGATTTTGAATACCACGAACAAAATCACGTACATAACCTTCTAGCTTTAATTCTTCTGTGATTTCAGAATCAAGAGCAACAGTTAATGTTCCGTCATTTACAACTTTTAGAGTTGCTTTTTCGTGACGTTCAACAATGATTTTTTCTTCTGTTAGATCAACAGTTTTACCTTCAACATCAATACTTAAAGTACCACCTTCAAGAATTGATTGAATAGAAGACTGATCCAATGCTGCAATTACAGAAGAAGCTGCTTTCATTAGAGGTCCAAGTTCTTTTCCAAGGACTTTGAAGTTTGCTTTTGCAGAATATTCTACAAGTTCGTCTTCTCTTTCGTGGAAAACAACTTTTTTAACATTTAATTCTTCGCGAATTGATTCTTCCATTTCAAGAAGTACAGCTTTTTCATCAGGATTACGTGTAACAAATTCAACAGAGCGTAGTGGCTGACGATTTTTTAGGTTGTACTGACTTCTTAAACTTCTACCCATTGAAACAGCTTTTTGAACTGTATCCATTTTGAATTCAAGATTAGAATCACGTTTTCCTTCATCTGCAACAGGATAATCTGTTAGGTGGACAGAAATTGGATCTTCATCATTTCTTAGATTTTGCCACATTGCTTCTGTAATAAATGGAATTACTGGAGCTGCAACTTGGCTGAATGTTTTTAGAGCAATGTACAATGCTTCGTATGCTTCTGTTTTGTCAGAATCGTTTTCTGATTTCCAGAAACGACGGCGACTACGACGAATATACCAGTTATTTAATTGGTCGATGTATTTGATGATTGGGTCAATAGCACCAGATAAATCGTAGTTATCCAAAGCAACAGTAACATCAGAAACAAGTTTTTGTGTAATTGATAAAAGCCATCTATCAAGAGGATTTACAGGTAGATTTTCATCAAATGCATGTCCTGTAGGTTGGATATTATCAATATTTGCATAAGTGATATAGAAACTGTAACTATTCCATAGTGGAATCAAGATACCTTTTAGAATATCACGAACACCATCATCTGAATATTTTAGGTCATCAGCTTTTACAACTGCTGAGTGCATTAAGAAAAGACGAAGAGCATCTGCACCAAATTGTTGGATAACAAGATTAGGGTCAGTATAGTTTCTTAAGCTCTTAGACATTTTCTTACCATCAGAAGCAAGAACAAGTCCGTTTACAACACAGTTTTCAAAAGCTGGTCTGTCAAACAATGCTGTAGCAAGTACTGTCAATGTGTAGAACCATCCACGTGTTTGGTCTAGACCTTCTGAAATAAAGTTTGCTGGGAAGTGATTTTCAAAATATTCTTTATTTTCAAATGGATAGTGGTTTTGTGCATAAGGCATAGCTCCAGATTCAAACCAACAGTCTAAAACTTCTGGAACACGCTTCATGTCTTTGCCACATTTACATTTGATAGTAACTTCATCTACAAAGTGTTTGTGTAAGTCATTTACTTTTACGCCAGAAAGTTTTTCTAGTTCTTCACGACTTCCAACACAAACATTTTCGCCACAGTCTTCACATTGCCAAACTGGAATTGGATTTCCCCAGTAACGATTACGAGAAATAGCCCAGTCTCTAGCGCCTTCTAGCCATTTTCCGAAACGACCATTTTTGATGTGTTCTGGTTGCCAGTAAATTTTTTGGTTAGAAGCAACTAGATTATCCCGGATTTTTTCAACTCTAACAAACCAGCTTCCTACAGCACGATAAATTAGAGGGCTTGAACATCTCCAACAGTGTGGATATGAGTGAAGGATTTGGTCACGTTTTACAAGTTTTCCTTCTTGTTTTAGGCGTTCCATAATGTCTTTATCACATTCTTTTACGAAACGACCTTGGTAATCTGGAACTTCACTTGTAAATTTACATTCGTTATCAACAGGACAAACAGTTGGAACACCACTTCCCTTGAAAACTTTATTATCGTCTTCACCGAAACCTGGTGCTGTGTGAACGATACCTGTTCCGTCTTCTGTAGATACGAAATCAGCGTTAAATACGCGGAATGCACCGATAGAAGGTTCGTTTCCGTCACTTCCATCAGTTGCTTCATATAGTGATTCAAAATATGGGAAAAGTGGTTCGTAACGAGTTCCTAAAAGCTCAGAACCTTTTTTCTTCCATAGGATTTCACATTCTTCTGGATTTTTGTAGTAAGCACCTAAACGAGCTTCTGCAAGGATATAGTAATCATCACCATCTTTTACTTTTACGTAATCGATATCTGGACCAGTTGTCAAACCTAAGTTTGATGGCAATGTCCATGGAGTTGTTGTCCAAGCAAGCATGTATGTATTGCCATTTGCAACTGAATCATCGTTTAATGCAGGACCTGCTTCTCTTACTTTGAAGCGAATTGTAATTGCTGGGTCGTGAACGTCTTTATATCCACCTTGTGCAAGTTCGTGGTTAGATAGAACTGTAGAACAACGTGGACAGAAAGGTAGAATATAGTGACCTTGGTAAACAAGTCCTTTATCCCACAAAGATTTGAAAACCCACCAAATACTTTCCATGTATTCAGGATTCATTGTTTTATAGTCATTGTCAAAATCAACCCAACGACCTAAACGAGTAATAGTTTGTTGCCATTCTTTTGTGTAGCGAAGAACAGAAGCACGACAAGCTTCATTGAAGTTGCCAATTCCATATTTTTCGATATCAGTTTTTGAGTTAAGACCAAGTTCTTTTTCAATAAGATTTTCAACTGGTAGACCGTGGCAGTCCCAACCAAAACGGCGTTCAACTTTTTTGCCTTTCATTGTTTGGTAGCGAGGAATAATATCTTTTATTGTGCTTGGAATGAAGTGACCAAAGTGAGGAAGCCCTGTAGCAAAAGGAGGGCCATCATAAAATACATACTCTTCATTGCCTTCACGTTGAGCAACAGACTTCTTAAAAACATCATTTTCTTCCCAGAATTTTAGAACATTTTCTTCTTGTTCTGGAAAACTTACCTTAGGATCGACTGGTTTATACAAAATATTCCTCCAAATCATAGAATAAAATCTATGAATAAATATACAATTTTACATAATAAGTATGCCATAAATATGAGATTTGTTCAATATTTGAAATGATTTAGTGGTTTATTTACCTAGTTTCTTTGACTTTTTTTGACATTTTATTAAAGAAAAATATTGCAAATGGAATTGAGGTAATGGCAGTTAAAATATTGGCGATTGGTTGACAAAGCTCAAGGCCAGATATGCCAAAAATCCGAGGCAAAACTAAAACCAAAGGGATAAAAAATATTCCTTGACGGCAACTGGCAAGAAAAATACCTTGCTTGTATTGGCCAGTTGCTTGGAAAAGCATATTTGTTATGACGGCGAAAGGCAAAAATGGCAAAGACAAAGCAAAATATCGGATGATTTCAGAGCCAGTTTTTATCACATTAGAGTTGCTTTGGAAAAATCCCATAATGTGAGATGAAAAATAAAATAGAGAAAATCCTAGCATCAACTGGATGAAAAAGCTTACAATCACAGTGAAGTTGTAAGCTTTTTTAACACGGTCTAAACGGTTGGCGCCGTAGCAAAATCCTGCAACAGGTTGAAAGCCCTGACCTAACCCGAACATCACCGAAATCACTAAAACAAAGATACGGCTTGTGATGGAAAAACTTGCCAAAACTTCATCCCCATAAGGTCTTGCGTGAATATTGATAAGGATATTTGCAATCATTACAAGGCTTTGGCGTAAAAATGTGGCGCCACCATTTTTTATAATATTTGGGATAACTTCTTTGAAACTGGAAATAAAAAGTGAAAAGCGGATTTTTGCAAACTTTTTTCCACGCTGATATAAAGCCAAAAGAACTAAAAAACTCAAAGTTTGTCCCAAAAAAGTAGCTATTGCGGCGCCACTTATACCAAGTTTTAGTACAAAAATAAATATTGGATCAAGAATAATTGTAAGTATGGCACCAGAACCTAAACCAATCATTGAAAGGTTTGCTTTTCCTTGAGAACGAAGCATAATATTCAACACAAAGGAACAGCACATAATTGGCGACGCTAGTAAAATATAGTGGGCAAAATCTTTCGCGTATGGGATAATTGTGTCGGTGGCGCCAAGTAGTTTCATCAAGTCATTTTTGAAAATTAGCCCAAATATCATAACAAAAAATCCTGCTATAATGGCCGAAAAAAATGTAACTGAGGCAACTTTGTCTGCTTTCTCAACATCACCACCGCCAAGTTTTCGAGAAATAATACTTCCACCGCCAGTGCCAAGCATAAATCCCATGGCTTGAACAAGAGTCATGATAGAAAACACAATTCCTACTGCAGCGCTGGCACTTGCGCCTAATTTTGACACGAAGAAAATATCCACAAGACTATAAACTGATAAAATCAGCATCCCAATAATCGATGGAATAGCCATTTTTATCACCAATGAAGAAATTGGACTTGTGAGCATGTAAGAAAGATTTTGAGATTGTGATTTTTCAGTACTTTTTTCATTCATATCCAAAATATAATGATGTTTCTTCTGAACGTGAAAAACTTTGACACAAACAAGGCTCTAAACTTTACATCGATAAATTTTTATAGTATTATTTAGACAGTATGAGTAAACAAAAAATTCCAGCATCACCTTCTATCAAAAGGTTGCCATCATATTTACACATTATTCGTCAAGCTGCTAGCGAAGGTTACGATTTTATATCTGGCACACTTATCGCCACAGAGCTTAATTTAGAGCCAATTCAAGTTAGAAAAGACTTAGCCATTACAGGAATTGTGGGGACTCCAAAACGGGGATATCCAGTTATTCCATTGATTTCGGCTATTGAGCATTTTCTTGATTGGGATAAAAGCAAAAATGTTGTAATTATCGGAGCTGGAAATCTTGCTACAGCATTAACAGGTTATCAAGAATTTCAATATCATGGGTTGAATTTCGTTGGTGCATTTGATACAAATCCTGAAAGAATTGGGCAAAAAATCCACGGCGTACCAATTTTTTCTATCGACACATTGAAAGAGCAAGTTGCAAACTTAAATGCTTCTATCGCGATTTTAACTGTACCATCAGTTTATGCCCAAGAAAGTGCTGACAGAGTTGTTGCAGCTGGTATAAAAGCAATTTGGAACTTTACCAACACAAAGCTTAAGTTACCTTCTGACGTGGTTTGCCAGAGAGAAGACTTAACATCAGGCTATGCGATGCTTTGTGTAATGATGAACGAAAAGCAGCCAAAACTCACAAAAGAATAAATCATCATAAAATCATTTTACGGAAAAAATAATGGATAATAAAACTCAATATCAATGCGAATTATTAGCGAATCGTCTTACAAAGCGATATAAGCATCTAAAAAAATGGGCAAAACGCAGTAATATCAACTGTTTCCGACTTTACGATAAGGACATTCCAGAAATTCCTCTAGCCATTGATTTATATGAAACTGAAACATCTATGCCTGGCGAGGTGGGAACTTTTTATTTACAAATCGCGTTGTATAAGCGACCTTACGAAAAATCTGAGGCTGAGGAAACTGAGTGGCTTGAAGCTATCAAAAATCAGATTTCATTTAGTTTGGCAATTCCTCAAGAAAATATCATTATGAAAACTCGCCAACAACAAAAAGGCGAAAATCAATATGAAAAACTTGGAAACAAAAAGCTTGAGTTTATCGTAAAGGAAAATGGGTTACGTTTTTTGGTAAATCTAAGCGATTACATTGATACTGGGCTATTTTTCGATCACAGACCTCTTAGAAAAACTGTCCAAACAACTTGTAGCGGAAAATCTGTTCTAAACTTGTTTTGTTACACAGGAGCTTTTTCGGCTTATGCAGCAAGTGGAAAAGCAAAATCTGTTACATCGGTGGATTTGTCAAAGAAATATCTTGATTGGGCAAAGAAAAACTTAATGTTAAACGGATATTCGGATGAAGCAAAATATCAGTTTATCGCAAGTGATGTGAAAACATTTTTGGAAGGACACAAAGAAAAGTATGATATTATCGTTTTGGATCCCCCAACTTTCTCAAACTCAAAGAAAACTGAAAATACTTTGGATATAAATCGAGATTGGCCAGAGCTTGTAAAACTTTGTTGTAATTGTTTATCTGATAAGGGAATACTCTACTTTTCAACAAATTCTAGAAAAATCCGATTTGAAGAAGAAAAACTTCCAGAAGGATTTTCTGCAAAAGATATTACAGATTCCACAATTCCAGAGGATTTTAGAAATATGAAAATCCACCAAGCTTGGAAAATCCAACGTGGCGAAAAATCAGCAAAAGAAAGCAATAATTTTTCTAATAGAGAAAGCGCTGTAGAAAAAGTGGAAAAAACTTTGGAAACAGAGATTAGATATTAGGATGATAAAAGGTGAATCAAGGAATAAATATCCAGAGATTCACCTTTTTTTTCACTCTAGCAAACTTCAAATTTGTAAACAGTTTCGTACTGATACTCTTTGTTTGCTTCAATTACACAATTTGGGAAGTTTGGCTTGTTTGGCGAGTCTGGATAAAATTGTGTTTCCAAACAAAATCCATCATAAGCTTTATACTTTTTCCCTTTGTAGCCATAATGTGTATACAAACTTCCAGAAGTATAAACTTGTACACCAGGCATTGTTGTGAAAGTTGTCATTTTTCGGCCTGATTTTGGTTCATAAGCCACAGAAACCTGTTGCAGTTTTCCATCGTAATCGTCGCCAACTAAGCAAAAATTGTGATCGTATCCCTTTTTTACCTTTTTAATATCAGCACCGATTTTTTTAGGCTTTCTAAAATCAAATGGAGTATTTTCAACGCTTACAAATTTTCCAGTTGGAATAAGTTTATCATCAACTTCGAGAATATTTTCACTGGAGATTTGAAGCACTGTGTCAAAAATATTTTTCTTGCAATCACCAGACAAATTAAAATATGTGTGATTTGTAAGATTTACCGGAGTTTTTTTGTCAGATTCCACAACATATTTGATTTTTAGGTTGTTTTCATTATCCAAAAGATAAAAAACATTGATTTTTAGATTTCCTGGCATACCTTGTTCACCATCAACACTAAGATATGACAATTTCACGCCACCAAGATTTTCATCAATTTCTACAGTCTCAATATCAAAAACACGACGATTCATTCCAAGAAAACCACCGTGCAAAGTATTTTCACCATCATTTTTATCCATGAAATACTTATCACCATCAATTTCAAAAGAACTGTTGGCAATTCGATTTGCAAAACGTCCAGCAATTACGCCAAAATAACAAAAATTTCCACGAATATAATGCTGCACAGAATCGTAACCCAAAACCACATTTTCAAGAACACCAGTTTTTGATGGAACAAGGATTTTTGTAATTGCGCCACCAAAATTGGTTACTGAAAAGCTCATTTTTTCATTGGAAACTGTGTACAAACAAACTTGTTTTCCATCGTAAAAATTTTGAAAATCCTCTTTTGTCACTTTAATCATTGTTTTCACCCCACTCGTCTAATTTTCTATGCAGCGTTTTCCTTCCAATTCCGAGAATATCCGCTGTTTTAGTTTTATTGCCTTTATTGATAGCAAGATTTTGCATGATAATAATTTTTTCCGCTTCTTCCATTGGGATTCCAACGGGAACCTTGATGACAGCTTCCTCTGAAACCTGACTAATAGAAGGCGGTAAATCGTTTAGGGTGATAGTATCCCCTTCGCACATAACAACTGCGCTTTCGATACAGTTTTTCAACTGACGAATATTTCCAGGCCAATCGTAGCGATACAAAGCTGAACGAGCTTTTGCATCAACACCCACAATATTTTTTCCGTTTTCTTCAGAAGCTTCTTTGATAAAACTTGCTATCATCAAGGGGATATCATCTTTTCGTTCACGTAAGGGTGGCACTTCAATTTGAACCACGTTTAAGCGATAGAACAAATCTTCACGGAAGCGACCTTCTCGAACTTCTTTTTCCAAATCCTTATTTGTAGCGGCTATAACGCGAACATCCACAGATAAGGTTTCTTCACCACCAACACGCTCAAACTGTTTTTCTTGAAGAACTCGCAAAATCTTGATTTGAACATTTTGATTGATTTCGCCGATTTCGTCTAAAAATATTGTTCCACCATTTGCAAGTTCAAATCGGCCATGCTTACGACCAGTTGCCCCAGTAAAAGCGCCTTTTTCGTGGCCAAAAAGTTCACTTTCCAAAAGAGATTCTGACAAGGCGGCACAGTGAACTTTGATAAATGGCTTATCTTTCCGAGAAGAAAGATTATGAATTGCATCTGTTATCAATTCTTTTCCGACACCGCTTTCTCCAGTTATCAAAACAGAGGCTTTGGAATCTGCCACACGTCTAACCTTTTGGAAAATCTTTTGCATTTCGGCACTTTTCCCAATAATATGCTCGAAACTTCGGCTTTTTTCCATTTCTTCCAGCAATCTTCTGTGACGAATGGAAAGTTCACGGCTTTGCAAAGCACGTTTTACAATCATTGTAAGCTGGTCAAGGTTTAGAGGCTTGGTTAAAAAGTTGTAAGCACCTTTGCGCATGGCTTCGACAGCGGAGTCAATGCTTCCATGTCCTGTCAAAACGATTACTGGAATAGAAGGATTTTCTGCAACGACTTTTTCTAAAACCACTTCCCCAGTAATTTCTGGCATTCGTAAGTCAGTGATTACAAGGTCAATATCACCTTTTGCAATTCGTTCAAGACCAATTTTTCCATTTTCTGCGATAAAAGTATTGTATCCTTCCAATTCCAGAGCATCGGACAAACCTTCTCGAATATTTTTTTCATCATCAATTATCAAAATATTAAATTGCATTTATTCTTTAACCTCGGATTTTTCAGTAAGCAAAGCTTTTTCTATTTGAGGAATTGGCAAGGAAATTGTAAAAATAGTTCCTTTTCCAACTTCAGATTTCACATCAATATTTCCACCAAATTCCTTGATGATTTTATACACCATGGTCAAACCAAGCCCGTTTCCAGTAACTTTTGTTGTGTAATATGGCTCAAAAATGCGATTTAGAATCTCTTTATCCATTCCAATACCGGAATCAGCAAAGCAAAATAGTACAGAATCACCTTTTAGTATAGTAGAAATATGAAGTTGGCCGCCTTCTTCCATTGCAGCAATAGAATTTTGCACCAAATTGATAAAAACCTGCTTTAGCAATTTTGAATCTATCAACAAATCAGGAATATTTTTGCCCAAATTTGTTTTAACGTTAATATTCTTTTTTTGTAGCTCAGGAGAAATAAACTCTAAGTAATCTTCTATGTTTTTGTTAAGATTTACAGTTTCGATTTCCATAGAAATTGGTCTTGCGGCATACAAAAAATCCACGATAATTTTGTTTAACCTATCAATTTCTTCGTTTACAATCCCAAGATAACGTTCCAAAAACTTTTCATTAGGAAGTAAACCTTCATTTTCCCGAGCCTTTGCAATAGATTTTTGTAAAAGTTGGATATGTATAGAAATACTTCCCAGTGGATTTTTAATTTCATGGGCAACAGAAGCTGCTAGACTTGTTAAACTTGTAAGATTTTCCATGCGACGCATAAGAACTTCTTGACTTCGGGCTTCTGTTACATCATCAATTCGGATAATAAAACCTGCAAAATGTTTATCATGAACAAGTGATTGTATGGTGATAGAAATGATTCTAGCGCGCCCTTCTAGTGTTGAAACTGTAAAATCGTGATTTGCATTGATTTTTCGCTTCTTTGCACACTGTCGGATAAAATTACTAATATCCTCATCATCGATATAATTCCAAACGTAGTCGATATCAGAGTTTTTTGTGTCTTTTTTTAATGGCAAAAATCGATTTGATGCTTTATTTTTTTTGAGAAGTTTCCAATCTTCATCACAAATAAGCAAACCTGTGTTCAATGAGTTCAAAATCGAATACAAAGCTTCATTTTCTGATGAAAGATTTTCAACTATGCTTTCAATATGTTCTGTAGAAAAACGAGATATTTTTTCTGTAAACTTTTTATTATAGGCTTTCATAAACAGTCTCCAAAGCAGAAACAGGGTTTATATTGTAAATTAAAATATTCATATAAGCAGATTGAATGGCATTTTGCAATTTTTCAGCATAAGCAGAACGTTTTGCTAAATCCATTTGAGATAAATTCTCCTGTCTTAAATATAATCCCATTTCTTGCAAAACTAAACTCATAAAAATCTTGAGCAAAAGCTTTGGCTGAAAATTGTTTAAATCCTTTGAAATTTGTTGAACATCTGGACGTTTTCCATGCAAAACACTATCAAAATATAGTTTAGCATTTCTTTTGATTTCGTCTCTAGAAACTGGCAAGAAATTTGTCAAATATTCTGAGATATTGCTAAAAGTAATATCATCATCATGGAAAACACGCTTTACAACTTCAAGTTGCTGAGAAACTGTTCTGTGATAAAAATTATATGTTCTAACACGAGATAAAATCGTAGGCATAACTGCACCACGATTTGAAGTTGTAAGAACAAAGTTACAATCAGCAGGTGGTTCCTCTAAAATCTTTAGTAAAGCATTTCTAACGCTTTCCTGCATTTTATCAGCGTTTTCGATAATTATAGTTTTTTTAGTGTCGTTGCCAGTTGTAAGTCTTGCCCACACAGAGAGTCGGCGCACTTGATTAACAGGAATAGAACTGTACAAATAAGAACTTTCCAACTTTTGGCAATTTGTTTCGATAGAGTTTAGCAATTTTTCAAGCTTTTCAATTTCTGGCAAATCTTTTGTTGGTAAGATTTCTTCCATATCTTCATCAATGGCAGCCATCAAAGTCGACACTTTCGACGCTTTATCATCTTCTTCCCACAAAACTGGGCTAAAACGCAAAGTAAGTTTTCTAACACTTCGCAAAAAAAGATAACGTGCCGCCATGATGTAACTTGCGTTGTTATAAACAGCGTTTATCAAAGTTTTTTTTGCTGCCCCAATTTCCAATACACAATCCCGAGGCCCTGCAATAATGAGATTTGTACTGCTAAGTTGCTTGTGTTTTAAACAAGAATTACACTGACAAAGCCAATTTCCCTTTACGCCATTTTCGTCGCCAGTACAGTCCAAAACTCTAGCGATTTCCAAAGCACAAGTTAACTTTCCAGAGGCTTCTTTTCCACTGAGCAAAATTGATTGAGGAAGTTGATTTTGTAAAATATCTGATTCTAAAAGAGATGAAACAGGCTGATATAATAAATTATCAAACATTTATTACCATACTCCGTAGAGAGTCAGCTGGTGCAGATAAAAGGTTTCCAAGCAAATTGTTAAAGAAACTGTCTTGAAGCAATCCACTTACGTTAAACCAAGGTTGAGCGTACAAAATCACTAAGAACAAACTTACATAAACTACGCCTTCAACTACGCCAAAGAGAAAACCTAAGGCTCTATCTAAACCTTTCATAATATCACTTTCAAAACAATTTTTGATGCATTGTTGGATAATTCGCACAATGAGGTATACCAAAATGAAAATTAGCAAAAATGCAATTATTCTTGAAAGAACTTGTATTTTGATAAATGGATCAATGAAAACAGCTAATTTTTGGAACAAAAGTGATGCGAGAAATATTCCCAAAAGAAAAGCAACTTTTGTAAAAAACTCGTGGACGAAACCGTGAATTGTTGCATCAATGGCACAATAAAAAATGATAACAATAAAAATTACGTCAATAAAAGCGAATGTCATAGTTTTTCAGCCACCTCACCATAAATTAGATTTGCAATATATTCAGCAGGTTTTCTTGTACCAACCAATCTTTCAACATTTTGAGAAAACTCTTTGCGTTTTGATTCATCAAGCAAAGTTGATAAAGCTTCTTTCAAGTTTTCACTATTTGCTTCTGGAGTTTTTGTACCGTCTGCGTGTTTTCCACCAAGAACTAAAGCTGCGCCATTCTTTTCAAAAAAGGCTGCATTTTCAACTTGGTCACCTCGAGTTCCAGAACCAGAAAATGGCACAAGTAGTAAAGGCTTTTTGCTAACTGCGCATTCCCAAAGACTGTTAGAACCAGCTCGGGAAAACACAACATCTGCAGCAGCTACAACATCAGGCATTTCTTTGTAGATAAATGCAAAAGGATGATAATCAGCATCTGCCAAAGGTAAGAGAGCCTCTGCCCATTGTCTACCAGTTTGATGCACAATAAAAAATCGTTCTTTTAGCCAAGGAAGATTTTCTTTTACCAGTGAATTTATTTGAACAGCGCCTAAACTTCCGCCCATTACAAGCAAAATCGGCTTTTTGTTAATATTATCATCATATCCAATAAAAGCTTTTCCATTTTCTTTTGAAGCATTGTAGAAAACTGGGCGAACTGGATTTCCTGTCACCATCAATTTTTCCTTCATAGTTCCAGAAAAAAATGATGTTGTGCTTTCAAATGATAAAAGTATTTTATTGGCAAATTTGCTATTTATTTTTGTAGCAAGACCTGGAGAAAAATCACATTCATGAGTATAAACTGGAATTTTCAAGATTTTTGCTGCAACAACTGGTGGAACACTTACAAATCCGCCTTTTGAGAAAACAAATAATGGTTTTAGTTTTAGCAACAAAAAGAAAGATGATATAAAACCGATTCCAATTTTGAAAACGTCTATAAAATTTTGGAAAGAAAAGTATCTTCGGAGTTTTCCACTAGAAATACCGTAAAATTTGTCGCAACTGCCACTTTTTTCTACGATATCTCTGTCAGAACCTTTGTTTGAGCCAATCCAAATCACTTTAATGTCTGGATTTTGTCCGTTGATTTTTACATCATTAATTTTTTTCTTAAATTCGTCAACGATGGCAAGACCCGGATAGATGTGTCCACCGGTTCCGCCACCTGTAAAAACTATATTTTTCATTTAGAATACTCTTCGTAAATAGGAATGAGAATCTGCTTTTTGAATAATCTTGCATATTCTAAGGATGACATTCCCATTCTATCTTTGAAATTTGGATCTGCGCCATTTTTCACAAGAAGTTCACAAATCCGAGGATTTGATGCACCAGTTGCAATAATCAAAGCGGTTTGTCCATCATTACTTACAATATTTAGGTCGGCACCAAGTCTAATCAACAATTCAACTGTGTCTAAACTTGATTTCCAAACTGCATCCATTACTGGAGAATAGCCACGATCTTTAGAAATTGCATTTATTTCGGCACCACGGCTTACAAGCCACTCAATCATTGTTTGCCGACCGCTACGGGCAGCAACGTTTAACATTGGAGTGCCGGCAGCATCTGTAACATTTACAGACATACCTGCTTCATAAAATAAAGTACAAATTTCTTCATCATCTTTGGCAATATAAGATGAAAAACTATCTGGAGTAAAAGGAATCCCTTTATCAAATAGTTTTCTATGTGCCTTTTTCTGTTCTTCTTCTATAGCATATTTTGATAGATTTTCTTCGATATTAGATATCAAATCTTTTACAGAACTGAAGAACCTAAAATTTGGCAAATGTTGTTTTTCGCTTTCGTCACGATCTAAACCCGTAACAAAAACAGGAAGAACAGAACCATTTAAAAATCCTGTTGCATAAAACAAATGTGGATTTGGAGGAACTGTTCCGTCTGAAACGAAAATACAGTGTGAAGCACTATGTAAATCATAATAAAAGCGCTCAACAGAAGTGATAGAATCTTCTGTAAGGAAAAACACAGAAGGTGTAAACTCTTTATCTGAAAAAAAGTCTTCTATTTCTTTTACTTCGTTTTTAAACTTATCTGATGCAATAATAATCCAATTCATAATTACCATTATATTACAGTTTTTTTTAGTCAACAAGTAATATAATAAATTGATAAATTGTTACAATAAAAAGTAAAAAATCCTATACTGTTTCAGATTCTGCTACTGTTGAATTTGAAAGATTTGATTCTGCGTTTACAATTTCTTCAAATTCAGCTTGTTCCATGATTTCTTTTTCTAGCAATCTTTGTGCAATGTATTCCATCAAAACTTTCTTTTCTGTAAGCATTTGTACAACGTAATTATAGCGTTCAGTTATCATTCTGAGAATTTCAGTATCTACGTAATTTTGTGTTTCTTCTGAATATTCGCGAACTAAAGTTGGTTCTCCAGCGCCATATCCTGCCCCACGAGATGACAATACTACGTTGAAAAACTTTTCGCTCATACCGTAGTCTGTAATCATTCTGCGGATTAAGTCTGTAGCACGTTGCAAATCGTTTCCTGCCCCTGTTGAAACTTCTCCGAAGATAACTTGTTCTGCGGCGCGTCCACCAAGTAAAACATCAACTTCGCCAAGAAGTTCGCGTTTTGTACGAAGATAACGGTCTTCTTCTGGCATTTGTAAAGTGTAACCAAGGGCTGCAACGCCACGAGGAACAATTGAGATTTTGTGAACTTTATCAGCGCCATCTGTAAATGCGGCAACAAGCGCGTGGCCAGTTTCATGGTAAGCAACGATTTTGCGTTCATCTTCTTTGATAACACGACTTTTCTTTTGAAGCCCTGCAATAGATTTTTCTACAGCTTCGTCAAAGTCTTCCATAGAAACAAGTTTACGTCCTGCGCGAACAGCAAGTAAGGCTGCTTCGTTTACAATATTTGCAAGTTCAGCCCCTGCAAAACCAGATGTAGTTTTTGCGATAGCGGCTAAATCAACATCGCTTCCCATTTTTACGTTCTTTGAGTGGATTTTTAGGATAGCTTCACGGCCTTTTACGTCTGGACGGTCAACAACAACTTGACGGTCAAAACGTCCTGGACGAAGCAAAGCTGGATCCAAAACGTCTGGGCGGTTTGTTGCAGCAAGCATAATCAAACCTTTTTCGTTATCAAATCCGTCCATTTCAACTAAAAGCTGATTTAGAGTTTGTTCGCGTTCATCATTTCCACCACTGATAGAATTTACACGGCTTTTACCGATAGCATCTAACTCATCAATGAAAACAATACAAGGAGCTTTTTCGCGAGCTTGTTTGAATAAGTCGCGAACACGACTGGCACCAACACCAACAAACATTTCTACGAAGTCAGAACCTGAAATCTTGAAAAATGGAACACCAGCTTCCCCTGCAACAGCACGAGCTAGTAAAGTTTTACCAGTTCCTGGTGGTCCCACCAATAAAACGCCTTTTGGAATTTTACCACCGATATCAGTGTATTTTTTTGGTGATTTTAGAAAATCTACAACTTCAACAAGTTCTTCTTTTGCTTCATCTACACCAGCAACATCAGTAAAGCGAGTTGATACTTTGCCTTCTTCTACAGCAGAAGCTCTTGATTGACCGGCAGAGAAAATGCTTCCACCAATGCCACCACTCATTTTTTTGAAGAGTATGCGCCATATCAACATGAAAAATCCGATTGGAATAACCCAATTTATTAAAAATGATAAAATGTAGTTTGGCTGAGTTACTGTTGCAGAATATGTAACACCATTTTCATCAAGAAAGTTCAAAAAGTTTTCTGTTAAAAGGCCGACTGTTTTGTATGTATTTGGCTTTTTACTAGAAATCAATGAGCTAATAATTCCACTTTCCATTGGAGCAGAAACGTTTTCTTCTGTGTATCCAATGAAATATGTTTCGCCAAGTTCAACTGATTTAATGATTTTTTCTGATATTAGCTGTTTAAATTCAGAAAAAGGTATAGTTTCATCAGATGATCGAGTCATTAAAAATGTATTTAAGATTGTGATGATTGTAAGAACTATTAACAAAATCCCCCAAGTTGGGAATTTGTCTTTTTTGTTAGAGTTTTTATTATTATTTCCAGAATCTGGAGCAAATTTGAAAAAATCGAATGGATCATTTTCATTTTTTTTGTTCTTGTCGTCTTGGTTGTTCATAAAATCCTTCTAGTGCAAAATAATTTAAAAATATCTACATATAATATACGAAATTTTGATTAAATAGTGAAGTAAAATTTTTTGTTTTGATGATTGTTTGAGATTAGTTGATATGAGTTGGTTCTGAGAAAAGTAAGCCTACCAAGTTTTTTGGTCTTGGTAGGCTAGTTGTATTATTGTTCTTGTCTGTATAAGTAGTAGTTAGTCCATGCTCCATCTTTCAATTTTGTAGCATTTGTAGATGAGTCAGATACATCGATTAGCTCTCCATTTGTATATTCCCAACTTTCTGTGTAATACCAACCTTCTTCGTTTTCAAAAGTGACGGATGAGAGATTTTCACAATCTCCAAAACTTCTGTAACCAATTTTTGTTACAGTTGATGGAATTGTGATTTGGGTTAAATTTAAACAATAATTAAATGCAGCAATATCTATAGTAGAAACATTATTTCCTAAAGCAACAGATGTAATATCATAATTCCATGATAAAGCACTCTCTCCAATGATAACAACGCTATCTGGAATTATAACATCTCCTCTAGCTGCTGGATAATCTATTAATAATGTTTTATCAAAATTATATAATGCACCATTTGCTGCGGAGAAAAATTCATTTCCGTCTTCTACTGAAATATTTGCCAATCTTGAACAAGCTGAAAAAATGCTTTCAGAAATTTCTGATACAGTTGCAGGAATAGTTACTTCTTCTAAAAGTTCACATGCATAAAATGCACCGTATTCTATAACTTCTACACTATTTCCTATTGTAACTGATTCTAGCTTGTCACAGTTTGAAAAAGCTTGACCATTTATATACTTTACAGAATCAGGGATAACTAAGCTTGTCATCTCACAATTTCGCATAGATTCTCTACCTATAGTTTCCAAAGTATTTGGTAATACCACAGTACCACTAGCAGAAGGATAAGCAATCAATGTTGTTTTATCATAATCGTATAAAGCACATCCATCTACAACTGTATAAGATGTATTTTCCTCATCAATTATAATATTTGTTAGCTTTTCGCAACTTGAAAACGCTGCTTCTTGAATTTCTGTTACACTTGCTGGAATGTTAATTTCTGTTAGATTCCAACTCCAACCAAATGCAAAGAGTTCAATTAATTCTACACCTTCTTGCAATTCAACTTTTTTTAGATTTTCACAAGAAGCAAAAGCATACCATCGTATAGAACTAACACTCTTTGGTAATTTTACACTCACAAGACTGTCACTATTGTCGAAAGCCTGTTCTGGAATTTCTGTTAATCCTTCAACTTCGCTTAAATCAAGTAGAATAGAAGCTCTAGAGTTATTTTTTATAGCTTGACCGATTTCACTTACAGTTTCTGGATAACACACACCTGTTACAACAAGGCGAGTTCTTCCGCCTAAATTATTAATCTCATTAACGGCTTCACTAGCTTTTACTGTAACTTCATTTGTCGGAATGTCAGTATAATCTTCTGTAAAATCTATATTTTGTGCATATCGTAAGCAATCATTTTCACTATTCCAAGAAATAGCATTCCATAATTCTGGGGTACCAGTATAGGTAACAGTTGCTAATTTTGAACACTCGCTGAATGCAGCCATACCAATTTCTGTTACAGAGGCAGAAATTTTTATTGAGCTAAGATTTCTACAGCATTGAAATGCATAACTATCTATTAGAGAAACACTATCGCCTAACTCTACAGAAGTGAGAACTTCACAACCATAAAATGCTTGTTGACCAATACTTGTAACAGAATCTGGAACAATTACACTTGTCATTTCTCTGTTATTTTGGAAGATGTAATTTCCTAGTTTTTTCACTCCATTTGGAATTGTTACATCTCCAGAGGCATTTGACCATGCTATTAATCTTGTCCTATCTTTATTAAATAAAATACTTCCTTCAGAAACATAATACTCGTTTCCTTGTTCAACATTAATGTTTGATAAATTATAACTACCAGAAAATACACCATCACCAATTTCAGTCACACTTGAAGGAATAGTGATTTCTCTTAAATTATTACACCAACCAAAAGCAAATGTTGCTATAGTTGATACACCATTTCCAAAATCAACAGAAGTTAAATTATTACAACTAGAAAATGCTCCATATTCAATAGTTGTAACACTATCTGGAATTCTTATACTTGTTATAGAACTTCCATTAAAAGCACTATAACCAATGATTTCGAGAGTATTTGGTAAATTATTTATTTCACCACTTGCTGATGGCCATAGTACTAATTTTGTTTTCGCTTTATTATATAAAGCACTACCTTCTACAGAAAACTCTGGATTATCCTCTGCAACAGTAATTTTTGTTAGATTAAAACATCCATTAAAACAACCTTCTAGAATTTCTGTCAAAGTTGCTGGAAAAACAATTGTTGTTAGTTTCTCACAATAGCCAAAAGCATCCCACTCAAGAGTAGAAACACTATTTCCTAAATTTACTGATGTTAATTTTTTACAGTGCTTAAATGCATGTCCTCTAACACTAGTAACGGTATTTGGCAAGGTTATACTAACAAGGCTATTACACTCCATGAAAGCCTGTTCTGGAATTTCTGTTAATCCTTCAACTCTGCTTAAATCAAGTAGAATAGAAGCACTAGAGTTATTTTTTATAGCTTGACCGATTTCACTTACAGTATCAAAAGAACACTCACCTGTTACAACAACTCTGTTTTTTCCGCTTAGAGTAGAGATTTCTTTAACAGCTTCATTAGCAGATACATCTACAACATTTGTATCTGGAAGACTTTGAACTTCGCCTGTACAAGTTAAATTAGCATTCAATAATTCATTATTATTTCTTCCAAATGAACCTGAAACTTCGTTCCACATTTCTTGTGTACCTGCATAAATTACTTTTGAAAGTTTTTCACAATTTTCAAATGCTTGGTTACCAACAGATGAAATATTTCCAGAAATAGTTATTTCAGATAGGTTTGTATTATAGTAGAACGCTTGAGTACCAATTGATTGAACATTATTTCCCATAACAACTTTAGTAATATAGTCATTATTTCGCATTGCTTCTTGGTCAATTGTAGTAACACAATCTGGTATAACAACTTCTCCACTTGCAGAAGGATATGATATCAGTGTTTTTTGGTCCTTACTATAAAAGATACCTTTTTCTGCAGTATAATATTCATTATTATTATCTACTTGAATATCTACTAGATTTTGACACCCAGCGAATACTCCATTTAGAATTTCACTTACACTTGCAGGAATAACAACTGATTGAAGGTTTCTATTCCATGCAAAAGCATAAGAATCGATTTTTTTAACATTTTGTCCGATTACAACTTTCTTTAGATTGGATAAAGATGAAAAAACAGATTGTTCGATTTCTCTTATATAATCTGGAATTATGATTTCTTCATCATAATTTAGACATGCTTTTATAGTGGTTTTATTTTTATCACATAAATATCCGTCTTCAAAGGCATAAAATTGATTGCTACTATCAACTTCAAATGATGTTAAACCATTACAACCAGAAAACGCACCTCTTCCAATGTCTGTAGTACATGCAGGAATATAAATCTCTGTTAAAGACTTACAATTAAAAAATGCCTTATCTTCGATAATTTCTACAGTTTTAAGGAAATCAACACTTTGTAGACTTAAACATGAATCAAAAGCACTAATACCTACACTTTTTACAGAACCGCCAAAACTAACAGTTTCTAAAGAATTACTACAATAGAAGGTACAACTAGGGATTTCAGAAATTTCGCCTAAAAAGGTAACTGATTTCAAATTCCAGGTATTATAAAATAGAGATTCACCTATTGAGGTAACACTTTCTGGAAAAACAATACTTTCAAGTGTTCCACATTGTTCAAATAAATATCTAGGAGTAGTTGTTAATCCTGTTGTGTCACTTAAATCAATATTAAATAATGGATATTTATTTGTATTATGTGAAAATGAACGTAATGTTTCTGCAATATCATTAATTGTATTATCATTGATTTGACCACGAATTTTGATATTATGAACATCATCGCCATAGCGAGTTTTTAGTACTTCCACAACATTAGAAGCATTTATATCAACTACATTTGCAGATAACTCTAGATTTCTTGTTATTCCGGCAGTAAAATTAAAAGAAGTATTATCTGAAAGCCATATAACAGCTTGACCGTCATTTACTTGAACTTTTGGGATTTCTGATATAGGAATTATTGCTCCATGCTTAACTGAAATAACTTTTGATGTACCGTTAAAAGAAAACTTAATTGTATAAAATTTATCGAGGCCGATTACTAGATTATTATCACCTTTTTTTGTACAGATTAATTCACTTGTTCCAGAATAAACTACAACACCTTCTGAAATAACTTCAGCTTTTGCGTAAATATATTTATTGATTGGAATTGTTGGAAAATTTATAACTGTATTTTGAACTTCTATAGCTTTTTCTTCAGATTTGATTAAAGTGTCATTATTTTCATATATGGAAACTTTCAAATTATAATTTACAGCTCTTGAACTGCGAAGATGATTTGGTAAACTAAAGGTAAATGTAACAGTACCAAAAGGATTTATATTAAATAAGTTGGAACAAGATGTTATCCCTCCCAACAAGATTCCTAGCACCAACACTAAAATGCTATATTTAAATAACCTAGACTTTATCAAAATTATACCCTCTATATTTTACAGTATTGTATTATTTTAGAGCAGTTTACTATAAAAATCAACTTTGAACTAGAAATTGTAAAATATTCTTTTTTTCCCATAAATGCTAAATCATTTTTTTTTTGTGCCGATAATCTTAACTGAATTATTATGTCCAAATGGATATGGAGGTTTTTCTGTGGGATACACAAACGCATACAATATTTATAAAGAAACAAGTGTAAAAACAGCAAGTCAAGGAAAATTGTTGATTATGCTTTATCAAGAAGCTGTAAAACAACTGGGAAATGCTTGTGAATACATTGATGATAACGGGAAAATCCTTCCAAAAAATATAGAAAGCTTCGGAAAATGCATTCAAAAAACTCAGGAAATTATTAGTGAATTAATGGTTTCTTTGGATATGGACCGTGGTGGCGAAATCGCAAAAAATCTAATGAGTTTGTATGTATTTTTCAACGCAGAACTTATGAATGCTAATATCAAAAAAGATAAAAAACGTATCGAAAACGTGCGAAAAATGCTTTTTGACTTGCTTGGAGCTTGGAATGTGGCTGTTGAATCTACTGCACCTGTTGCTGCTCCAACTCAAAGATTAAATATTGATATTGAAGGATAGTTTATGTCTACTCCAATCTCTGATGATGAATTGAATGAAAGAGTTGCATTATTAAAGCGTTTCAAAGAGTTGCTTGAAAAACAACGTCAGAAATTCAAGGATTATTTAAGCGTTTTGGAAAATCAGGAAACTGTTATCAAAAATGAAGACACAGAGGCTTTGCTTGTTCATACTGAAATCGAGCAGCAAATTGTGGCAAATATTCAAAATTTGCAAAAAGTGATTGAACCTATTGAACAGATGTACATCGCTTCTGGTCTTGATTCTGAAACTGTTGGAACTTCCAGTGATATACCAACTTTAAAAACTGATTTAGTTAAGCTTCAGCAAGAAGTTCTAAATCAAAATAGCAAAAACCGCGAATTATTAAAATCACAAATGAATCAGTTGCGGGAAAAAATCGAAGGTTTAAAAAATCCTTACAGATATTCAAAGTCAATTTATTCAAAATCAGAAAATACAGCTTCTATCATAAATATTGAAAGCTAGTTTTTCTATGTAAAAAAGTTTACTTTTCTGCTCTAACTTCCAAAATCGACAAATCATCAAAATAAATTTCACAATCTGCAAAATCTTGTACTTTTGCCTTATCTACAAAATCGTAATCTTTCAAATATTTTTGGTAATCGTTAAAAATCAACATATTGTCTGAAATCAAATTGGCTGTATCAATATTTACGTTGTCAAAGTTATAAAATTTGATAAAAAACTGATTTTTGATGTTTTCCAAGTCTGATTCTTGAAGATTTTTCACTTCGCCCACAAATTTTGTAAGTTCTGAGTTGAAAATCGGACTAATTTTTGATAATTCGCCAGTTAAAACTTCTTTAAACTGAACTCGCACCACGCTTTTTTCTGAGTAAAAGTTGTGTACTGTGATTTCTACCCCATTTTGCCATTGTGCATCTAGATTTTCTTCAAATTTTGTCAACAATGCCAAAAATAAAACGTAATCTTTAGAGGATTTTTCGGGAGTTTCAAAGTAAAAGTCCACAGGGTCTGAGAAAACTGTGGTTGGAATAAGTTTTAGCGGCCTAGGTCCAGCGTCTTCTGCTTTGATGTCAGTTGTAAAAGTTCGTTTTAGTTGGACAAATCTTGTGGCGTTGGAAACTATTGGTTCGATTTTTTCTTGATTTTTCACAAGATTTACAGGTTTTAGGTCTTTGAATGTTTCATTTAAAAGATTTTGCAAATTTGAAACATTACCTATCGCCACAATGGAAAATCTGCTTGAATCTAAAAGTTCTGTGTAAGATTTGAAAATCTCTGTGAAAGTTATGTCTGAAAGTAGATTTTCGGATTCGGCAAAAAGTTTTTCGATTTTTGTACCAGAAAAAATGGTTTCCATTCCTGAGGTAAATAATTGGGTGCTTAAACTGTTTGATGACAAGCGATAATTATAGTTTTCAGTAAATATCAACTCGTCGGCTTTGGCGGCTGTAAGTTCGGTGAAATACAAAGCTTGTTTTATAGCTTTTATGAGTTTTTCTACGTCGTTTTTAGCACAATTTATGTGAATATTGCTGTTGTAAACATTGGTTTCAGTTGTAACAGAAAATGCAGCAACAGGATTTTGCATTTGTAAAAATTGTTTTATATTGTTTGCAAAATATTTAATGGTAATTGTTTCTAAGCCGAGAGTTTCAAAGTGAAATAATTCCCCACCTTTTATAGAAATATTTAGATTAAATCCTTCATCTTTTTTTGAACTTTTTTCTACAACTTGAATTCCGTTTGATAATTTGTAGTTTTTGAAGGTTTTTATATTTTCTTGATAATATGAGATTTCTGGAAGTTTTGAAATATCAACAGAATTTGTGGATTGTTGTGTTTGAGAAAAAGTTGTTTTTTGGTCTAGTAAAACATATCCACTTTTTGAAAAAGATGTTTTGTAGTTTTTATATGTTTTTGAGTTTACAAGCAAAAACACAAAAGGCTCGGTTTGGAAAACAGACTGAATATCACCATGAGTGAGATTTTTTACGTTTGCAAGATAATTGTAAAAATAGTCTGTGCCCCCGTATGCCCAAGTTGAAACAAGGGCGTTGTACAAGGTTTTTGTGTTTAGTCGGGAAGAGATTTCTTGACTTAAAAGTAGCTCTTTTTGGTAGAGAAATTCTTCTTCTAAGATGGATTTTCCAGAGTCGATGGATGAAATAACGTTTTCTGCTTGAGTTACGGGAGAATTTTTGTTATTTGCCATGAGGGATTGAATTATCACTCGAGATGTGGATCCGTTTTCTGCAAATCCTGCGTAAATGTAGGTTTCGTCGTAAAGTCCTGTAATATCGTTACAAACGGCAGTTTTGAAATTCATAGAATTTTCTAGTGAAAGTGATGCAAGTTGCAATTTTCCGCAGGTGGCGATGTCAGAAAATGAACCATTTGTTGGATATTGAATAATAATTTGGTTGTAGTCAGTGGAAAAATTGTCGCTAACGAGAATAAACTTTCGTTTTTCGCTGGATTTTATGTTTTGTGGTTCTGTTGGCACATTAAAAATGGATTTTTGCCATGTAGAAAAATATATTTTTGAAAGCTCTAGCACTTTTTCTGGATTTACGGGTCCAGTTACAAAAATACAGGATTTTTCTGGAGTGTAAAATTGGTTGTAGATTTCAAAAAGACGATTTCGGATTTCTTCGTTGGTTGTTTTTTTTGTTATCCCTGAATATAAAACAGTGTCTTGTTTCCAAGGAGATGTAAAAATGGCTGAATCTATGTTTGAGTTTATGTAAATAAGTTCGTTTTTTTGATTTTCTTGTGATGTTGCTTTTAGAGAGTTATATTCTGCTAAAATATCGGTTTCGGAAAAAGTGGGATTTTGTAATGCATTTGCAAAGAGTGCAAGTGAGTTTTCAAGGTTTGCTTCAGTGGTGGTTCCTTGAAAGATTACAGAATCACTTTTGAACTCTGACTGGATGTTTACAAGATGATTTTTCTCAAGTCCAGTTTGAATATTTTTATTTTTGAGAAATAGACGATATGCCAATTCTGGATAACCAGCGTTTTCTTGACCTTGTACAGAATATCCTGCTTTTGAAACAAAGCTGATTTGCACAAGAGGATTTTCAGAATCTTCTAAAACGTGGATTTCAAAACCATTTTCTAATTTGTAGGAATATAGAAAATCCGAAGTTTTTGTGTATTGGAAATTTTCTGTTGTGGAATTTTCTGCAAAAACAAGCCATGAGCAAAAAACACAGACTATCAACGAGATAATTTTGTAAATTTGTTTTTTGCTCATTTTGTTATATTTCCTTTTTTTGTTTTAGATTTATTTCCTTACTTTTTGCGTTTAATTGCTATCAAAGTTAGGTCGTCATATTGGTCGTCTTCGCAAATCTCTGTGTAGTACAAATATTCTTTGAACTCTGGATGTGGCTTTTTGTAAGCACAATAGTCATTATACTGCAAAAAGTGCTTGTTAAGGAAGTCGTCGATTTTGGCGTCTACTTGTACTTTATCAAACTCTGTGGCTTTTGGATTTCTATACATACGGAAAATCTTTTCCACAGAAACCAAGGCCAAAATTGCATCTTCTGCACTTCCCTCACAACTTGAAAAGTCAAAAATCAACTCTTCGTTTTCTATTGGGCTATGATCTTTTTCCAACTTAAACTGAGTTTTATGGAAAACTGCTTCAATAATTGAGTTTACACGCTCTGGTGACATTTCTTCCCCATCTTGTCCAACTTGATGGAAATTATGTGGACTTTCTGGTTCTAATCCCGGTTCAGCACAAATTATTGGATTATAGTCTTTATCTCGGAAAAGGCGTTTTGCTTCTTCGATACCGTCAGTGTATAGAAACAAAACATCACCTGGATTTAGTTTTAGAGTTTGAACTCTAAATCCTCCTTTCATATCCACCATAAATGTTGGGAAAACACCTGCTGCCGCTGATTCTGGTAGCGTAATTGTTTTTTTAGTTTTTGAAGCAGCTTCGTAAATGTGGATTAGATTATCTCCAGCATTGCAGAAATGCATTTCTCCGTTTTGTGAGTTATAAATACATAAAGTAAAGGCGGCAAATCTTCCCTTAAATCCACGAGATTCAATCAAGTCGTTGATTTGAGAAACTACTGGAGTTAAATTATAACCGTTTTTCTTGTAGCTCCAGTCTTTAAAATAATGCAAGAAAAGTGTTGCAACTTCAACCATGATAAGAGCCGCTGGAACACCTTTTCCAGAAACGTCACATTTGATGATGGCAAAGTGTTTATCATCAAGTTTAAGATAATCAAAATAGTCTCCAGAAACACCTTTTGCACCTTCATAGTAGCCAAAGAATTGGGTGTAGTCATCCTCGATTTTACCAGTGGTGAGTTTTCGCCCTGCTCCATCAACTTCTAGAGGGATAAACATTTTTTGAACTTCTTTACCAACTGTCAAATCCTTTGAAGCAGCTGCAGCTTTTACAAGTCCGTGGGTCATATCATTTACTGTTTCCCCAAGCAAACCGATTTCGTCTTTGGATTTGATTTTGATATCCTTTCCTTCAAGTTGTTCTTTATCTTCTGTATCTCGAATCATGGCAACGTGAGAAGCCAACTTACGAATCGGACGAATGATGTAACTTGCCACGATTGTTGCACCTATAAATCCAATGGAAACTGCAACCAACATAATAATTCCAGTAATATTCAAGATACTTTCTTGGGATTCAGCAAGGGAATCTTTTAAGGTTTCTGTAGAAACTTCAATAATAATTACAGATCGAACAAAGTTTTGGTCAGCTCCTTGTCGATATAAAACTGGCTTAAAGAACAAGTATGTTGAGTTTTCATCAGAGATTTTGCTTGGATTGTATTCTGGATAACTTCCAAGTCCTTCTACAGAAAGTTGGTTCAAAGTTCCAGAAAGTTTTTCAGAAAGCTGATTTATAATTGTTTGGATTTCTTCCCGTCGTTTTACAGATGCTGAATCTGTTCTAGTTGCAAGTTGTACACCTTCTTTTGTAAGTTCTGTAATATCTAAAGCGATTTCAGAAACAGATGCTTTTGCTTTGTCGTTGAGTAATAGTGCGTTTTTACAAATCTCTGTAATTTCTTCTTGGGAAATTCTAGATGAACCGAATGACAAGGTTTCTGAGTCGATTTTATCTGTAATCAGTGGGTCATTAGAAGCCCAAACGTAGTCAATATTTGTGTTATTTTCCCCAGCAGGAAATCCTAAAACTGTAGCGTATTTTGCTTCAGAAACAGCACTTGTTTGTGATGGTAAAAAGCTTAACTCCAAAACATTTTGGCTTGGCATATAGGCTTTTACACCAGAAGATAAACTTTCTAGCAATACATTTACTCGCTGCTGCAATCCTGAAACAAGGGTTTGCTCTTGATTTTGTAGCATTACGTATCCAAGAGGAACAGAAACGAGAAGAATGATGAAAATTACCAAGAATGATGTAAATAAAGCCAATTTGATTTTTAGACTTACACCCTTTTGCTTGATTTTCTTTGCTTTGCGTTTTTTTTCTAGAGGCATAGTATCTCCATTTATAAGTGCTATAACTTCATTTCTTACTAAGAAAGTTTCTTTTGTTGTTGAAGCAATTCCCCGAACTGAGAAAAATAGTCCAAGAATTGATAAGAGTACAAATATCAATATGAGAATTTGTGGAATATCAGCTTGTAGTAAAACAGAATTTATAATCTCCCATGAAGGAATAAATCTGTATCCGTGATTTCCGATTTTTACAGTACCAAAATTTCCCACGTTTAGAATGCTGTCTGACCAATATAATCCACGTTTTTGATGTAACAAACCGATTTTATATTTGCCTTCTTCTAAATCTTGTAGTTTGATATTTGAAATTATTTTGTTTGATGTAAGGTTAAAATCACCTTCTTCTAACATCAAAATATTTTCGTAGGATTTTCCATCTTTTGAAATGTAAATTGCGCTAACATTTCCGTCTTTTGTAAAATCGTTTCCGAAAATTGACATGGTAATATTGCCAAATTCGTCAACTTTTGTGTCGATGTAGGAAATTGTAGTGTGAGGAATGTATTTATTCATGGAAACGTAAATTGTGGCGTGTTCCCCTACGTTTCCAACTGAATCGATGGCTGCAACTGAAAAAGCCCAGATTCCGTCTTCTTTATTGTTATAAGATGTAGACTGGCGACCAGTTAAAATCTTTTTTTGAGGCGGTGTAATGTTTTTACCAAGATTTTCCCAAGTTGTTCCCATATATTGGAGATTGTAGGAAAATCCTGCAACGTCTTCGTCTTCTGGTGGTTCCCAAAATAGCGCAAATGTGTTGGATTTTAGAAAGCCCTTGTCATCAGTTTCTGGATTAAGAATTGTTGGCATTCGCGGAGGCGTTGTATCTCTGTAATATTCGATAACAGAAGATTCTGACCAGTTTCCAGCGTAGTCTGTTGCTCGAACTTTTAGGTACCATTTACCATCAGCTTTCGCCAAAACTTCAAGTGAATTGTTTTTTGCCATGTTTGACAAAACTGGTTCTGGCTCTATAGAGAAATCCTGTGACCAAGAGTAAGAAAATCCTGAAATTCCAGATGAATCTTCTGGCAAATTAACTTGGATTTTCACTTTTTCTGCAGTTGAGCGCTTCCCTTGGGTAAAAGTTTTTGGCGAAAATTTTGCAAGACCAACTGATTTATCTGGTGAAAGTTGGATAATTTTGCTAGTAGAGCTAGATTTTTGCTCCCAGAAAAACTGTAAATCTTTATTTGGTGAGATTAATACATTTCCAAAAGAGGCATCGTTATTTCCGGATGTTAGTGCTTTATCCTGCCAAAAAAAGCCGTTTTTTTCTGCGTGATAAATTGTGTTTACACCCCGACGATTGTCAAACCAAATAGCGTTGATTTTACCATTGTGTGAAAAGAGAATTGGTAGAGAACTGTTGCCACTACCAGATGAAATCATCATTCCGCCGTCTGCGATTTTGCCCTGAGATGTAAGTTCTGCAAAATAAATGCTGGCGTTTTCTGAGTTGTAGTATGTTCTTTCCCAAGCCATGAAAAGTTTGCCTTCAAACTGTAGCAAGGATGGGCGCTGGTTGTGATAGCTTGTAAAAGGATTTGCACCGGTGGAAATGTCCGTTACCAAAGTGGCGTCAGACCAATATTCGCTTGAAACAGACTTTTCTGTGGCATAAAGTTGATAAGAAAGTCGGTTTTCAAAAGGATATGATGCTTGAAAAACCACAAAATCCCTATCTTCAAGGGAAATCAATGTTGGGATAAATGCGTTTTGCATACCGTAACTTGGAAGGAAACTTTCAAAATCTGTCCAAGTTTTTCCATCACTTGATGTGGATGTTACCAAAGAGAAAACTTCGTTTTGTCCTTGAGTTGCAAAAAGCATAAAATCATCGTTAGAAGTTCTAAAAACACGAGGGGCAACTAAATATGTGGTATCTTGCTCCAGAACTTTATTTTCGAATGTTTTTCCAAAATCCTCGGATGTATAAAGTGAAATCCCTACTTCATTTGAAAGAACTGCAACAGCAATCTGATTTTTGTTGTTAATTGCTACAGAAAAAACATTTGGAACTTCCCCAGTATATGAAAAAGGTCCTGCAAATCTAGAAATCTCATAACTTGTATCTTGATAAAAAATCTTTCCAGAAAGATAAAATGTGTCTTTTGATGTAACTTCTTGCCAAATTACAACGGACAAACCATTTGAATTGGTAGCAACAGTTGGGAATCTACTGTCGTTAGAAGAAATTGTTTCAGGATTTTCCCAGTAATAATCTGCCGCAAAAAGTGGATTTGTGAAAAATCCTTGCAAGAGTGCGAAAACACACAAAAGAGAAAAAAATCGAGATATAAACTTTACGCCTTTTTTGGCTTTTTGCTTTTCTAACATCACAATAATGATTCTACCTTTTTCATCAAGTCAATGATTTTTGAAGCTTTACTATAGCTTTTATTTTCCATAAGCTGCGAAACAATTACGTAAGCTTGTAAAGTGTTTCCTTTTTGCAACTCTTGAACTGCTTGTTGGTAGAGTTTTTCAGCGTTGGCTGGTAAAACTGCTGTCCCAGTTCCCCCAAGGGAAGTACTAATTCTGTCTTTTAGAATTTGAGCTTCTGTGTTATCTGGGTTTGCTTCCAAAGCTTGATTTACAAGTTGCAAAGCACTATTTAGAGAAATTTCGTTTCTACTGTCAGCGTCATAAACTTTTTGAGCTTGAGCTGTTAGTTGAGTTGATTTTTTCAATGCTGTTGTATCAGGTGGTTTTACCCGAATTCCAAGAGCGATTTCCACATTATAGATGAAATCTTTTAATCCAGGATATGAAGGATTGATTTCATACAAGTCTAAAAGTTCAGAGTAAACAGTTTGCTGCTTTGTCTTATCCTTGTAATCGTTTTTGGCATTTTCCACTTTCCGAGTAAAATATTCGTTAAAAGCATCTTCATCTATGAGTTTGTTGATACGCAAAGTAAGCAAACTAGCTTCCTGATTTAGCGGATAAACAGTTTGTACCTCACGAAGTTTTTGCAAAGCAGTTTGTAGAGAGATTTCGGCTTCTACAGTTTGCTTTTTGGCTAAAAGGGCTTTTCCTTCGTTGTAATACTGGTTCGCAATATTTAAAAGCTGACTCATTTCTGGATACAGTGGCGCTGTTGGAGAAATTGTGCGTCCAGTTTTTAGAGAAAGAGCATTTCCAATCAATGAAAGCAATGACTCGATTTCTTGGTCACTTTCTGTGTTTGTTGTTGCCCAACGGATTTTTGCTTGTGACAAAAGATTTTCAGCGTTTTCAAAGTTTCCAGCGTAATAAGCATTTTTTGCCCGAGTTTTTAGATCACGAACTTCCCGAACAACGATTTCGTTTTCTGCTCGGATAATTTGCTCACCAAGAGCCATAAGCTTTTCATCAGATTCTTGTCGCAAAGCTTCTGATTCTTGATAAAGCAAAGATTCGTTGTATTTTGTACGAGCTTTTTCTATATAATCACGACATGCTGCATAATCATTTTTTGCAAGAGCGTTCTCTGCCTGATTATAACGCAATTCTGCTTCATTTTTAGCAAGTTCTGAAAGTTTTACACGTTCTTTTGCTTTTGGTAAAATTGCTACACAATCGTTATAAAGAGCCCGTAAAGTTTTTATATCATTTTGGACAAGTGATTTTTCTCTTGATTTTGAAGCTAAGTCTGTTTCGTAAAAACCTACAACTTGTGTAAGCGCTTCTATATCACTTTGGATTTTAACCATGCTTTCGTTGATAATTGGCTGAAGTTCTGCAGGATAAGACAAAACATCAGGAGAAAGATTTTCGTTAAGCATGATGTAAGCATTTTGGTAAACTTCGGAGTGCCCCGCAGCAATATTTGTAGAAGCTTCTACAAACCAAGAAGAAAGATTATCCTCATTTTTGCTTTCCAAAGCTTCATATTCTGAGTTCAAGTAAGACAAAGCGTTTTCTAAGAGGATAAAACTTTCTTTCCACTGAAAATCATCATGACTTCCCTTTTGAGATGACAAAATATCTTTTGCGTTATTTTCAAGGCCATTTATTTTTTGATTAATGTAAGCGATAAAACTTCTGTATGAAAAATCCATTTCAGAAACTTCTTTATCTGGATTTTCTGGAGGTTTATATCCATCTATTGCTTTTACGTAGCCATCAAAATCGTAAGCGTTATCCAAAACAGAAATGTAATTTTCCACTAAGGTCTGGCTTTCCAAAAGTGCCACAATTTCTGAAGCATTTTCTGTAGAGTAAAAGTTTTCAGAGCTTTCTTTCATCAAAGTTTTCAGATTTTCTACTGAAATCCCCAAATTGATAAAAGACTGAATATCATCTAGATAATTTTTGCTTTCTGAAGTTTTTGACACCCAAGTTGATAAATGGATTTCAGACAAAGCATCATCATTTTTCAAAAAGTTTTTTGCAATATTTTCATTGATATAAGGTCGTAGCCCCGCAATGTATTTTGTCCAAATATCATCAAGGGCACTTATCATACCAGAATCTTCAGTACTTGCTCTTCCTAGCAAGAAACGATAGGCAAAAGCCAAGAAAGATGCCTCAGTCAAAGTTGGATCTTTCTCTTGTAAATCTTCAAAGGAATCTCTAAAATACCATCCAGCTTCCACAATAAAATTGCGAATTTCTGCAAAATCTTTCATGCGATTTTCAAAAGTAATGTATGCATCATTGATTTTTGAAAGTGTGCCAGATTCTAGATTTTTCACAAGATTTTTATATGCTTCATCTAGGGATAATTTTAGTTTTTCATACTGGTTAATATTATTTTCGATTTCAGAGATTTTAGCTTCTACAGAATTTACAAAATCAGCCTCATATCCTGCTTCGTGAAAGTGAGTTCTATACAATTCAAAGCCAGTAAAGTTTGTGCGTAAACTTGAAATATAGTTTTGATTTTGAGTTTCTGCGCTTCCCTTGGTGATTATTTCTTCAAACTTAGAACGATAATATGTAAACTCTGCTGCTGCCTTTGTTTGTGCGATAAATTCCCGAGTTGATGGACTTGGGTTCTCTTCGATAGCTTCAAGTTCTGCAATCATTTTTAGCTTTTTTTCGTCGTTTGTTGGCTCGTTGATAATTACGTAAATGATTTCTTCTGCCAATTCTGCATATCGTGAGCGAACATCCATAATTTCTTTTACGCGTTTTTGAGCATTATCAAAATCTTCTGGATTTTCTTGGATATAATCATTTAACATAAGTAGCGCATCGTTGTATTGATTTTCAGAAATGTTTTTATCAATGTCATAAAAAGATTTGTCCTGACTTCCTGTAGAATGCACAAATCCAATTGTGAAAATGAGAAAAAATAGTGATGTTACAACGTTGTACCTAATCTTCATAAATCGCTAATTTTTTTTTAGAAAACAATAAATACAGGTGGTCAAGGGACGTTTCACTTAAACCCTTGACTCACCTTTGTTTCGGTTCTTCAAACATTGTAGAACCGAAATTATACTCTAACACATTTTCATCTAAAACCTAGTAATTTCTTATAAAACTAGAGAAAAGATGTTGAAAAATTATAAAGTATATGGGTTCTCCTTTTCTATTTTCGGAATTTTTATTTATATTTTTTATAACTACTTGCACAACTTTTTATTTTTTCTGTATAACATTTATATGACTAAAATCGATTTTACAAGCTCATCAAATCTCGCCGAATATTCTTATTTTCCTTCTGAAAATGACCTAGTTGGAAAACGACATCTTACAGAAGAAGAAAAGGAAATCCTCAAAAAAAACTACAATCACTCAAGTGATTCTGATTGGAATAACATCTACGTTTCTAATCAATTTGATCCAAACTTAATTCAGCACTCAGAGTTTTCTGGCACTATCGTGATTGGTAATCTTTGCAAGGCAACTCTAAAATACCACGACTTAGTGTTAGAAACAGGTATTTATCACTCTATGGTGCGTTCTTGCGTAATCGGAGATAATGTTGCCATCCGTAATGTAAGATATTTGGATAACTACAAAATTGGTCAAGGCGTTATTTTGTTCAATATCCAAGAAATGAGTTGTACAAATCACTCAAAATTTGGTAACGGTATCCTAAAAGAAGGTGAACCTGAGTCAAATCGTATTTGGATTGGAGTTTGTAACGAAAACGGCGGTCGAGAAATTTTACCTTTTGAAAGTATGCTTCCTGCTGATGCATATTTATGGGCAAAAAATCGTGATGATAAAGAGTTGTTAAATCGATTTGTAGAACTTACAGAATATGGAAATGATAAAAAACTAAACACTTTTGGTTTGGTAGAAGATTTTGCTGTTATCAAAAATTCATCTTTGATAAAAGATGCTAAAATCGGTTCATGTGCTTATATCAAAGGTGCTTTTAAGTTAAAAAATATTACTATTTTGTCTTCAGAAGATGAACCTTCTCAGATTGGGGAAGGCGTAGAAATGGTAAACGGTATTATGGGCTATGGCTCAAAGGTTTTCTATCAAGCTGTGGCAGTTCGCTTTGTTATTGGGCGAAATTGTCAGCTAAAGTACGGGGTTCGAGTTTTGAACACTGTACTTGGGGATAACTCTACAGTTTCTTGTTGTGAGCTTTTGAACAATCTTGTGTATCCTTTCCATGAACAGCACCATAACTCAAGTTTCTTGATTGCCACAACAATTATGGGCCAGTCAAATATCGCTTCTGGAGCAACTATTGGGTCAAATCACAACTCACGAAGTCCAGACGGAGAAATTGTGGCAGGTCGTGGTTTCTGGCCGGGTCTTTGTTCAGATTTCAAACACAACTCAAAATTCGCTTCCTTTGTGCTTGTGGCAAAGGGCTCATATCAATGTGAGTTAAATATCAACTATCCTTTTAGTTTGGTTTCTATCAACTCAACTGACCAAGCAATTTCTATTATCCCGGCCTACTGGTTCCAATACAACATGTTTGCTATGGCTAGAAACAACTCTAAGTTCCAAAAACGGGATAAGCGTGTTGTAAAGGCCCAGCATATTGAAACTGATCCTTTGGCACCAGACACAGTGCAGGAAATTGTGGAAAGTTTGTACAGAATCATTAAGTTGACTGCACGAACTTTGAAATATGACGATTTGCAAAAAGCAAAGGATTACCTACATCAAAATCCAGATGCAGATTTGACTTTGGAAGATCCTCGTTGTATGAAACGCTACGGGGCAAAAATCCTAAAAGCAGCTCGTGCTTATAAAGAATACAGAAAAGTTGCTAAATATTTTGCTGTAAAAGCTTTGGTAAGTTGGTACGAAAAATCAGAATTTATTCGTCCTTCAAAAGAATATTTCTATTCTGTTCAAGAAATAGAACTTTTTACAGAATGGCAAAATGTTGGTGGGCAAATTATTCCTACAAAGAAAATTGAAGAACTTTTCAATTTGATAAAAGAACGCAAAATCAACACTTGGGATGAAGTTCATGATTTTTATGCTCAATGCCAAAATCAGTATGAAGCATACAAAACTCGCTACAGTATTTGGGTTTTGGAACAACTTTACTCTCGGGATATTGTGGATTTTACAAAAGATATTACAAAAGACATCTTAAAAGACGTAATTGATGTTTCAAATTATATGTACGAAAGTTCAGTTTCTTCTCGTGAAAAAGATTATTCTGATTATTTTAGAACTATAACTTACAAAAACGAAGAAGAAATGCTTGAAGTTGTTGGTCGCTTAGAAGAAAACAGCTTCTTAAAAGAGTTAAAAGCAGAAACTGATGAGTTTGTAAAAAAATTGGAAGGGATTTTTGCGGATATCTAAAAAATCTTGGCCTCTTCCACCAAACGTAAAGTTCTTTGGCTAGATTCAATTACGCCACCTAGGCGGCCTTCCACTAAAATGTGGTCTTCTAGCCATTCTTCTTTGTACAAAACTCCAGTTTTTCTGATTAAAGAAACTAAATCACTTCGTTCTAGAGGAAGTTTAAAAGTTTTTACAGGGCCTAAAAGTTTTTCATTTATAGTTTCTGCAAGTTCTAAAAATCCCGTTTTTTCCTTAGCACTGACTTTTATTGCTGACGGAAATTCATTTTCCAAGGATTTTAAGATTAAATTGTCATCAGAGATTTTATCAATTTTGTTTAGAACAATGATTTTTTCTTTTTTACCAGCCCCAGTTTCTGCCAAAACATTCATAACCGTTTCGTACTGGGAAAGAACGTTTTGGTCGCTACAATCTAGAACGATTAAAAGCAAATCAGAACGACTAGCTTCTTCCAAAGTTGATTTAAATGCGTCTATCAATGTGTGGGGAAGATTACTGATAAATCCAACTGTGTCTGTAAGCAAAACAGAACCACCGTCTTTTAGTTGCAATTTTCTGGTGGTTGGGTCTAAAGTTGCAAAAAGTCTATCTTCTACAAAAGCCTCTGCTCCAGTAAGAGCATTTAGCAAACTGGATTTTCCAGCATTTGTATATCCCACTAAAGCACAAGTTGGAACCGGTGTTCTTTCCCGACGCTTTCGCATGGTTTCTCTTTCTTTTATAACTTTTTTTAGTTCCTGCTTAATTATATGAATTCTTGCCTCAACGCCTCGGCGGTCAAGCTCAAGCTGTGTTTCTCCACTTCCCTTTGAACCATAACTTCCCCCACGCTGACGAGACATTTCCCCATAAGAATGGGCTAACCGTGGCAAAGAATATTGGAGCTTTGCAAGTTCAACTTGGAGCATAGCTTCTTTTGTTTTAGCCCGTTGACCAAAAATCCGAATAATCACTTCGTGGCGGTCAAAAACTGGAATATCAGCAAGTTTTTCCCAGTTTCGTTGTTTTGTGGGACTAAGTTCAAAATCAAAAATTATACAATCAGCCTCAGCTTCCTTTGCAAAATAGGCAATATCATTTGCTTTACCAGTTCCAATTCCATATTTTGGCTCTGGGTCAAGTCGTTGTAAAACAAAGGATTCAGCCACTTCCATGCCAAGAGTGTCTACCAATCCTTCAAGTTCTTTTAAAGATGTATTTGGCTCACCAACTAAAAAAGCCTTTGGTTTTTGTGTCTGTTCTTTTTCCAAGTCAATCATAAAATCAATATGCCATTTATTTTCAATATTGAAAAGTGATTTATCCTATTTTTTGAAAATACAAGTGGACAAGAGACACTACAATCATGCCCTTGTCTGACACTTGTATCAATTTTTCAAATATTTTAAAACAAAATTAATCTTATCTTTCTATCCAAAAGAACTTATAATTCAATTCCTTGTGGAAGGATAAAGTCAAAAACAGACATAGAAAGCCAGTTTACAGTTCCTGTTAGCCATGGAACACCGCCCTCTCCAGCCTTGTCTTTGTAATATCCGCCATTGTAAAAGTTTACCAACACAAATGGTTCAGCTTTTGTAACCTTCCAATCTTTTTTGAAAGGTAGCACTTTGTTCAAAATCCGTTTTGCATCTTCTGTGCGACCAGCTTTGAAAAGCGCATAAACTGCAAAAGCACTTGAATGGTTATAAATTGCAAAATTCTCAGCCATACCCGGTGCAAGGGCAGAAAGGTTTCCGTAACTTGGGTCGAATTTGTTAAATCCTGGAAGAACTTTTAGCAAGCCGTGTTCTGTTTCTAATTTTTCAATCATGGAATCCATAGCGATTTTTGCAACGTCTTTTGCTTCTGGTGTAAAATCGCACATTCCACTGATAGTAAACCAAACTTGTGGCAACAAGAAAATGCGCTCTTGTCCGTCGTATTTGTATTTTTCAGCGCTAGATACTTTTCCCTTGGAAATTGGTTCATTTCCGTTTCCACCAAGGATAAATCCACTTTCTGATGCGGCACGAGCAAACCATTTTCCGTTCCAATATGCCATTGTTCCATCAAATAGTTTTTGCTTTTCAGCTTTAATATCAAAAGGATGATTAAATCCGTGTTTTGTTGCAACTTTGTCTAGCAAGTCCAAAGCGTAGAATGCAAACTGATTTAGGAAAACTGTACCACCTTCTTTTCCAGGACCAGACAAAGCATCATTCCAATCCCCAATTCCCATTTTTACAAGCTGATGGTCGCCGTATACCAAAGCATATTTTATACCTTGAACAGCGTGTTCAAAAAGTGTTACTTCATTTTCATCATCAAGATATTTTGCTTTTTTTGTGTAAATACTAGAATCACCTGTAAATCGTTCGTAGACGCTTAATGCTGTGATAATCCAGAATGGCAAGTCTCTAAAGTCTCGCTCATCATTTGCACCGCCTTCTGTATTCCACTGGCGCAAACATTGTCCCGATTTTTTTTGACGAGTACACAAATCCACTAAAAGATTTGCCGCAATGTCTTTATCGTAAGAACAAATTCCCATAGCGTCTTGGGCCACATCTCTAAATCCTCGGAAAGTTCCCCGAACCAAACCTGTGGACTGTTCATAAATCTGGTAGCCAAAGAAAGTTTTTAGCCAAGCAAGAGTTGCTTCGTCTTTAATATTCGCTTTTTCAAAGACTTTCAGATTTAGCTTTTTCATCCATTCAGAGCGTAAATCTTCTAAAACCTTTTCTACGTCAGAAACAGATTTATATTTTTGTGATATTTGATCTAGAACGTCAACTCCAACGCCTGTAAAGAAAGCTAATGTTTTTTCTTCACCAGGTTTTAGCTCTAAATCATATTTACAAGCTGCAATGTATGGGTCGCCACCGCTCATATTATAAGAAAGCTTTTCATTAAAAACTGAAAGTGGTTTTTGTTGATCTCCACCTGCAAAAAATCGCTTTAAACTTGTTTCAAAAGAAGCAGGTTTTTCTAGTGGCTTAAAGAAACCAGTTACAGCCCCACCAACTCGGCGTTCAAAAAGAATAGAAGAATCTTCACGAACAGAGGTGTCTGTGTACCAACTGTAGTAAACTGGATCTACGCCAAATGAGTTATACAACAAAAACTCGATTTCTGGAGTTACAGAGATTTTCTTTACTTCATTGGAAATATTTTTTGCTTTTACAAGCATGATTTCATACGTACCTGATTTTGGCAAAAATACAGTTTCTGAAACTTCAATACCATTTTTTGTACCGTAATAAGAAGTTGCTCCCGGTTCATGAATACATTGCCAAGAATCAAGTTTTGTTTTACATGGTAAATAACTTGGTGACCAAACATAGCCATCTTCAACAGATCCCTCTTGCACAAAAACATAACGTCCTTTACAAGGAGAAAAAAAATCATAATTTGTTACAGCGATTCTAGGTTCTTTTAGCGTATTTGCATAACCATCTCCTGTATGAGAAATTTTAATCCCATAATCACCATTTGACAAATAATTATACCAAGGTCTAAACATTTGAGGTTCTGATAAACAGAAACCTTTTTCATTGATTTCATAGCTCATAATTTGAGTTTAAGCCTAGAATTTACTTTTGTCAAGTTTGTACAGTGAGAAAACCAACTATATTCATCATGCAAAAAAAAATCCCACTTCAAAAAAAATCTTGAAGCGGGTCTTAAAAATCAACAGAATTTTCAAATACTATTTTTTTCCGATAATTTTTTGAATAAATCCAGTAAAACCACCAGTTTGTTTAATAGTTGTTTTATCAATTCGGCTAACGATATGTTTGATACAACCAGAAGCCTTTGAATTTGGCTGTGAAATGATAAAAGGTTTTTGACGTAAAACTGATGAAAAAACTGTTGGGTCATCATAGATAAATCCCAAATATTCAACAGGTGTGTTCAAGAATTGAGCTACAACTTTGATAATTTTTTCTGCAATTCGTTTTCCTTCATCTGCAGAATGAACCTTATTTACAATCAACTTCATGTTAATTTGAGAATTTATCAAGTCGGTTGCAATAATTTTTATCAAACCGTAAGCGTCGGTAATTGCAGTTGGCTCTGGAGTTGTTACAACATAAGCTTCGTCAGCTGCTTCAACAAATCTAAGAACGTTATCAGAAACACCAGCCCCAGTATCAATAATAATGATATCAGCTGCAGACAAAGTAGTAAATTCTTCTGCAAAATAATCACGTTCTTCATCAGAAAGATTTGCAATACGTGAAAAACCGTTTGCACCAGCAATAAATTGAATACCAACTTCTGTATTCAAAATGATTTCAGACATCTTCTTTCGTTTAGTGATAACGTCTAACAAGTTTGATTTTGGAGTGATTCCCAAAAGTACGTTTACATTTGCCATACCTAAGTCACCATCAATCAAAATAACTCGTTTTCCTGCTTGTGCAAAAGCGATTGCAAGATTTACTGAAATATTAGTTTTTCCAACGCCACCCTTTCCACTTGTTACAGCAATAACTCTTGTTTTATGTTCTGATGCTTTTCCACCATTTACTTTTTGCATCATTGCTCGTAGTTCAGCTGCTTGATCTTCCATTATCTTCTCCCATTATTGCCGTTTAATTTGGAAATTTTTCTTCAATGTGATTTCTATCAATTTTAAATCCGTTTAGCATCATCAACAATTTTACAACAGAAGCAACTTCGATATCATTTGGAACTGACTGTCCAGTTGTAAGATATGCTATGGATTTGTTCTTTTCATCGAGAACACTAATTAGGTTTCCAATACAACTTGTTTCATCAAGTTTTGTAACAATAACTGAGTTATAAGCAAAAACTTCAAATTGCTGTAGAATATCACGCATATCACTTAGTTTTGTCATAGCAGTCAAAGTTAAATATGCTTCAGGAATAATCCCCTTCAATTCTAATCGACGACGTAAAATTCCTATCTTTTCATAATCTTTTTGACCACAACCTAATGTGTCTACTATTATTACATCGGTATCTGTACCGTAAGAGTTTATTTTTTTAGCAAAATCTCCATCTTTATCTATGGTTGCAAGAGGAATTGATAACAAAGATGCGTAAGTTTCAATTTGATTTTTTGCACCAATTCGGTAGTTATCAGCATTGAACAGGCAAACTTTCAAAGGATGTTCAGAAGCATTTGGGTTGTAACGTGCTGCGATTTTTGCCACAGTTGTTGTTTTACCAACTCCAGTAGGACCAACAAGCATAATAATGTGAGGTCGACTTCGCAAATTAATATCAGCAATTTTTATAGATTCTCCAATCCAATCCACAACAGATGTTTGTACGTAATCAAAATCATCCAATTCTTCTATAGTGAATTCTCGTTTTAGTCTATCAAGGATTTTGCGAGTGTATGCTGGAGAAAACTCGTTTTCTTCCAAGAGTCGTCTAACTTTTATAACTGATTCGTGCTCGTCATCTGGAGTGTATGGCTGCATTGTTGAAAAATCTTGACGTAAAGCTTTTACTTCTTTTAGCAACTCAGAAAGCTGGGGAGAAGTGGTATCCACATTGCTATTATTTTTTAGAATTTTTGCTTTTTCTTTTTCAAAATCAAAGGATGATGCAGGAGTATTTTGCACTTGATTTGGTAAATTTATTCCATAAGGAGATTGCGAAGTTGATTGATACAAACCTTGTGTTGCAAAATTGTGATATTTTGAAAATGTATTTTCAGGAGTAACTATATACGCAATTTCATATGCCGGTTTTTTAATAAGCCCTAAGAATTTTGAAATTGTTGTAGGTCTTTTTCGCAAAATCTGATAGTTTTTGCCATGAAGAGCTTGAATTTGTTCCACGCATAAATCGTATGATGCAGCTGTGGCATATTTAATATCTTGTTTATCAGTCAAGTCTAATTTCTCCTATCATTTCAACTTTAATATCTTTTGCAATTTCAGAAATTGAAAGAACAATAATTTGTGGTAACTCACGTTCACAACTAGCTTTTATCAAAGCGCGAGCCTCTTGTGGACACAAGATAATTGGCATAAATCCTCTTTCGATAGCTAGATTTACTGCGCCAGACAAAGCTGTTATCCATGCTCGTTGTGTGTTCAAATCCAAGTTTGCAATTGGTCCGTTTACAGTTTTTACGCCACTATCAACGATTGTATTAATGAATGCTGGATCAACTGTAAAAACATGAATAGTGTTTTTATCATCAGCATATTGTAAACAAATTTGACGTGCTAAAGATTGTCTAACTTTTTCAACTAAGTCATAAGTATCTTTTGTAACTCCGCCGTAGTCAGACATAGTTTCCAAAATGACAACAAGGTTTCTGATTGAAACTTGCTCCTTTAACAAGCCTTGCAAAACCTTTTGAATCTGCCCCATTGTGAAAAGTTTTGTTGCTTCTTCAATAACAGCAGGATATTTTTCTTTTAGAGCATCTATCATTGATTTTACTTCTTGACGACCAAGAATTTCAGATGCATATCGTTTTATCAACTCGGTTAAGTGAGTTGCAATAATTGTTGGTGGATCAATTACAGAGTAACCAGATCGTTCAGCATCCTCACGTCTATCCTCTGTAACCCAGATTGCTGGCAAACCAAAAGCAGGGTCTATAGTAGCTTCTCCCGGGATTTTGTTAAACACATTTCCAGTGTCCAAACACATATAACATCCCATACGGATTCTGCTTTTACCAATTTCAACGCCTTTTATCTTAAAACTGTATTCGCTAGGATCAAGCCTTGTATTATCCATAATGCGGATAGGAGGAACAACCAAGCCTAAATCCAAGGCAGATTCCCGACGCATTCTTGTGATACGTTCAAGAAGTTCAGCACCCTTTTCCTTATCAACAAGTTGAAGCAATCCTAAACCTAGTTCCAAAGACAAATCATCAAGTGGAGCAATTGGGCTTCTATCAACTTCTTTAGAAGGAGCATTTGCAGCAGCTTTTTGCTGATTTTTAGCATTTTCTTTTGCAAGAGCTTTTGAGCTTTCAATTCTGTTAAGTCTATAACCAAGATAAATTAAAGCAGCTCCCATTGGAATAAGCACATACCAAGGGAATCCAGGAAGAATTCCCAAAATAATCATCAAAGCGCCACCCACCATGTAGATGTAAGAAGATTTTGTAAATTCTTTTTTTACAGTTTCACCAATAGTTGTAGTTCCATCAGAAGCAGCTCTAGCAACAATCAAACCAGTTGCAAAAGAAACGAGCAAAGAAGGCAACTGAGAAAGCAAACCATCACCAATAGTAAGGGCAGCATAAGTTCCGATGGCGTCTGTAAAAGATTCCCCATGCAAAACCATACCAAAAATCAAGCCAACAACAAGGTTAATAACAGTAACCAAAATCCCAAGTTTTACGTTTCCAGAAACGAATTTACTAGCACCGTCCATACTTGCATAGAAGTCAGACTCAATTTGAAGTTCAAGTTTTTTTTGACGAGATTCTTCTTCTGTTAAAACACCTTGGTTAAACTCAGATTCGATAGCTGCCTGTTTCATTGGCATAGCATCCAAAGTAAAACGAGCTGCTACTTCAGCAATACGGGTTGCACCCTTTGTGATAACCATAGCCTGAACAGCAATAATGATTATAAAGATAATAAATCCAACCAAAGTACCTTCAGTTCCACCACTGCCAACAACGAAACTGGCAAAAGCACGAACCATTTTTCCATCAAATTGAGTTCCTTTAGTTAAAATCAAACGAGTTGATGAAATATTTAGCCCTAAACCAAAAACGGTAATAATCAAAAGGATGGTAGGAAATGAAGAAAAATCGATTGCACGTGGAGTATAAATTACAAGTAATAAAATCAAAAGAGAAGCAAGCAAGTTACATGCCATTAACAAGTCCAACAATACAGTTGGAAGCGGAATAATAATCATAAGGATTACGACAACCGCAGCAATAGCCATTATCGAATCCGATAAATTTTTAGCATTAATTTTTAATGGCATTAAGGACCCCCACCCTTTCAGTCATTTAGTAGAACTATTATATATCATTTTGAGAAATTTGGCAAAGGGATTTAGCGTTTTTAAGCCTCTAATGAGTTATATTTCTTAAAAATAATTTATCGAATTTTTATTCATTATATCTTTCAAATATGATATACTTTTTTTGAGGGATAATTTGGAAGAGAATAATGAAACTGTTTTTTCCGTTAGCGAATTAACAAACAAAATAAAAAACTTACTTGAATACGAATTTTCAGAAATTGCTTTTTCTCTAGAAGGTGAAATATCAAACTACAGACCTTCAAGTTCTGGACATATTTACTTTACTCTAAAAGACGACAAAGCAGCTATCAAGGCATGTTTATTTCGTGGAAACGCCTTAAAACTTACATTCACTCCAAAAGATGGAATGATGGTTCGAGTTAAAGGCTCAATTTCTGTTTATCCACCACAAGGTAGCTATCAAATCATTATCTCAAAAATGGAACAAGCGGGAACTGGTGACATTCTCCAAATGCTTGAAGAACGAAAGCGCCGTCTTGCTATGGAAGGTTTATTTGATGAAGCCGACAAAGTTCCTCTTCCGTTTTTCCCAACAACAATCGGCGTAGTTACAAGTCCAACAGGCGCTGCATTACAAGATATTTTAAATATCACACGAAGAAGAAATCCTCTTGTAAACGTTTTAGTTTTACCTTGTAGTGTTCAAGGCTCCGATGCAGCAAAACAAATCGAAAATCAAATAAGATACGCCAATCTTCACAAACTCTGCGATGTGCTAATCGTTGGACGTGGTGGCGGCTCTCTAGAAGATCTACTTCCCTTCTCAGAAGAAAATGTTGTCAGAGCCATTGCAGAATCCGCAATTCCAACAGTTTCCGCAGTTGGACATGAAATTGACTGGGCTATCAGCGACTTTGCAGCCGACAGACGAGCACCAACTCCCTCTGCCGCCGCAGAAATTTGTACCCCACTTTTATCAGATATAACTGGATATATCCAGCAAGTAAAAAATCATCTTACTCAAACCATAGAAAATAAAATATCAAATTGCAAATTGTTGATAAAAAGCTTCACTCCAGAATCCTTGGAAATGAGTTTTAGAACAATCGAACAACCATATCTCATGCGATTTGACGATGCAAAAGAGCAACTTTTAGACAATATTCACGACAAAATCGACAACATCAAAAAACGTATCGAAAATGCAAAAATCCGTCTAGAAGCCTCAGACCCAAAACTGATTTTATCCCGAGGATACGCCATGGTTCGCGATAAAGAAACTGGAAAAATTATCACAAGTGCAGCCAGCGTCAAACCCGGACAAATATTGGAAATTGTACCAGAAAGTGGCACAATCAACGTAACTGTAAATTCTACAACAAATTAAACAGAGGTAATACATGAAAAACTTTGAAGAAAAACTTAACAGATTAGAAGAAATCGCTGACACTATCAAAAAAACTGATATTTCCCTAGAAGACGCTGTTAATTACTTTGAAGAAGGAATTACATTAGCTCGAAAAATGGAAAAAGAACTTGAAAAAATCGAAAGTAAGGTTCAAATCCTTATGAACAATCCAGTTCCAACTGTGGCAGAAAACAAGCCAGAAATTGGACTATTTGATGAATTAAACTAATTTTTCCTTGGAGAAGTTAATTTAGCTATGGATATAATTAAAAAGACAATTTCACGAAAAGGTTCCCAAAATCCTGTAAGATTATTGCCCACAGAAGTTGCCCGAAAAATCGCTGCTGGTGAAGTTATCGACCGCCCTGCATCAGTTTTACGGGAATTATTAGACAACGCTGTGGATTCTGGCGCCGATTTAATAAAAGTTGATATAGAAGCTGGTGGAATCGATTCTATCCGTGTAAAAGACAACGGAACAGGTATGACAAAAGAAGATTTGCTTTCCTGTGCAAAACCTCACTCCACAAGCAAAATCACTTCAGAAGAAGATTTGCAAAAACTAGCCACACTTGGTTTCCGAGGGGAAGCTCTCGCCTCTATCGCCGCAGTAAGCCGACTTGAAATCACATCTCTTAGAAAAGGCGAAAATGTGGCTTACAAAATGACAGCACCCCTTGCTGGAAATGGTGAAAATCACGTAGAAATTGCAACTTTATCTGACGGAACTGTAGTTTCCTCCAAAAATCTATTTGAAAACATCCCAGCTCGACGACTTTTCCTAAAACGTCCAGCAACTGAAACAACTTTGTGTAAGCAAACTTTTATCGAAAAAGCTATGCCTTTCCCAGAAGTTGGCTTTTCATTTGTAATTGACGGTAAAGAAAAGTTTAACCTTGTAAAAAATCAAAGTCTCAAAGAACGATTTGCAGAATGTTTAGAACTAACTGCTTACACAAAACTTTTTCACGAAGTACAGTTTTTCGACAAAGAAAAAGGATTGTGGAAAGGCACTCTAGTTTTAGGTGATATCAGCCAATCTCGGGGGGATAAGAAGCACATATACATTTTTGTAAATGGTCGCAGAGTAACAGAATTTTCCCTTGTACAAGCCATAGAATACGGCTCTACGGGATTTTTTCCAAACGGAACCCATCCTATAGCGGCATTGTTTTTAGACGTGGATTCTTCCCTTGTTGATTTCAATATCCACCCAGCAAAAAAAGAAGTGAAGTTTTTGGATATTGGGCCAATCCACCATGAAGTTTCTGTTTCAGTAAGAAATTTCTACGCAAAAAACACAATCAAACCAAGCACAGATTTTTCTTTGCCAGAAACCCGCCTTGGACTTACCCAAACAAAGAAACAAGAAAACACATTTGATTTTCAAACTTCCTCTAGTTCAAAAAATTATTCAGGATATTCAAATTATTCTGGTGCATCAAGTTTTGGCAAAAATGGCTTTTCATCTGGAAAAAGCTATTCATCAGCAAAATTTTCAACAGGCGAAAGTTTTCCAAGTGAAAGAGAACCAAATTACGCTGGAAATTTTCACAAAGTAATAAACTCCATAGAGTCTGAATATTCAAAACTAGATAGCAATCAAATCGCAAAAATGGCAGAAACTGCAATTGACTCACCAGCCCAAACATCAACTGATTTTAAATATCTTGGGCAACTTTTCAATGTATTTTTGCTAGTGGAAAAAGATAATTCTCTATTTTTGGTTGATCAACATGCAGGACACGAACGTCTTCGCTACGAAGCATTGATGAAAAACGCCAACAAAAAGCAAAATCTCTTGATTCCATACAGAATAACCACAGAAAGCAAAGAAGAAGACGAATATCTAAAAAAATTGCTTGATGAGTTAAAAGAATCAGGATTTGAAGCGGAAAAAACAAGTGATGATATTTGGGAAATAAAAAGCGTTCCAATAACTTGGCAAGGAACAGAAGCAGAGCTAAAAGAATTGCTACTTGAAAAAAAAGTTTCTCCAAAAGAGATTATGCACGACATTTTTGCAACAGCCGCTTGTCGCTCGGCTATAAAAGAAGGCAATGTTCTTGATCCAGAAACTGCAACAAACCTCATAAAAGATATTTTTGCATTGGAAGAGCCACATTGTCCTCACGGCCGTCCCCTTTGGATAGAACTAACCCAAGAAAAACTTTACGAGCTAATAAAACGCACATAAGGTTTAAAATGCAAAAGGTCTAGCGTAAGAGATTTACACTAGACCTTTTTTTGACATTAACTAAAAAAGTTCATTTTCTACAAAAAAATCAGGATTTATTGCTTCACCTAAAAATCTAACTTCCCAGTGAAGATGAGGTCCCGTTGCAAGTCCTGTTGCGCCAGAAAAAGCGATTTGCTCACCGGCCTTTACCAACATTCCTTCTTCAATCAAAGTAGAATCCAAGTGATAATACAGACTGTACAATCCTGGCAAGTGCTCTATAACCACAGACCAGCCTGTAGAAACTCTATCTTCTACCAAAACAACTTTTCCATCTCCACAAGCATAAACCGGAGTGCCAGTTGGTACACCAAAATCAACTCCATAGTGCAAAGATGTTGATGAAGAACCTGTATTATACTGATAAACTCGTCTATCCCCAAAAAAAGCAGTTCTACGAGTTGATTCTACCGGATAAACAAAGTTTGTATTGTAATACACAGCATTTTTATTTGCTGCATACAAAATCTCGTTAAGTCTATCAATTTGTGCTGCTCGTTGTGGGCTATTATCAGTTTTTATAGCAGTATTTGTAGCATTTAGATATAAAGTTTCGCTGATAAATTCTTTTTCAACCGCAACAACAGGCAAGGTAAACTTCATTTCACGACCATTTGCTTCTTCATAGTGAACTTCGAGATAAAACTCACCCGGCTCTAAATAGGTTGATAAAGGAATTCCTGCAAACATTACATGAGGATTTTGCCTTACAGTATACAAATCCTGTTTCCCATAACTTTTCCCATTAGAAATCCTAATTAACTCTGCACTAGCTTTCTCTGGCACCTTATAATCGTAATCATCAGCATAAAAACTGATATTTAGATAAACAATATCCCCAGGACAAACTTTTTCCGAATACTCAACCGAAAAAGAGTATTCGCTACCATTGTATGCAGCTTCCCTCGCAGTACAAGAAAAAAGTCCAAAAATCAAAACAAAGAAGGCTACACACAATATTTTTTTCATAATCACTCCATGGGAATTTGTAAAACCATATTCAGAAAAATTTATTTTTCGAAACACAGTCTTATATCATCAGAATTAAAAATCATATTATGACAGATTTTTATTCCATATCTCCATTATAAAATAGGAAATCCATTTTTTGAAGTCTTTTTTTATGAACTCCCAATCTTTCCACAAAGTTTTCTATATCAGTATTTCCTTCGCAAGTCCAAAGTTTTTCAGCAATAGCGCAAAGACGAGGAAATGCCATATATTCTGCAAGTTTTGAAGAATAAATACACTCTGTCCACAAGTTTCCTTGTCCACCAAGTATATTTGCTTTTGTTGACTCTGACATTTCTTTTGTAACTGGTTCAAATTCAAAAGATTTTTTTACAGATGTTACGCCAATCATACCTGGTTCTAAAGGAGTATCTTTATGCTTATAATCAAGATAACATCCTGCAGTTTGAGGTGACATAATTGCTTTGTGCCCAAGTTTTGCTGCAGTTTCTCCACCAGAAAGTCCTCGCCAAGATTGTACGATAAGTGATTTTGGAAGCCCTAGTTTTTCTGTTCCCTCTAGCACTTCGTCCCAACCAATTGGGATTTTTCCCCGTTCTTCAAGCATTTTTGCAAACCGCACTGTTAAATAGCTTTGTAATTCGCCAGTTGATTCTAGGCCCAAATCTTTTTTTCTTTGCTGACACTTTGGACAAGTTTCCCAACGTTTGCGAGGACACTCATCCCCACCAATATGAACGTAAGGTCCAGGAAAAAGTCTACAAACAGTATCAAAAACTTTTTCGTATACTGTAAAAATCTCATCATTTCCGCTACACAAAACATCATCAAAAATGCCGAAACGACTTTCAACTTTGTATGGCCCACCAGTACATCCCAAATGTGGATAAGAAGCCAAAATACTTGATGCATGCCCCGGTGTTTCAATTTCTGGAATAACTGTAATATGTAAATCAGCAGCTTTTTTTACAACAGATTTGATTTCATCTTCTGTGTAAAATCCGCCAACTTTTTCTTCCCAAGTATAACGACAATCATTACGCCAAGCCCCAACCTCTGTTAAAAGTGGATATTCCGGCACTGGAATACGCCAACCTTGATCATCAGTTAAGTGCCAGTGAAATCTATTTAATTTATGAAGAGCGATTACATCCAAAAGTTTATATATAAACTCCACTGGGAAAAAGTTTCTTGAACAGTCAAGCATAAATCCACGCCATTCAAAATCAGGCTTATCTTCGATTTGCAAACAAGGCACTTTATCAAAAATCATAGAAAGTTGCTTAACTGTCATTTCGCCATAAAAAAGCCCTACTGGGTCGTATGCAGTGATTTCAATTGAATCAGAAGTGATTTTTAAGCTATATGACTCTTTTTCAAGACTAGAAAGTTCTCTATCAGTTTTCAAAAGAGTTTTTTTCACAGCTTCTAGACTTCCAGAATAAAATCCTTCTTGCAAATCTAGTTTTTTTGGAGTTGGAATTAGTCCTAAATCAGTAGGCTTAATTTTTTCGTTAAGTATGCTTTCCATGATAATCCTCGTTGATTTCAAAATTGTGGATAAGTCTCCAAAAACATAAGCTATGTTCAAAAAGTTGATATTAAGGCTGATTTCCCCTATTCACTTTTAAACATAGCTAATTTTTTATGCGTTAATACTTGCGATAAAACAAGATCTTGCAGGGATTTCCATACTTGAACCTTGTTTTGCATCAAATTGAGCAATGGCATCTGAACTTGCAATTTCTTTGTTTACAAAAACATCAAGTTTACCATTTTTTTCCATCATCAATGGATAAGAATATTCAGAAGCATTAAAACATAGATACCAAAGTTTTCCTTCGTATTCGATTGTGTAACAAAGTACAAAAGGATTACTTGTTTCTACGAATTTTGTTGCTTTTTCTACAAGTTTTTGACTTCCAAGTGTAAATGCGTTGAATTTTCTTCTCAATGCAAGTAAACCTTTTGTGTATTCCAAAAGTGGTCTATAAGAAAGTTCTACATCATTTGAAGCAAGCCAATGGATTTGGTTGATGTTATCACTTGAGTCATAACTATTTTTTACAAACTGATGAATAATTTCTCCATCATTTGTGAAAGCACCTGCAAAAGCTGGTTTTGAACGACCAAATTCTTGACCTGCGTGTAAGAAAGCGATTCCCTGACTTGTTAAAACCATTGCGTTACCGATTTTTAGTAAATCAAGAGCTTTTTGTCTTTCTTCAGGTTTTGACTCGTCAATATCTGCATTTACAACAATTGAGTCGTGCAAAGTCAAACCATCATGACAATCAATATAAACAACGCTATCTAATGGAGAGTCAGCTTGATAATTGATTTGTGGACGACCTGTTAGATTGTAGAATAAATGCTTTAGACTTACCTGTTTTCCAGTTAAGAAGCCTTGTCCTTTTTCATTCATACCACCAGCTTTAATCAAGTCGCGAACTTCATCGCTAAATACAGCAATATCATCAGTTTGAGTCATGAAGTTTTGGTCCATACCACAAGTTCCTTCTTCACCTGTGTACATTTTCCAACCTTCCCCAATGAAAAGCATATTATTCTTGATTTTTTTACAAGCTTTGTAAGCTGCAAGCATTGTCTTTGAATCGATTAATCCCATTAAGTCGAAGCGGAAACCGTCAACATCATAATTTTTTACCCAATATGCACAAGAATCAATAATCAATTTTCCTGCCATAAAGTTTTCTGATTTAACATCGTTTCCACAGCCAGAACCGTTTTTGTATGTTCCATCTGGATTTTGTCTGAAATAATAATTTGGCTCAATATCATCTAAGAAATCAGTTCTTGCCATGTGATTGTAAACTACGTCCAAAATTACGTTTAAACCGATAAGATGAGCAGCCTTAATCAAAGTGCGAAGTTCTCTAATTCTTTCGTATGGATCATTAGGATTTTTTGAATACCAACCTTCTGGAGAAAAATAGTTGTGAGGATCATAACCCCAGTTGTAATTGTTGTTGTGAACAGTTCCAGCATCTTCAAAATCTTTTTTTGTTTCATCGTTGTTGTAGAAGTTTTGAACTGGCATTAATTGGATGTGAGTTACGCCCAAATCTTTGATATATTTTAGCTTGTCAATAAAATCAAGATATGTTCCGCCGCCTTCTTTTGTAATTGTTGCATCTCGAACAGAAATTTCGTAAACAACTGTTTTTGCTTTACATTTTTCTTGAGGAGTTGATTTTGTATCTGGAGTAAGACTTACTTTATATGGCTTTGCTTGTGACAAATCAATTACAGCTGCACGACCAGAAGTGCCGTCATTTGTGAAAGCAGCCATAGATTTTGCATAAGGGTCAAGACAATTTTTGATTCCACGACTTGACTCAATTTTGTATTCGTAAAAAATCTCCTTTTCGTATGGGAGAACAACTGTCCAAACACCTGTTTTAACATCTAACGATAAATTATGTTCTTGATAAACAGTTTTTGTACTTCCGTCTTTAAATAATTGCAAAACAACTGATTTTGCGCTAGGAGCCCAAATTGCAAAAGTTACCTTTCTTGTTAAAGGATTGATATTTGCTCCTAATTTGTAAGACAGAGATGGAGTTGGTAATGTTTTCATAAAATCTTTTTCCTAAAGTAAATGAATAATTTTAGACTTTTAAAGTCTTATATAGTATAAATTCAATTATCACCTTTTGCAATTGAAAAAAGATAATCCCAATCAAAACGTGTAAGTGAATCTATTTCCGTAATATCTGGAACAGTGAATAATTTTTGAAGCATCATAGAAGCAGCGCCTAAAGCAACTTCATAGTTATTTTCCACAGCAAATTCCAACAAACATTTAGTTTTTTCCATAACAACACCAAACTGAGGCACTTCTTGCTTCAAAAACTCTTGGATTTGAACTGATTTTTTTAATGGTTCACCATGAATAAAAACACAATCTGGTGCTAAAAGAGAAATCGTTGGTGTCAATGTTTCAAAAAGCTCTTTTATCCATTGAAAATAAAGTTTCTCATTTGATAAAATCATTTTTCTATCTTCAAGACTCATCCCTGTTTGTCCAACATTTCCAGGACGCCAAGAATTTGAGATAAACTCTCCAGAGCCAAATTGTTTTCCATATCGAACTTTATTATCAAAAGTCAAAGCCACACCCACACCAATTCCATTTGAGTGTTCTTCCGCCATCACCACAAGAAAATCTCGCAAATCTGTTTTTCGCTTTCTTGTAAGTTGAAGCCAAGCAAGACAATTTGCATCATTTTCAATTAAAAATGGAACTTTCAAATTTTTCTTGCAAAAATTACTAAAAGAAAAGTCATTTAGATAAAAAGGCTCAGAATTTATAATACGACATTTTTCAGAATCAATTATTCCAGGAAGCCCTGTACAAATTCCTAACAATGGAATCTGAGTTTTTTCGATTTCTGGTAAAACATCAACTAAAATCTGTTTTAAACAAAGTTCAATACTATCAACCAAAAGATTCTCAGACTTTGAAAAAATAACATCACCATGAAAATTAATATAAACAGCTTTGTAATTATCAGGTTGGATCTCAATTCCTAAAATTCCACCAAAATTCTCATTCAAAGAAAGATATATAGGTTTTCGACCACCCTGAGGTTGAGAAGTCCCCTCTTCTATTTCACAAACAAGCCCAACATCGATTAACGAATTGATAATATTTGATACTGTAGAACGATACAAATCAAGCTGACGTGCAATATCAACACGACTAACAGAATTGTTTCGCCATAGAATTTCAAGAGTTCGAGTGATATTTGAATTTTTTTGAAAATTGTTATTATTAATATTCATTTAGGTTAGTATACTGAAAAAACAAAATGGGTGCAAGTTTTTTATTTTAGTGATATAATGATGATATGAAAAGATTTGTGTTATCCGTTTTAGTAGAAAACCATGCAGGTGTTTTAAGTCGCGTTTCAGGACTTTTTAGCCGCCGCGGTTACAATATTGACAGTTTGACAGTTGGAGTAACTTCCCACCCTAGCCAATCTCGTATGACAATCGTAGTTCAAGGTGATGATCACACTCTAGACCAAATTGAAAAACAGCTTTTCAAACTTGAAGAAGTTATCACCATCGAACACTGTGATCCAAGCGAAACAGTTCTTAGAGAAACAGCCCTTATCAAAGTTTCAGCCCCTCCAGAAGCTCGTGTAGGAATTATCGAAACTGCAAACATTTTTAGAGCCCATGTTGTTGACGTTGGGATTGAAACCCTTGTGATTGAAGCCACAGGAAGTCAAGATAAAATTGCTAGTCTAATTCGGCTTCTAGAACCATTTGGGATAAAAGAACTTGTACGTACAGGTTTAACTGCAATGGACAGAGGAAGTAAACTTCTAGGAACTGAATAATTTTTTCTGATAAAATAAAACTAGGAAAGCAAAAGGAAAGGTGCATCCAAAAAGTTGAAAAGGATTTTTTGCGGTGCACTTTTTTTTTGAGTAAATAACTTTTCGCGATAATTTAATTTGGGTAAAAAAAAACCTGAAAGACTTAATCTTTCAGGTTTTGCCGCGGGACAGAATCGAACTGTCGACATACGGATTTTCAGTCCGGTGCTCTACCGACTGAGCTACCGCGGCGTTCATCTCAGCAACTCATCGTCGCTTGATGTAATGAATATACATTTTATTTATTTTTTTGTCAACAGCATTTTCTAAAAAATTTGATTTTTTTTCATTTTTTTTGAAAAAAACATACAACTTTTCGTAAATTATTGTAACAAAAGAAAATAAACAACTAATGCCCAAACAAATTAATTATTGTTTGTACTTCTGCAACAGAAGAATCAAGTTTTTCTGCAATTAAATACACATCAATTCCTTGATTAAACAAATCTAGAACCTTATCCTTTAGAGACAATTCTGGTTCACGTCTTTCATTGAAATCTTCTGCAGCAAACAAAGATATGCCACCATCATTTTTTGGTTTTGAATTAACCTTGTATGCATTTTCTACATAGGATTTTACAGTAGCATTATCTTTTTTCACAGTTGTATGAATTTCGTCTATTCGATTCAAAGTGATAAGTTCTTGCTCTTTTTTTGCAAATTCTTTATCAGCAAGAGAAACGCGTTTATCCGCAAGAGCAATAACCTCTCGCAAAGTATTCATTCGGTTTTCTATCAATGACAAACTGCTATCTGTAACTTTATTTATTTCGATTAGAATTTTCTCGACTTCTTGCTTAATATTCCCAAGACTTACTTTCATCACAGTTTCAATCATATTTTTTTGCATTCTTTTACGTGATAAAAAAAGTATTACCCAGACGAGAATATTCAACAAAGACATGACAATAACGAAAGTAGTCAAAATTCACCTCGATTAATTTATTTATCCAATTACATCTATATGTTGACCAAGATTTGGATCTTGAAATGCTACCTTTTTTCTTTCTGGTTCAGTTTCTTCTTGAGTTTCATCAGGATTTGATTTGTGTTGATTTTTAGAATTATTTTGATGATATTGGCGATCTTTTACTTTTTGAGTATCATCTTCCTCAGCCATATTTGTAGAAGCAATTTTTTCATTTTCTTCTTGTTGTTTTTTGGCTTTTTCTACATCCTGCAAAGCACTTTGCACTTGAAGCGTTTGAGCTTGGCTTCCATGAGTTTTACTGACTTTATCTAGTTGAGTGTAAAGAGTCTGTAAATCAATTGGCGCTATACCCATCTGGTGCTCGCTTTGCATCTTCTTGTGAAAGAGGCTCGTATTTATTATGTCGTACAAAGATGTTTTCAAGCACAAATGTAACTGCTTTTTCATCTGTACGTATATCTTCTTTTACATCGCGAATATAAATTTTTACACCAGCATAAATTGTATTTGCAACAGAAATTTTTCCGATAACTTTTAATTCTCGTAAGTGTTGCTGGATTTGTTGAATTTCTTCTGTCATCTGTTCTGATTCAATAGAAATTTCATCATGCCGCTTTTTTAGCTTTTTCAAGTTCTCTTCTTTATCACCAGGTAAAGATTTGCGAACTTTTTTCATATTTTCAAGAGTTGAAATATCCAAATCAAGATTGTCTAACTCTTTGATAATTCCAGATTGACGTTCTTGCAAATCTAACAAGCGTTTTTTTGCACGAGGATCAAATCCAACTTCAAGAACAGTTTCACTACCACCACCACTACTACCAATAACTTTAGCGTGGATTTCTTCTGTAGCAAACAAGTGACCACCAATAATTTTGGCATTTTTACCAACAAGCAAAATTTTCTTATTACTTGTAATATCAGAGTTCATGATTGCATCTTGTACAACAACATACTCTTCAACTTCAACTTTTGTATTTTGGATGAATTTTGCCCATAATGATTTTCCAGCTTTGATAAAGCCTTCGTCACGCCCCATGATACCTTGATTAACAACAATATTTCCATCTGCTTCAAGAACACATTTACCAACAGCACCACCAACTTCGATATTTCCAGAAGCTTTAATGCTAAATCCGTCTTCAACGTTTCCTTTAACACGAACAGTTCCCAAGAATGTGATATTTCCAGTTTTAATAGAAACTTCATTAACTTCGAGAATTGGCTCAACGTGGATTTTGTCATTTATCAACATAACTTGACCATTAGTTGTTGCAATAATTGTTCGTCCGTCAGAATCAACTTGAACATTTTTGCCCAATGGTAAAGGAATGTCTTTTCCATTTTTTGCTTCCAAATAACGTCCTGTAATTGTTTTTCCAGCTTTTCCTCGTTCAGGAAGCATTTTTTGTGCAAGAGGCTGACCTTCAACTACGTTTTGAATCTGATTTCGTTCTTTGTAGTTAATCTGTCCAGCATCATTTTGCATCATTTTTAATTTAGATCTATCAGTTTCAAATTGATATGCAATATAAGCATCACGACCATCCACAGGCAAAATTGCTTCTGCAACTGTATAAGGAATTCCGTAAATTGGCATATCAACAAATTCATCGATTTTTTCATTTAATATACCAGCAACTACACCATAAGACTCCAATTTGCCTTTTATTGCTTCTGGAGTAATTTCAGCACCACCAATAGCAGGAGAAGATGCTGTAATAGTTGCTTTCATTTCATCATTTGAGAGTTCTACAGTAAAGATAGCGTCTGCAGCCTTATTATGCTGATATTGACCAACTGGCTCATAAACGCCACCTGTACCATTTGCTACATATCGCTTGATAGAAGCTTCATCAAGAGATAGAGTTCCACTATTTTTAACCTTTTGCAAAACTTCTTTTAGAACAACAGGTTTTCCCTCACCTATTGGAAGAAGAACTTTCAAGTTTATCTTATCATCAAAATAGCGCACATAGAATAAACCATCTCTATCAACATGAACTTCTTCTTGTGCAAATTCGTCATCTGCAAAAATATCTTCAATATCTGTTTTCTTAGTTTTCTTGATTTGACTAGCATTAACATTTGCTCTAATAGTCCAAGGCTTCTTCATCATGCCCATAAAACCATCAGAACCAGCTTCAATAATTTCGTATTCGAGAACTGCAACCCTACAGTCCAACTGTACAGCGGCATCAGCTAGAGCTTCATCTAAAGTATCTGCATGAACTTCAACATAGTGTAAGTCTTTATCAATTTCTAGTAATTTTTCTAAATCTGTTCTGATTTGCTCTAGTGTTACCATACAAGCCTCTTACATAATTCCTTTGCGGATATTTGTAAGTTTTGCTCGTAATCTGTGGTTTGCCTTACCGTGTAATTGAGAAATACGAGATTCACTTACTTCTAATACTTTTCCAATTTCTTTAAAAGTGAGATCTTCATGATAATACAATACCAAAACCATTTTTTCTTTTTCTGGCAATTCATTTATAGCTTCAATAATAACACGACGGATTTCTTCACGTTCAACAATTACATCAGGATTTAATGATGATGGAGATTCGATACTATCACCAATAGAAACTCTGTCAGAATCTTCACCTGAATACCATACATCATTTAAAGAAAGAACACTTGTTCCAGAAACTTTTAAAATTGATTGCTGAAATTCTGCTACAGAAACACCCATTTCAGCTGCAATTTCTTCATCAGAAGCTGAACGACCAAGTTTTGCTTCTGCTTTTACGATTGCATCTTCAATTTCTTTTGATTTTTGGCGTACAGAACGAGGAACCCAGTCCAACTGACGCAATTCATCAAAAATTGCTCCACGAATACGAGTAACAGCATAAGTCTTAAATTTTACATTTTTTGCAGGATCAAACTTTTCGATAGCATCAAGCAACCCAAATTGTCCATATCCTACTAAATCATCAAATTCCACAGAGCCTGGTAAACCAACAGACACTTTACCAGCAACATATTTTACCAAAGGCATATATTGCCGAATAAAAGCATCTCTAATCTGAGAGGAATGAGTTTTTCTGTATTCTATCCAAAGTTCATCTTCTGATTTTTGTTCAAAAAGCGAAGCAGCCATTTTTATCCTTCACGTCTAAGTAGTGTTTTTATAGCCTCTGCCATTAGATTTGTATCTGCGCCAACAACAGCATCAGGTACTAATTCAACGGAAGAAGTTTCTCCCCTAGCAAAAGCACTATCTTCAATTACTTCTGATTCTTGAGTAGGCACTTCAGAGGCAAAACCTCCAAGCTCAGGTAAGCTATCTAATGATTCACTTAAAGACTCTTCAGAAGTACTTGTGTTTGAGGAATAATATTTTTCTGTGGTTAAAGGAGTTGGAACAAATTGTTGTGGAGAACTTTCTGAATTTGATTCTTCCACGGTAGAACTCTTTGCAGCAACAAAGTTTTGTTCGTTATTTTGTACGTTTGGAGTTTCGGTTTGTACAGTATCTTTTTTAATAGCACCCAAGTTTTCAGAACCTAGGTTTTTCTTCTCTCCAAGCTGATTTTCACCATATTTTCGAGTAACATAGAAATCTGGCGCATTATCTGAATCAGGTAAAACATCTTCATCAATTCTAATATCTACCATTCCACCTGCTACAGGAGCAGAATTCTCTAAATTTGATAAATCACCCGTAGAATCTGATAAAAATCTTTTAAAGAGAAAGGACGCTAGACCTAAGATACCACCACAAAGCAAAGCACTAATGAAAGCCCTAAGCAACATGACGCCAAATTGGATTCCACCACCCACAATCCCAAAAAAAATAGATATTATTAACCCGAAAATAGCACCATACATCGTTAACTTCAGGTTAAACATAAAATCCCCCTACAAATAGATTACGTCAAAAATTGCATTAGGTCAAGTAATTTTGATAATAGACACCTACATTAAACAACAATGGGAATAAAATGGGATTTTTAGTCTGATTATAGGTTATTCTCTTTGTTAAGATTTAGAACTTCTGCAAAAATGATAGCCATTACTTCAAAATATTTTTGGGGAATAATTTGCCCTACTTCCACATTTGCATATAATTCACGAGCTAAAGGACGATTTTCTCTTATTGGAACGTCATTTTCTTTTGCAATTTCTTTGATACGAAGTGCTAAACTATCAACACCTTTAGCTACCACCATTGGACCTTGATGAATTTCTCTATCATATTGCATAGCGATTGCGTAGTGAGTCGGGTTAGTTATAACAACATCAGCCTTTGAAACATTTTCCACAATATTTCGGTTCATCATTTCGTGCATATACTGCTTTAGACGACCTTTTGTAAAAGGATCCCCTTCCAATTCCTTGTATTCTTCTTTTACTTCTTGTTTTGTCATCTTCATGGATTCCATAAATTGATGTCTTTGAACAAAATAGTCAGGAACTGAAATTACCAAGAAAACACAGGCTGATATAAGCAAAAGTTTTCCCGCAAGTTTTGCAACAAATCCAATGCCAACCCAAATATTAGTTTCTAACAAACTTAAAAGTTGATTTATGTTATTTTTTATCAATGTGAAAGCAATAATAAAAATAATTACAACTTTTACAATTGATTTTATTACGTTAAAACATCCTTCAAAGGAAAAAAGAGTGCGCTTAAAATATTCTCCGAATTTTGGAATCAATTTGTCAAATTTTGGCGCTATAGCTTTTGGAGTGAACATTAATCCTTTGGTTTGGATAATATTTCCAGAAATCGCTGCCACAATGGCTACACCAAAAATCGGAAGCAAAATTTTTGCAAAATATTCATAAAAGACAATGTAAACTGCAGGGTCGTTCAAAGCCATTGTGCATGAATTAGAAATGTAAAAAGTAACAATTTCCAAACAATTTCTGTAAATCCACGGTGCTAATATCAAAAGACAAGCGACTGGCAAAAGCAAAACCAGAGCACCAGCAATTTCCTGACTTTTTGGAACACGACCTTCTTCACGAGCCTTACGGAGTTTGTGCTCTGAGGCTTTTTCTGTTCGACCTTCATCTTCTGCAGAAGCAAAATACTGAATATCAATTTTTTTGTAGAAATAATCTTTTTCAGAAGTCTCTAAAAGATTTTTTTTATCTGCCTTGGTTTTATGAGAATTTTCTTGTATTTTTTTTTGTAAAATATCTTCAAAACTTTCTGTCACAAGCAAAACCTATATTCCACCAGATATTTTCGCAAATAAATTTTCCAAATCAGTAAATCCAGAATTCATAAACATAATAAAATAGTTTACAAGTTTTGGCATAAGCAATGTTAATAGAAAGAAGGAAACCAAAATTGTGATTGGTAAACCTTCTGACAAAAGGTTCATCTGAGGAGCAGCTTTTGACAAAAGTCCCATTGTTACGTTGATTAAAAACAAGGTTCCCATCATTGGAAGAGCAATCATAAGTGCTGCAAAACTTAAATCAGTTAAACTTTTTAGAACAAAAGTTAAATAATTATCTCTATACAAAACAAGGGAATAAGCACTTAACGCTTCAAAACTTCTAAATATTCCACCTAAAAACAGAGTTTTAAACCCGTCGATTTGAAGAAAAACGAGCATTGCACAAAGGTTGAAAAATTGCCCCATAAGAGGATTTTCAACTTGGGCCAATGCATCGTAGGCTTCTGCAGCTGAAAATCCCATTTGTAAGGAGAAAAACTGTCCAGCAGAACTAAAAGCTGCAAAAATCGCTGTAATAAAAAATCCAGTAATTACACCGATTAAACCTTCTGCTAGGAGTAAAAGTAAATATTCTAAGCTGTAGGGCGCAAATTCGTAGGGCGCATCATAAACTGTTGGAAAAACGATAAAAGAAATACAACCTGCTAAAGCGATTTTTGCAACTCGTGAAACAGAATTTGTGGACAAAAGAGGCGTTGTAGAAATTAAAGCAAAGCATCTTACTGCAACTAGCAAAAAATAAGGTGCATTATTTACAATTTCATTTAGCATGGAAAAAACCTATTTATCTAGCCATATCAGGTATCATTTCAAATAGGCTAATTGTATATGAACGTAGAGAGGCAAACATCCAACTGCCAAGAAGAACCAAGGCAACTAAAATCACTATTAATTTTGGTACAAAAGTTAAGGTTTGTTCTTGAATACTTGTAACAGCTTGAATAATTGCAATAATCAAACCAATCACCAATGCGGAAATCAAAATTGGTCCAGAAAGTTTTAATACAAGAAAAACACCATCTCGGATAAGTGTTGTAATTTCACCTAAACTCATATACTCTCCAAAAAACTACAAAATAGTAGCTTTTTAACTTTTTATTTTACATAATCGAATTGAATAACTGCTGCGTCAACAATCCCCATCCATCAACAAGTACAAACAAAATCAACTTAAAGGGCATTGAGATTTGAACTGGAGGCAACATAATCATACCCATTGACATCAATATACTTGCAACAACCATATCGATAACAATAAAAGGCAAATACAGCAAAATACCTATTTTAAACGCAACCGTCAGTTCATGCAAAATATAGGCCGGAATCAAAACATAAGTTGGAACATCTGCAAGAGTATTTGGTCTTTCCAAACCGCCTACAGACATAAACATTTCGATATAACCTGTATCTGTGTACATTTGCTTGTACATAAACAAGCGAATTGGCCCCATAGCTTCGTCATAAGCTTGATCTAGTCCAATCTCGCCATCTGCCAAAGGTTTATACGCATTATCGTAAATACTGGTAAAAGTTGGCCACATTATAAAAAGTGTCATAAAAAAAGCGATTCCGTTTAACACAGCAGTTGGCGGAACTTGTTGTAGGGAAAGCGCTCTTTTGATAAAGTCCAAAACAATAGAAAATCGCAAAAAACATGTTGCCAAAATCAGAATACTTGGAGCCAAACTGATTACAGTTAGCAACAACATCAACTGAATTGAAAAAGCAACTTCTTGATTTGTTTGAGGTTCTTTTATAGATAAGTCGATTAAAGGAATATCAATACCGGTAACTTCACTAGTCATAGTGGTTCGCCCAGAAGTACTACCAGATGGAAATGTAGACTGAGCTGGCAAAATTGCACTTAGACTTAATAAAAAAATCAAGGATAAAAGATAGATGTATTTTGATTTTTTTGCTGATTTATGTTTTTTTACCTTCATTTATCCATCTCCGTAGCAGAAAATTTTTCACGACGTTGTCTTAAGAAAGACTCTGCATTTGAGCTGGTTCCAGAAAACATAGATAGCATTGTAGAAAAATCTTTTGGTTTTTCGTTAGCGCTTTGTTCTGCGTTTAGATTCATAGCATCAATTAATTCTTTGTCATGAACTTCAGTAATCAAGTTAATGCTAGAATCAGTTACACCAATAATATATGCTTTATCTTTTAAGGAAATAACCCGAACACTTTTTCCCGGGCTTAAAGTTAGATTTGCAACTTCTTTTAAATAAATATCTTCTTTTGCTTTAGGGGTTGAGAATTTACGCAATGCCCAAACAAAGCCATAAATCAAGGCGATTATCCCAATTAAAACAAAAATCATTCTCATAAACAAGCCAAATGTACTTGTATTATTTTCTTGAGCAACTATTTCGCTTTGAGACTCAGTATTAAATACATATGATGTTTCATCGATGGAAGAAACAGATTCTTGAGAAAAAGCACAAACACAAATTAGCATAAGTGCAATAATTGAAACAATTTTTTTTGAGTTAATCGTAAAAAGCCCCCACCCCAAAGTTTTTACTAGTGTAAATCAGCAACACGCTCCATTGGAGATAGGATTTCTGTAACACGAACACCGAAGTTTTCGTCGATAACAACAACTTCTCCCTTTGCAATAGCTTTGTGATTTACAAGAATATCTACAGGTTCACCAGCCAATTTATCAAGCTCGATAATTGTACCTTCACCCATTCCTAAAATTTCTTTGATAAGTTTTTTAGTACGTCCAAGTTCTACGGTCAACTCCATCTTTACGTCCATGATCAGACCGATATTTCCTTGTTCCATACCTGACAAACCATGTTGTAAATTTGGGAACTGCAATGCTTGAACATTAGGAGTTACCATTGCTGGATTTGAATTATTCATTTGCATAGAACCACCCATTGGCATTCCTCCCATTGCGCCCATTCCATTCATTGACATCTGAGGCATTCCCATTTGAGGCATGCCCATATTTGGCATCATATTCATTTGAGGCATAACCATATTTGGCATACCACCGCCCATGGACATTCCACCCATAGACATATCTGCACCCATAGTAGGCATACCCATAGCACTACCAAGGCCAGCCATTTCAGAAGGAGATAAACCACCATTTAGTGAAGCACTTTGATTTCCACCACCTAATGCAGAAACCATATCTTCTGAAACTTTTTGAGCAAAACCTTCCCACATTGTGTATGAATTGCCATCAAGAGTAATAGGATATGATACAAGTACGAATTTTCCTTGAGGGAAACGTACCATTGCTTTTGGAGCATGATTTGCATCAGCAGGATTTGAAGCAAGACCTGCAAGCTTACCAGTTTGTGATAATTGTGTTATTTCGATACCAGTATGTTGAGAAACAACTTCTGATATTACAGAAAGAGCCATATCATCAAGTTCTGGATTAGGTTCATTATTTACAAGACCAGTAATTTTTTGAGTAAACTCCGGAGAAAGAATATAAACGTGTTCACCAACAAGTGCTGTTGTAAAATCAGATACGATTGAAACAACCATTTCTGGAACTTTTTTCAATGCACCATCTCTGTCCACAACCTCAACAATAGGTTTTTCAACTTTAAAAGTTGCACCAGTCATTGTGTTAAGATTATTTTCTAGGTTATCTGATAATTTACTAACAAATCCTTCGATTGTAGTTGTATCTATATTGAATGAGTCACTGCTAGAGGAACCAAAACCTCCCATGTCAACACCTGACAATAAAGCATCAATTTCATCTTGAGAAATAGCACCATCACTCATAGGATTCATCTCCTTCTACTGATAATTCTTCAAACTCTTCTGCTTCACCTTCTTGAATTATCTTATCGATAATTTGTACTGCCACACGTTTCCCAATGACACCAGGCTGACAATAGAATTTCTTTTTATTTCCTACACTAAGGGTTAAAGGATCACCTACCCTTACATTAGATAATCGGACAACATCGCCAGCTCTTAAAGATAAAACATCACGAACAGGCAAATCTATTGTACCAATTTCTGCAACAACGTCCATATCCACAGTAGAAAGCTTATCTTTCAATACTCCAAGATATTGAGTTGTAGAACTTCTTCGTACTGATGAGAACCAGTATTGAGAAGATAACTTTGAAATAATTGGCTCAATAGTAATATATGGGATACAGAAGTTCATCATCCCTTCTTCATCCCCAACTTTTGTTTCAAGGGTAACAAGAACAACCATTTCGTTTGGAGGAACAATTTGAGCAAACTGAGGGTTTGTTTCAATTTGTCCAAGGCGAGGACGTAAATCAATTACTTGAGTCCAAGATTCACGCATATTTGCAAGAATACGAACAATAATACCTTCCATTACAGACTGTTCGATATCTGTTAAATCACGCTGAACCTTTGCAGCTTGCCCCGCACCACCAAACAAGCGATCAATCATAGAAAAGGTAATTGCTGGGTCAATTTCTAGAATAGCATTACCTTTCAAAGGATCCATATTGATAACAGCTAGAGTTGTTGGAGTTGGAATAGAACGAATAAATTCCTCATAAGTCAACTGATCTACAGATGCAACGTGAACTTGAACCATACAACGTAACTGAGCTGAAAGGCTTGTTGTTGTAAGACGAGAAAAGGTTTCGTGCATGATTTGAACTGTACGAATTTGTTCTTTTGAGAATTTATCAGGACGTTTAAAGTCATAAATCTTTATTTTGCGAGTATCATTAACTGGTTTAAAATCGTCACTTTCAGATTCACCGGAACTAATCGCCATCAAAAGCTGGTCAATTTCGTCCTGAGATAAAACCTCGTTCATCTTTTTCCCTTATTTGTAAAGTATATTGATATAATTTACTATATTTTTTGTTATTCAACAACTGAATGGCTTTGGAAAATAACACTACGGATTTTTGAATTTACCAAAATATCATCGTTAATTCCATTGCGAATTTCAATTTTCATTTTATCTTCGTCAGCAATTCTTAGTTCATTTTTGGATTTTGCTGAAAAATATCGACGTAAAAATTCTTTTATTTCGATTTGACGTTTTGTGATTTCAGAAGAAGCTAATTTATCATCTTCTTTGTATCCCAAAGCAATATCCATAATTACGTTTGCTGGAGGAGTATCATTTGTTTGTGTTTGAATTGTGCCTAATGATGTATACCAAGCGAGTTCTTCTCTTTTTGTTGTATATTCAGAAGATACAGGAACAACAGCAGATGCACCACTACCATTTTTATTCATGATATTCATTGTTATAACAACAACAGTTACAATCAAAATAATTGCGCCAACAATGATTGCTATCCATTTTAGTAAGGTAGGAAGTAAAGCTCCCATTCCACCTTTTTTTTGAGGAACACTAGCACCTACATCTTCATTGTCATCTAAACCTAAATCATCATCAGTTGCCATATTGGAACCACCTTTTTTTAAACTGATGCGGATTATTAAATTCCACCCGCATATATCATAGCATTAAAAATGACCTTCGTCTAGAATAATTATATCTACACGACGATTATATGCTCTACCTTCTTCAGTGTCGTTAGAAAATTTTGGCCGAGTATCTGCATATCCTGCAATTACAAAGCGACTTTCATCACAACCATAGTCAGCTAGATAGTGCAAAACGTTTGCTGCCCGAGCTGCGGACAACTCCCAATTAGAAGCATACTTTTCAGAGCTAAATGAACTTGAATCAGTATGTCCTTCTATTCGATATCTTCGGACGTTTCCGTCTTGGTCTTTATAGAGTTCGTCAGAAGATAAAAACTGAGATAATCTCATTAAAACATCTCGAGTTTCTTCTATATTTAATTCAGCAGAACCATACTTAAAAAAAGCATCGCTTGCTAAAGTAATTACAATTCCTCGTTCATCACTTGAAACTGTGATTTTATTTGTTTTGATATCAGGGGCAAATAATGAAACTGCCCTTTTTTCTGAAAGACCTAAGTTTTTTCCTTTTTCAAGGGATGGTAAACTGTTGATAGTGTTTCCCAAGTCTGCCAATCGTCCTGATGATAAGGACTGACCACCAGAAGAAGGGTCTCCAGAAATAGAAGCTGTTAAAGCTGCTAACTGAACTGCATCAACTTCTGTTGGATTGTAAAGCATTACGAAGAAACAAAGCATCAGTGTAATCATGTCCCCGTAAGTATTCATCCACTCAGTAGAGGGCTTTGGTGGTTCCTTTTTTTCTTTCTTTGCCATAACTAATCCTTTAGAACGTCAGCTTCGATTGCTTTTCGAGTTTTTGGATCTAAGTATGTCAACAATTTCATTGCAAGAATACGTGGGTTATCACCAGCTTGAATTGAAAGAACACCTTCAATTATCATTTCTTTAACTTGTGCTTCTCTTGAGTTATGATCTGCAAGCTTATTTGCAATAGGACCTAAAACCCAGTTTGCCAACAACGCACCATACAAAGTGGTTACAAGAGCAACCGCCATGTTAGGTCCCAAAGATGATTTATCTTCCAAGTTGTTCAACATACCAATAAGTCCCAAAACGGTACCAATCATACCGAAACCAGGAGCATATCCACCCCAAGCTGTAACAAGACTAATCCAGCCCATATGTCGACTTTCTATTTGAGAAAGCTCATTTTCCATAATCGCACGAATAACATTTCCGTCTGTACCGTCAACAACAAGACGAAGGCCGTTTTTCATAAACGCATCATCCAAATCTTCAAGACCTTCTTCCAATGCAAGAATACCTTCACGACGAGCCTTTTCTGAAAGGGCAACCATGTTTTGAACTATAGTTTTTTCTCCAAAATCTGGGATTTTAAAAGCACGTCCCATGATACCAAAAAGTCCTAAACATTTATTTAATGGTGCACAGATAAAAAGTGCCATCCATGAACCACCAATGGTCATAAAAAGAGATGGAACGTCGATAATACCACCCATTGTACCACCTGATGTCAAAACTGACATTACAATACAAGCAGCACCACCAACAAGACCAATTATTGTTGAAATATCCATAGAGAAAAGTCCTCCAGACTAAAGTTCTTGATTTGCTATTTTACGTCTATAAGCTATGATTTTTTCTAATACTTCTTCTGGTTTTTCTTTTATTATCAAAGTTTTTCCAGAAAGCATAACTAGGGTAACATCAGGATTTTGTTCTATACATTCAATCTGATGTGGATTCACCCAATATTTTACACCATTTAGACGAGTTACTTCTATCATATCACAAATATCGGAAAAAATTTAGATGTAGTTTAAAAGTTTATTGTTTTATTCTCGATTTTTTCATACAATACCCTTATGAATTTAGAGGAATTACGAAAAGAACTTAACCCAGAACAATTTAGAGCAGTTTCAACCATCGATGGCGCACTTCTTATCATTGCAGGAGCGGGATCAGGAAAAACCCGTGTTATCACTTTTAGAATTGCCCACATGCTTGATTCAGGAATTCCTCAAAGTGCTATTTTAGCTTTGACTTTTACAAATAAAGCAGCTCGAGAAATGGAGGAACGGGTAAAAGATTTAACAAAGAAAAAGCTTCAAAATCTTACTGTGTCTACATTTCACGCCTTTGGTGTAAGAATTCTTCGCCAAGACATAGATAAACTTGGATGGCGTACAAATTTTAGTATTTACGATGATACAGACCGAAATCAACTTATAAAAGAATCTGGGCGAGAGCTTGGATATACGGCTGATAATCTTGACGTTTACAAAATCGGAAATCTTTTTTCAAATATAAAAATTGGTCGATGGACTTGGGAAAAAGCAAATGACCAATATCGTCCTTTGTATGAAAAATATCAGGAAGGTTTGAAACTTTATAACGCTGTAGATTTTGATGACTTAATCGGTTTGCCTATCAGACTTTTTAAGGAACATCCAGAGGTTTTGGCAAAATACAGAGATCGCTTCAAATACATAATGGTAGACGAATTTCAGGATACTAGTTTGCAACAATACGAGTTTATGCATTTACTTGCTGATAAAAACGTGGCTGTAGTTGGTGACGACGATCAATCAATTTATAGTTGGCGTGGTGCAAATTATGAAAATATCGTAATGTTCGAGCGAGATTTCCCAGATGTTCAAGAAATCCGTTTGGAGCAAAATTATCGTTCTACAGAAACTATTCTAGCGGCAGCAAATGGTGTAATTTCAAATAATACAAACAGAAAGGATAAATCACTTTGGTCTGGAAATGGTTCTGGGCGTCCAATCGAGATTTATATGCCGGACAACGAAGCAGAAGAAGCAGACTTTATCGCAGAATCTATACAAGGTATTTGTATGGAAGAAAAGCGAACTTACGATGATTTTGGCGTTCTGATTCGTGCAAATACTTTGTCACGAGCAATAGAAGAAGCATTTTTGGAAGCGAATATTCCCTACACTATGAGTGGTGGAACCAGTTTTTTCCAAAGAAAAGAGATAAAAGACGTTATCAGTTATCTAAGAGTTTGCGCAAATCACGATGATGATATAAATCTTTTGCGAATTATTAACACGCCTCGTCGGGGAATTGGCCGAACAACTATCGAACATTTAAACACAATTGCTGCAGAAAAAAGCTGTTCTTTGTGGACGGCAATTGAAAAAGTACTAAAATATTATAAAGGAAATATATCCGAAGAAACTGACTCACCAGAAAATGAAGAAGCTACAAGTCAAACATCAACTTTTGAAAGTGCTTTTGATCAAGATGATGATGAAGTTGATTGGTTTGGAAATGAAGTTTCTACTGTTGAACTTTGTGCAAAAAAAATCGGGCAAAAAACTCTATCAGACTTAGATGATTTTAGAGAATTGATTTTGGAACAACGACAAAGTTTGCTTTCTGGAGGAAAAGGTCTTTCTAAAAAAGTTCGACAATTAGTCGAAGATATAAATTATTTTGAGTTTTTGGTTGCTGAAAATCCCAAAAGTGAAAAAGCGGCTCGTTTTAAGCACATGAACATTGAAAGTTTGATAAACAATATGGAAATGTGGGAAAATAATCCGGACAACTTTGACACTGGGCTTTACGCATATCTAAACCGAATAACACTTTTATCTCGAGACGATATGGAAGATGACAACTTGAAAGGCAAGGTTAATCTGATGACAATTCACGCCTCAAAAGGATTGGAGTTTCCAGTTGTGTTTATCTGTGGATGTGAAGACGGAATTATTCCTCATGCTAGAAGTTTGGAAGATTCTGACGGTGGTGTAGAAGAAGAGCGGCGGCTTTTTTATGTTGCCATAACTCGTGCTCGGGACAAGCTCTTTTTATCATGTTGTCAGCATCGCAGAAAAATGCAACAAACTGTGGAATGTACGCCATCACCATTTTTGGATGAAATTCCTGCAAACTTGGTAAAATATCATGAGCCAAAAAGTGAAGTTACTGACGACGTGGCTTTTAACATCTTGGAAAATATGAAAAAGAAGTTTGCAATTCCAGATGAGGGGGATAAATAACAAAAAATTATGAATAGAAACTTTTTTTGCGATGTAATTATTCTTTCTTCTCGGGTTTTTGGAGAGGATAATCGAATTTTTACAGTTCTTTCTCATGAATATGGCGTTTTTGATGCTGTACTTTACGGTGGAAGGAAAAGCAAATTACGGTCTATGTGTTCTCCTTATCACTGTGGAAAAATGTGGTTTTATCGTGATGAAAAGCGAAATTCCATAAAAATCACTGATTTTGATGTGGCTGAATATCATATTTCTATCAGAGAAAATTTGTACAAAACTTACGCGGCAGCACTTTGTAGCGAACTTGTTATCAAAACAAAAAATGGCCATCATCAAGAAGATTTACAAACTTTATGGGTTTTGATAAAAGGATTTTTAGACGGATTAAGTCTTGTTTCTGAAAAAGATTGCAAAATCGGGCTTGTTAGATTTTTGTGGAGATTTTTAGTTTTCTTAGGATATGCACCGGATCCACATTTTTGCAGTATTTGTGGCGCCGAAATAAAAACTATGGTATCATATTCTAGTTATTCCAGTGGATTTGTTTGCCATAATTGCAACTCTGACCAAAACTACGAAATTACAGACGAAGGTATAAATTATTTACAATTACTTTCTACTGCAAATCCTGCTGAAGTAAGAAAAGCAATTATACTGGAAAACACTTTGCAAAACTTAAAAGACTTTTTGCTTTTAGAATTGCAAAAAAACATTGGAATAAAATTACAAACTTTAGAAGCTGGAATTTCAATTTTATAGTTGTTTTCCAGATTGCGTTGCAAACTTTTTTTATTGGAGGAATTATGAGAGCTGTTGATATAATTATGAAAAAACGTGGTTCAATCCTAAATCCAAAAGGAAGCGAACTTTCTAAAGAAGAACTAGAATTTTTAGTAAATGGTTATGTTAAAGGCGAAATTCCTGATTATCAAGTTTCAAGTTGGTTAATGGCTGTTTATTTTAACGGAATGACTTTCCATGAAACCGGGCTTTTAACTGATATTATGCTTCATTCTGGAGATGTAATTGATTTATCAGATTTATCTGGGCCTTTTGTGGATAAACACTCTACAGGCGGCGTTGGAGATAAAATTTCTTTACCACTAGCACCGATGGTTGCGGCTTGTGGCGTAAAAGTTCCTATGATGAGTGGTCGCGCTTTGGGACACACAGGAGGAACACTAGACAAACTTGATTCTATAACTGGTTACAAAAGCCAGATTCCACCAGAGGAATTCAAGGCTTACTTGAAGAAAACAGGCTTTGCTATGACTGGGCAAACAAAGCAAATTGTTCCTGCTGACAGACTTTTGTACGCTTTACGAGATGTTACTGGAACTGTAGAATCTATTCCGTTGATTACAGCTAGCATTTTATCAAAAAAAGTGGCAGAAGGGTCTGAAGCTTTAGTTTTTGACGTAAAATATGGCTCCGGGGCTTTTATGAAAACAAAAGAAGCTGCTACAGAACTTGCAACTTCTCTTGTAAAAACTGCTCAAGCTATGGGCAAAAAAGCCTCTGCTTTAATAACAAATATGAACACACCTCTTGGATACAAAACTGGAAACTTTCTAGAAATCGAAGAAACAATAGAATGTTTACAAGGTAAAGGCCCAAAGGATGTTATGGATTTAACTTACGCTTTGGGCGTAGAAATGCTTATTCTTGGGGGAATCACAGATTCTAAAGAAAAAGCATTAGAAATTTGTAAAAATGCAATATCATCTGGAAAAGCATTGGAACTATTTTTAGAAAATGTGGCATTACAAGGTGGAAATCCAGAAAAATTGATGGAAGAAGTTGGAAAACGTCGCTCTTCATTCAAAAAAGAGATTTTTGCATCTCAAGACGGATATATCAAAATCGATGCATTTAAGGCAGGACTTGCAGGAGTAACTCTTGGCGTTGGACGAAATCGCACAGAAGACGCAGTTTGTCCAGATGCAGGTTTTATCCTTCACAAAAAAGAAGGGGATTTTGTAAAGAAAGGCGAACTTTTGATGGAAGTTTTCGGAAAAGATGATGAATGTTTTGCATCTGCCCTACCTGCACTTGAAAATGCCTTTTCTTATGAAACAGCACAAATATCAACAGAAGAATTGATTTTTAAACAAATTTCTTAATTTTCACAAGAAAAATTCAAAATCATTATTCTTTTTTGTAATAATATAAATGTAATAATTGGGATTTTTGATAAAGGAATATATTTTAATGGCGAATTGGAACAAAAAAAGTGTAGGGAAAGAGTTAGTCATGTCTTTACACACAAAATATGGCACAGATTTACTTACATCCTCTATTTTAGCAAGACGAAATATCATCTCTGGAAATGAAATCCAGTATTTTTTTGAAGATGATAAGCGTTTTTTGCACTGTCCATTTTTATTTGACACAATGGAAGATGCTTGTGACAGAATTTTGGATGCAAAAGAAGAAGGAGAAAAAGTTCTTATCTTTGGTGACAGAGATGTGGACGGAATAACAAGTACAACACTTTTGTATCAATATCTAAAATCCATTGGAATTGATGTTCAGTATAAAATCCCAAGTGGAGATGATGATTTTGGGCTTTCTATCGATGCAATAAATGATTTTGCTGCTAACTATGGAACATTGATTATTACAGTGGATAACGGAATTTGCTGTAAAAAAGAGGTAAATCACGCAGCCGATTTGGGAATTGATGTTATTGTTGTGGACCATCACGAGCCAAATGACGAACTTTTTCCAGAAATCGCTATTGTTGTGGATCCAAAAATCGAAGAATGTGGCTACCCTTTTCAGCACATTTCTGGCTGCGCAGTTGTTTATAAGCTGATTACAGCATTGCGCTTTGCACTAAATCCTCTTTACAAGCAAGAAATTTGTTTGCTAAATGTTCATCCTATCAACGATGCTTTTGTAATCGAAGCATTAAAAGTTGAAAATATGATAATCAAAGATAAACTCACAGAAACTTTTGTTCCGGGAGTTATGTCTTTGCAACAGTCAAAATTGGTAAACTTTCTAAAAGGTCAGCAAATTTTTGTTTGGGATGAAAGCATTCAAAAAAAGATGCTTGGAAAGATTTTTGGACAAAACGTAGAAATCAATATGCTTGATATTCGGCCAGAAATTGCTACTGTGATTCCAGCAGTTGCTGAGTGTAGTTTGCTACGACTAAAATCATTTTCAAAAATTGCAAAATATCAAGAAACTCCGATTTCCGAAATTGAAGCATTTTTCAATATTTTCATTACTTTTGTACAAAAAAAGTTAAGCGAAAATAAAAACCCAAAAATCGAGGAAGAAGAATTGCAACTTGTGGCGCTGGCAGCCCTTGCTGATATTATGCCACTTCAAAATGAAAACCGTATTTTAGTTCGGCAAGGTTTAGCTTCAATGAACAAGGGCAAATATCGCCCAGGCCTTTACGAGCTAATCCAAAAGCAAAATATGCTTGGAAAAAAGCTTAGTTCAACTGATTTGTCTTGGAATATTATTCCTTTATTAAACGCAACAGGTCGACTTGGTGAGCCAGAAACAGCGTTACAACTTTTGATTGAGGAAAATCCTCAAACTCGGGAAAAAATTGCTGATAGAATTATCGCACTAAATATTGAGCGAAAAAAGATGGGAGCAGAAGCTCAAGCAGTTGCAGACTCTCTTGTTCGGGAAAATCTTCCTCGCTTTAACAACAAGATTGCATACGTACAAAGTGAAAAAATAAATCGAGGTGTAACAGGAATTGTAGCAGGAAAACTTTCAGCCATGTTCAAATTGCCATCTATCGTTATTGGACAAATTGATGGAGACTTGCTTCGGGCATCACTTCGCTCTGTAAGTGGAATTGATTTACAAAGTTTACTTGATTATTGTAACAGTAAAATTGAAACAGGTTTATTTGAAAAGTTCGGAGGCCACTCAGAAGCTGCCGGTTTTAGCATCAAAAAAGAAAATCTGACACTTTTAGAACGGGCTTTGGAAGAATACTCTGAATATTTTGAGCTTCCAGAAACTACAAACTCAGAAATTTTTATCGATGCAGAACTTCCTATGGACTACATGACTCCAGATTTGCTAAAACTCGTGGACACTTTTGAGCCATTTGGTCAGGGAAATCCAAATCTAAAGTTTTTGTTGCAAAATGCAAAAATTATTTCTGCTGATGTTATGGGAAAAACAGAAGTTCAGCACTTACGCTTAACTTTTGATTGTGGAAAATTCAAGTGGCCAGCAATTTATTGGAAGGCTGCAGAACGTCTAAACCGTGATTTTTATGTTGGGGACAAAGTTAACGTGGTTTTTGAAGCCACAAGAAATCTTTATAACGGTAACGAAACCCCACAAATGAATATTGTGGAGTTGGAGAAAGCTTAGAATCCTTCCCCAAAAAGAAAAGAAGCCACCTAGCACAAAATCTAGGTGGCTTTTTCGTATAAAAATGGTAAAAAGTTTTTATTTACTTTCTAGATTAATCAAATTGTACTTTTCAAGTATTTCAATATAACCGATATCAGCGGCTTCAACAGTTGGCATCCAGTCATATTTTGATTTCAGTTCAGAACATAAAATCACACCTTGAAGATATTTTTGAGAACTCGGAATTGAATTACAAACTTCTTCAACATCTTTGTAGAATTCTGCTGTATCAACTTCTAAATCACTTTGAGAAGATTCCATTTCTGAAACTTTCCAGGATCCCCGAGTGTAAACCAAAGTCAAAATATCTTTTTCTTTAAAACCTGTAATCATAAGATCAGGATTATTGGTTAAGAGATAATATTCAGCAAGATATTTTTTTTGGTTATCTTCACTTTCAAGCAAGGTTAATGAAAGATCTGTTACACCAAAGAAATAACTTGTGGTAGGTGTTTTTAGATTTACCCATTGAGCCATTGTAAACGTTGCTTTATCATTTTCGTAGGCTTCTCTAAATTTATTTTGAACATAAAGACCTGAAATTAAATCGCCTAAATTATTTCCTACTGACTTATTAAGCAATGTGGCGTTAAACTCATCGATATCAAGTTTGTTAAAGCCAGAATACATCATTTCAATGACAGCTTCAGGAGATAACCCAAAAGTTGTTTTGCGACCAGAATAATCTAGGATAATTGAAGCCACAAAGATTAAAACACAAGCTAAAACACCAGCTAAAACCTTAAAGGTAAAACTGTTTTTTCTGAAAAATCTAGTTTTATCAATTTTCTTTTTGATTTTTGCATAATCAGGATTTTCTTGATATGGCAAAAATTCCACAGAAAAATCACTTGGAAGAGTTGGCAGCGGAATTGTTTTATATTTTGCAAACTCACTTCGCTTTGATTTTTTCAAAGCCTCTGGAGAAATAATGCGTAAATTGTTTGTAATCACAGACAACAAGTGATGAGTGTCAATGTCTGTGCCATCTACAGCCTTTAGTGAAACCAGAGCTTCTAGTGGAATAAAGTTAAAATCAAGATAATCTAAAACTCGTTCCGATGAATCCAAGTTTTCAAAAGGATTTTTATCTGCAATAACTCGGTAAGCGTAAACTGACAAAGAAAAACGCCATGAATCAATTTCTTGTAAAGAAGGTTTTTTGAAAATCCCTGAATATCTAGAAGCTTCAGTATCGCCACGAGAACTCAAGGATTTTTCAAAAATTGTTGGTGGCAAAATCAAAATTTGACCTTCATTTTCATCAGTTCCAATAATCATTCCTAAAGGACCAATATTTGGAATAGAAATCTCATTTTGTTTTGCATATTCTACGGCCAAGGAAAGCAAATTTATCCCTTGAATTGCTTTCTTCTTATCTTGAGAAAACAAATTATACAAAGGAATTCCAGAAAATCCTGGCCCCTTTACAAAAACAGATTCACTTTTTCTTCCAACTGGAAAATTCAAGTAATTTGTTTCAAATGTATAATTGTCAAAACCAATAATTTCACCATCTTTTGATTTAATTATTAGTCCATTTTCACGAAGATTTTGGAAAACTCGTCCTGTTGTGGCTTCTCTGTTAGAAAGCCCAGTATCCAATTCAAGAGATTCTTTGCTGATGTACAAGATTCCTTCGCCGATTTCAGTCATTAACGATTTCCTTCTGCAGAATATAGATAATCAAAATATTCCATATCTGTTGTTAAAGTAGAGTCAAAGTTGTCAAATGTTTGTTTGTATGATTCAAGACTTTTCCAGAATGTGTAGAATTCACGGTCAACATCATAAGCAGCTGCATAAATACTTGCTGCTTCAGCATCTGCCTGACCTTTGATTTCTTCTGCTTTTCTATAAGCTTCAGACTGGATTGTAAGCTTGTCTTTTTCAAGTTTACCAAGCCATTCAGCTTTATCACCCTCACCTTTTGAGCGATATGCTTCTGCAACTTGATTTCTTTCTTTTACCATTCTGTTGTAAACACTATCAGTCATTTCATCAGAATATTTGATTTGACGAGGCAAAATATCAATCAAATCAATACCATATTCGTTGGTCATTTTTCTTGCTTCTTCTAGCATTTCAAAACTTAATTGACGTCTACCCTTTGTTACAATTTCAGATGTAGTCCGTGCGTTGATTAAAGACTCAATTTGACTTTCTGAAGTATCTAGCTCAACATTAGTTACAACATTTTCGTTAATAAGATTTGATGAACGCACAACTTCACTTAAACGGTTTTGTGCAACAATAGTTCTTGTGGCAGAGTCAACAATATCAGCAAGACGATTGTAAGCGTTGTCCAAAGTTTTTAGAGATTGATAAAACTTTTCTGGATCTGAAATCTTCCAACGACTTGTTGCATCAAAGATGATAAATTGATTTTCTTTTGTAGGAATACGGTAAGCTTCCCCATCAAGAGATAAAATTCTTTTTGGGTAAACAGTTACTTGATCAACAAAAGGCATTTTGAAATAGATACCAGCATCTGTGTGTGCATCTACGATTTTACCAAAACGTGTAACAACAGCTTGAGAACCTTCATCAATGATGTAGAAAGGTCCCATCATCATAAAAACAACAAATAAAGCAACAATAACAGTAAGTGCAACCAAAAACTTTTTCATTATTGATTACCTCCGTTTGACAAATTCTTAATTGGTAGAACGTTATCTAGGTTTTTATCGATTAATGTATAAGTGTTTGTAGAATCGAAAATTTCTTCCATTGTTTCTAGATAAAGACGTTCTTTTGTAATGGCAGGATTTTTCTTGTATTCTTCGTAAACTGACATAAATCTTGCAACATCACCTTTTGCTTTGTTTACGCGTTCAATAGCATAACCTTCTGCAATTTGGATTTGTTGTTCAGCCATACCTTGTACCAAAGGAATTTCCTTGTTATAAGCTTCTTTTCCTTCGTTGATAAAGCGTTCCATATCCTGACTTGCTTTGTTTACGTCTTCAAAAGCAGCTTGTACACCTTCTGGTGGAATGATGTTTTGAAGTTTAACACTAATTACGTTGATACCAAGACCTAAACTGTTAAAGTTTTCGTTCATCAATTCTTGAGCTTGGATTTCGATATTTGTACGTTCTGTACTCATAACATCAAGAATCGCTCTGTCCCCAACAAGAGTATTAACTACAGATTGAGAAATATCTCTGATTGTTTGAGTTCTGTCTTGCACGTTGAAAAGCCATGCTGCAGAATCAACAATTCGATATTGGATAATCCATTCAACATCAACAATATTTAAATCGCCTGTAAGCATTGTTGATTCTTTTGTAATTCCATTTTGATATTGGCTTCTTGTGCCAGACTGAAGAGTCTTAAAGCCAAATTGTTCAGTTTGAACAACTTTTACTGGAACATTGTAATTTTTATCAATGCCAAAAGGTAATTTAAATTGCAAACCAGAATCAAGAGTTTTGTAATATTTACCAAATCTTGTGATAACAGCTTGTTCTGTTTCGTCAACAACAAAGAAACTTGTACCTATAAATACTACAAATGCAATAGCTATAAGTATAAGAACGATTGTAAAAGGAGTAATACTTTTTACTTTTTTTGCTCCATTATTTTGTGTATCCACAATTCCTCCAAAAAAAGTTAATGAGGAAGTTTCAACTTCCGAGTTAACTTTTTTCGCTATTTCGCAACGTAGTGAGAAATAGCGTTTATATAGAGAGTTTGCAACGCAAACTTGGGTTAAAAAATTCCCAATTTAAAGATATAAGTATTTCACCAAAAAGACAAGCAAAAACGTATACTAATGGCAAATTAAAGTGATTATTTTTTCCCAACATTTTTTTAATAGCCCTTACAAATACTTTAACACGGCACGCTGGAACAGTCGTGTCTGACATTAAACCCAAACACGCCAGAAGTATTCTAAAACAACTGGGTTCTTAGGGTGAAACCCTAAGCCGTGGCCGAGAAAGGTTGGGGTTTTAGGGGAAGGAAAACAACGGCCTTCGGACTCTGAGTGGTTTTCCTTCCCCTAAATAGTTAACCAGCTTTTCAAAGCTGACTCCTCCCAAAGTCTTGGGAAAAATATATTAAAATCTTAATGATAATTAAAAGAAACAAATGAAATAATTTCAGAAAATAATTTTTTGTTTTGAAAAACTTATGATATAATTAATTTATGAATGAAAAAAACACAAAAGAACAGGTAGAAAAACCCAATCAAAAAACTCGTAGAATAAAAAGAGCTCCAAGACGAATTGGGATTTTAACAAAATTAATAATCATTTTAGCATTACTAATTGTGCTAAGTTACGTTTTGTTTTCGGGATATGCTTTTTTAAGCGAAAAAATCGCAGAATCACGTTACCAAGCAAAATCAGCAATGGTTTCAAAAGAGCTTGTCCAGTGTGCAGAACTTTCCACTGTGAAAATGGTTTACAGCGATATTGCAACTATCAAAAAAAACTTTCTTGGAATAAGTAAAAGCTATTCCATTGTTCGATTTAGTGGAGTTGCAAGAGCAGGAATTCAAGACATTTCAAAAATCAAAACATCAATTTCAAGAGATTTAAACTCAATTTACATCGAAATGCCATGTTGTGTTTTACTTTCAAATGAAATTACCGGTTTTGAACTATTTGACGAATCCAACAATATTTTCGTTTCTATCCAAACACAAGAAATTCTTTCAGAAATCGAAAAAGCAAGGGATAAAACAGGCGAAACCCTTATCAACGAAGGACTTATTAACGAAGCAAACAATCACGCAAAATCCTTGCTAAATCAAGTTTTTACCGCCATGGGCTTCACTTATGTTGATGTCAAAATTGTAGACAACACCGAAAATCTTTAAAACAAAAAAAGTGTTGGCTTAATTTCCGCTGAATTCTCAGTTTGAAAATTGTCAACACTTTATCTTGAAACTTTTCTATCAGAAAAAGCCTATAAACCTATTAGTCTTCTTCGATATAAGGCTCTGTCACTTTTCCATTATGCAATTCTTTTGGATAAACTACAAAACCTAGCTTTTTCTCTAACTTTGCAAAAAGACGCATTTCGTGGGCATCACCGATTACAATATTGATTCCAGTTTTTCCAGCTCGGGCAGTTCGTCCAGCACGGTGGATAAAAAAGTCGTCGTTTGTGCTAACATCCATTTGGATAACATGGCTAATATCAGCAAAATCAAGACCACGAGAAGTTAAGTCACTTGTTATCAAAATTTTGTTTTTTCCAGAACGGAATCTATCAATAGTCTGTTTTCTTTCAACTTTATCAGTTTTTGCATGCAAAGCTGCACAATCAACTTTTGCAAATCGTAACTTACTTGCAATATTTTCAACTTGGTCAGCTCTAGAAGTAAAAATCAAAGTTTTTGTAGGTTTTTCCGCAGCCAATAATTTGCGCAAAAACTCGATTTTCTTGCGTTGTTCCACAAAAAATGCCCAGTGAGTAATTTTTCGTTTTAAAACATCTTCCATTGGAAGCTCGATTTTTTCCACTGTGTTGTTGTCATCGACAGAAGAAGTTTCAGTTGCTTTTTCAGCATCTTCATCATTTTTAGATGCTACAGTTTGAGTTTTTCTTTCAGCAAGTGCATCTTCTAGAATTTTTACGATACTAGCTTTTGTTGTTGCAGAACAAGCAACAAGTTGAGCAGTTTTTGGCATTGAGCTTACTAAATCTGTGGTTTCATCTCGCAATTCTGGAGAAAGCAATCTATCAACTTCGTCCAAGACGATAGATTTTACATTATCAACTTTGAGTTTTTTTAGATTTATAAGTTCCAACAAACGTGAAGGTCCACCGATAACCACAAGTGGCTTTTCTTTTAGCAATTCTTGCTGTCTTTTAATGGGAGCCCCACCAATAAGCAATGCAACTTTTATATTACTGATAGCTTGAACTTCCGCTTTGATTTGAGAAGCTAATTCGTGAGTAGGGGCTGTTATCACAAGTTGTACTTTATTTTCACTTGAAGAAATATTTTCTAGTAAAGGAATCAAATAAGCAAAAGTTTTTCCAGTTCCAGTTTCAGATTGAAAAAGAATATTTTTACCAAGTTTTACTTCTGGAATAACTTGCTTTTGAACAGGAGTTGGTTCAATTATCCCCTTTTTTGCAAGATTATCTAAAATAATTTGATTTGATGTAAGCTGTTTCATGTCAAAAAAGTATAGCATAATAGAAAATAATATGCTAGAATAAAATGCTATGAAAATTGGAATTGACGTATTTTGCAGTGACCATGGCCGCTCTGGAATAGGTTCGTATATTCACTCATTTGTAAAAAATCTTTACTTGATAAAAGATAACGAAAAATATTCAAATATTGATTTTGAGATGTTCGGTTCAGAATTAGACAGATTTACTTTCGATTCTGGAGCATTGCAACTTGATTACAAAGGCATAAACATTTCTGATACAATTTCAGCAGAAAGAGCTTGGCACATTTTCAAGCTAAATAAATTTGCCAAGAAAAATAATTACGATTATGTACTTTACCCTGCTGGTTCTAGAATGTTGCCATTATCATTTTCCACAAAGGGAATTGCTGTGGTTAATGACGTTGTTTCAGTTTTGTTAAAAGAAAAAAAAGCATTTTTAGAAAAAGCATTTTTAATTCATGGATTAAAAAAAGCTACAAAAATTATCGCAGCAAGTAACTACATAAAAAAAGATTTGGTAAAGTTAAAAATCAACCCTGATAAAATCGAAGTTATTTACAACGGAATTGATCACAATCATTTTTATCATCACGCTGAATTAGACACTGATAGCGACACAGTTTTGATAAAACCCTTCGCTATCAAAAAACCATATATCATTTATGCAACTCGGATTTCTAAACCAGGGAAAATGCACATTCAATTGTTGGATGCATTTGCAAAATTCAAGGAAAAAACAGGACTTCCTCATCGTTTGGTTTTGGCTGGAGATGGAGAGTTTACATCAACTTTGCAAAAAGCAGTTAGCAAAAATCCTTATGCTTCTGATATTTTTATGACTGGATATTTTCCACACGAACATTTGCCAGAGCTTTATTCTTGTGCAGATGCTTGTATTTTCCCATCAGTTGTTGAAGGCGTTGGTCTTCCAATTATCGAAGCGATGGCAACAGGTATTCCAGTTGCTTGTGCAAAAGCTGGAGCTTTACAAGAATTTGGAAAAGAGGGAGCTTATTTCTTTAATCCACTAAATCAAGATGATTTTGTAAACGCTATCGAAAAAATTCTTACTGATGAAAAATTGCGAGAATCTCTTGTAGAAACTGGATATAGATGGGCAAAGCATTTTTCTTGGGAAAAAACACTTCAAAAAACTACAGATTTATTTTTACCAACTGATAACTAACTGATATTTTCATAATTTAGAAAAAAAAGTGTACCCCAAAAATTGTTTCCAACTTTTGGGGTACACTTCATAACGGGGAACCGATTTTTTTTAGCGACTTTTTTCTCCAGTTAATCCCGGAATACCAAATCTACTAAATGGATAAAATCTCAAAATTGGTGTACCGAGAATTTTTTCTCGAGATACCGCTTGAGGCTCAATATTTGAATAATAGTACAAGGATGTTGAATCCGCCTCTGTCATTGGAATAAGTTTTTCATCATAAGAATGGCGCATATCCAAAGAATTAAAGCGATTATCACCCATCATAAAATAACTGTACTCAGGAATATACTGAGGATTTCCTTCTGCATCATTTGCTGGAAAAATTGGCATATTTCTAGAATTGTTCAAAACAGAATACATGTAAAGTTTATTTCCCATTTCTAGAGCAGCTTGTCTAATTGGGTCATTTCGGCGTTGATTTGAAGTTGCACCTTCAAGATTTAGCTCTGCATTTCGCAAAATGATTTTACCGATTTCAAGTTTTGCCATAATATCAAGTTTGTACATAGCAATATCGTAAAGATTGTCTTGAGGTTTTCCAGAAATCCAAGTTGTCATAAAGTCTTCAAACCATTCTGCTCCACCAGTTGCAGAAAGAAGCTTTAGAGTAACAGATAAATCGTTACTAAACAAATTGTAGATAGTCATTTCTTCGTTTGAGAAAAGTTTTGGTACATCAGCATTTGAAGCTAAACGTCCACTATAATTTTGTCTATCACGAATTGATGTAAAACTTTTTGCGATTTCTTTACATTCTTTTGCAACAAGTTCTAAATCAAGATTATTTCGCAAATTTTCAACTTCTAGCAAAGTTTCATATTGTTCTTCTGTCAAAGGAATATCACGAATTTTTTGTTTTGTAGAGTTTGGAATCCCTGCAATATTCCATTCTGCCCAAAGAGCATCTTCTGTTACAGGTGTAAATTCTGGATTTTCTTTTGTGCGGCTGTACAAAACACCGTCTTGCATCATAAGTTGCTCGCCTGGCAAACCAGTAATGCGTTTTACAAGTGGGTCTGCTTTTAGTTGACCGTTTTCATCCACATTGAGATTTACAGTTGTAAAAGTTAGCATGTAAACAAGTTGAGAAACATAGTTTCTTACTTCTGATTTTCGAGAATTTTCGTAGTGAGGATTTCTAAAAACCACAATATCACCACGATCGTATTTTTTCATAACAGGAAGTCCCACATCAGACAATGGAAATTTTGGACCAGATGGAGTTTTGAAAACCACCACTTTATCTTTTACAAGAAATTCTGGAACCATTGATTCAGAAGGGATTTCATAAAGTTGGAAAACGAAAACATTTACTAAAATCACCATGAAAGCTGCTTGAACAAAAGCATCTATCCAATCAAGGGTTTCTATAAATATTTTTTTTCCGCCTGTATATTTGATTTTTGGAAAGTTGTCTTTTACAAGAGCAAAATCAGGATTTTGGATAAAAACTCGTTTTTCAGAAAGATAATAACAAGCCACTAGTGAAAAAACAAAAACACCAATCCATAAAATAACAGTTACCAAATCATACCAATAAGCAGTTCCTTCATTTCCAGCCCGTCTAAAAATAAAGGCACAAAGCAAAACAAATGGAACGTATTGGTAAAGTTTGTCTAAAACTGGTAAAAAGTTGAGATTTTTTTCAAGAAAAACTTTTTTGATAAATACAAATCCAACTATCACAGAAAAAATAATTGATAAAGGAAATGCAACTAGGCTAATATCTTTTTCAAAACTTAATTGAAAAAATGAAAACAAAATGGAAAAAATTATGGTTAATACATTAAAAATAATAAATTTCTTTGACATAATGTTAATTATAGCAAATTTTTAGCAAATAGACTATAATAAAAAAGGTTTAATCCCAAAATTTTCTTTTTCAGAGGTATTTATGTTAATAAATAAAGAAGACGCACTTGCTCGTTTAGACAATGACACTGAATTATATAAAGATTTGATTACAATGTTTTTTGAAGATCCTCAATTTTTGCCAGAGGATTTGGAAAAGTTAATCGCTGACCAAAACTACGAAGAAGGGGGAAAATTGTCCCATCTTTTGAAAGGAGTTAGTGGAACTCTTGGAGCAGAAGACTTGTTTAACGCAAGTAAAAATTTAGAAGATATTCTAAAAGGTAAGAAAGAAGGCAATATTGAAGAGAGCAAAAATGCACTTCTAGATTTGTTTGAGAAAACTTCTGTTGCTTTAAAAGAACTTTTGGAAACTTTATAAGATTTTCCACGAAAAAAAGAAAAGCGTACCAACCGAAGTGCAGTTTGAAGCACTGAAAATTGGTACGCTTTTTTTATAGCAAAAGATTTTCAAAAATTATCGTTTTTTGATAAAATCCTTGTTTTTATCAAAGTTTTCTGGTGGATTTCCGCCAAAATCTCTTTTTCCGCCCATGTTGTTTCCGTTAGATCTTCCAAAGCCATTTTGTTCGCCTCGTCCACCGAACCCACCAGGTCCACCAAAACCAGTATTAGTTCCCACTGTTGTGACATTATCTTCAATAGTAAAAGTTGCTTCGCTTGTGCCATCTGTTGCTGTGTAAGTCTCCCCAACAACCAAAGCAGGTGATGAAAAAATTGCAACCTCACCGTTTCCAGCTGGTTTATAGGATAAAACTTTTTTCCCATCAGAATCTTTCACAGTAATTGTTTTATCTTTCGAAAATGAACCGTACCAGATAACAGAGTTTGCTTTGCTGTCAGAACTTGGAGTTGTTAGATTTCCACCTCCAACACCAAAAATTGTGCCACCGTTTACAACGAAAGGATACATATCGCTATCAAAAGCTGTTTCTGCACCACTTGCACCAGTAGCGTAAACACTTCCCCCATTAATTGTTAATGAACCGTTTGAGTCAATGGCATCATTTTGAGTTGTTACAATATCAACATCTCCACCATTAATTGTAACTGAAATTGCAGCATTTATTCCGTCGTCTGCTGTGCGAATTGTGATTTTTCCACCATTAATTGTTAAATCAGATTTTGATTCGATACCTTCTGGACTACAACTAACTTCTGTTCCATCTTCTAAAGTTTTTTCATATGGAGAAGCTGTTGTTGTTATTGAAATTGTTCCACCGTTAATTGTCAAATATGGATTTGGGTCGTCAGCTGTTGTTTCAGTTTCCGCATCATCTTCAGCTTCCCATGAAGCAGTAATCCCCTTTCCAACAGTTTTTATATCAATATTTCCATCATTTATAACAATAAATCCTTCGCCAGCATATTTTGTGCTTTCTTCACCATCAACTTTAATTCCCTTACTTTCTTCGTCAACCACAGTTCCAGTTCCACGAATTACAAGATTTCCATCATTCATGATAAAACCATTTACACAACGAACTGCATCACGGGCTGTAATGTTGATGTTTAGATTTCCATCATTAATTTTAATATAGTCATCTGAATAAACACCATTTTTGTATCCTGCATTTACAGTGATAGTGCCAGCTTTTTCATCCATGGAGTCGAAAACCAAAGCTGATTTTGCATACAAAGCACCTTTTTTTGTGTTTTCTTCACGTGTTGCGCTGTCTGTCAAAATATTTTTGCTATTTTTTACAGGATTGATAAAAGTTTTATTCTTTGTCAATAAATTGATTGCAGGCCCGTCTTTTGCAGTAATTTCAACATTGTCGAGAGTTATAGCGATTATGTCTTTTGTTGAATCGACTGTAAAAGTTCCAGAAAAATTTCCACTTAGTTTGATATTTAGAGGTTCTTCCAAACTTGATGAAAGAAAGTATCCGTTGTCCTTTAGTTGAATATCCACTGTTTCTTCAGTTGCATTTCCACTGTATTTAATAATTGCTTTTGCAAGGTCGATTTCTACAGTTGATGCAAAATTGATATTTTGGATTTTATCATCTTCGTTGGTTAAAATATTTCTTGAAGACTGATTTGAAGCAGCATTGTTTACCGGAAGTTCGCCGCCCATCATTTCTGGAAAACCGCCTTTTGCAGGGCCAAAGTTAGTTGGGTCAAAATCTTCAGGAAATCCTTCTGGGAAGCCTTCTGGAGGAGTTGGTATTTCTCCATCAGAAAAGCCAAAATCCGGAATCGGTCTTTCTTCTGACCAGTCTGGTAAAGTTTGTGGAGTTTGTCCCATAGTTGCTGAACTTTCTGCATCTTTAGAACCTTTTGCAAATCCTAGAGAAACTACAGAAACCATCATCATAAAAAACACAAAATTTCTAAAAAATTTAGATTTCATTTCTATATCCTTAAAACAAAATTTGATAAATCAACTTCTCTTTTATAAAGTTCCTTATCAT
>JAZQUR010000010.1:0-37255 GCA_045631425.1 Treponemataceae bacterium | reverse complement strand
CAGTGGCGGAAGTTGTAGTTCTAGTGTAAGTAAGAATACAGGAAGTTGTGGTAGTTCAGGCAGTAGTTATAGTGGCAGCTGCAGTAGTACAGGTGGAAGTTGTGGTGGCTATGGTGGAACTTCCAACATAAATAAAGGAGTTGGAAGTTGTGGAGGGGCATGTAGTGGTTCAAGTTTGTATACGGGAACTAGAATAGAACAGGGTGAAAAGGAATTACAAAATTTAGCAACTAATTCACGAAAATTATCAGATTTGGTGAATATAGATAATCTTGCTAAAATTTATAGTGAAAATATTGAAATGTTTGATGAACGTACGGCTGAATATTATTCAAAAATGTCAGAAAGTGATAGAGTTGTAGCAATCAAGTCAGAATTAAGCAAAGTAACTGTTTATACAGGAATTGATGAACAAGCTGCAGATAATGTATTAGATAATTTTGGGAAAGATTTTTTAGATGGATTATGCCTTGGAGAAAACATATATATAGAAGATGATATTAAAAATATATCTACATCGACTGCAGATTTATTAGGACATGAAGGGGTTCATGTAATCCAAGCATCTGTTGTTGGGAAAGTAGAATTCATAGAACAATCTGCATCTATGCCATATACAAGTAAAAATCCTTATGAAGTAGCAGCCTACAATTTTGGTGGGTATGCATTACCTCGTGATTTTTCAACTATTGATAATAATAATCAAGTTCTTGATAAGAATAAAGGATGGTACAAATGAAAAAAGCTTTTTTCACACTAATATTTATTCTTCTATTTTCTCATTCTTTATTTTCATACGATTTGGAATATTTCAAGCAACTTGATGCCAAACAGCAAGTACAATTATGGTTGGAAGAATATCAATATCAAAGATATGGATGGAGAAGATTAAACTATGCAGAAGCAATAGAAATTTTCATGGAAAAACATGATGAGGTAAAACCAATTTTATTTGATGTGTTAAAAGACTTTGAAATAAAATCTTATTATTCAGAAGACATGTCTTTTTCTATGACCTATCAAGTATTAGCTTATGATTTTATGTACTTTCTAACAGATACGGAGCGTATAAATTTAGCAAATTTAATTGGCGATAAAATCTTTGATTATGTAAAAACTACTAAAGTTATAGATTCAGATGTTATTTTTTATACAGCAGTAAAAAACAATCTTCTAGATCTTGGAAGCAAACATAATATAGAGATCGGAAAAGTAAATCCTTTTGATGAAAAGTCTTATTACACAAGTTTAGGCATAGAAGGTGTCGGTATTCATTGGGTTGAAATTGAAGATAGATATGCTTCTTATGGACTCACTGAAAAAAACTGCAAAACAACTAAAAAATAAGGGCTAGCCAATGAAAAAAATTATCACATTCTTATTAATTTTACTTTTGGGTACAAGTTTATATGCAGCTGGTTTGGACAATTATTTAAAATCAGAAGAAAAACCAAATGTTACTATAAAAGTTAAAAGTGACATAGAGTTTATAAAATCGCAAATAATGATTTTTAGAGATGATTTGTTTCAAAACAAGGGTAAAGTATCAAGGTAATTTAACTGAATTTCTGAAACTTTATACAAAATAGGTGTTGCTTATGAATGAAAATTTGTTTTTCGACGAAATTGTATATCATATTTATCCCTATGGAATGTGCGATTGTTTACGACATAATGATTTTTTATCATATGCAAGTAGCAATATTGAACTTCTGGAAAAAGAACTACCAAAAATCAAAAAGAAAGGTTTTACTACAATTTTAATTGGTCCGCTCTGTGAATCATTTTTTCATGGATATGATACTGTGGATTATTTTCAAATTGATAGACGACTTGGAACAACAGAAATGATGAAATCTTTTTCCAAAACTGCTCATGACTTAGGAATGAAAGTTGTAATAGATATGGTTTTCAATCATTCTGGACGATTATTTTTCGCATTCAAGGATATTCAGAGAAATAAAGAAAAATCGCCATATGTAAGTTGGTACAATATCGATTTTTCAAGAAATTCTGAATTTAATGATGGATTTGACTATGAAGGATGGCAAGGTTGTAAAGACTTAGTGAAGTTTAATCTTAAAAATATAGATACACAAAACTATTTGTTAGATGCCTTGAAATATTGGATTGAAACTTTTGATATCGACGGATTACGAATAGATGCGGCACATCTAATGGATTCTTCGTTTTTGAAGAAGCTAACATCATTTACTAAAAATATCAAAAGTGATTTTTGGCTTTTAGGGGAAGTAATCCATGAACATTATAATTCGTTTATCGCAGAAAGTAATATTGATTCTTGTACGGATTATCAGCTTTATGAGCATTTTCATAATTGTTTTAATCAAAATGATTTTAACATTCTTGGCTATGAACTAGAACGTCAATTTGGAGAAAACGGCATATACAAAAATAATTTGCTTTATATTTTTGCTGATAACCAAGATGTAAACAGAGTTGCTTCAAATTTGATAGATGCTCAGCAATTAATTCCTCTATATATTATTCTTTTTTCTTTACCGGGAATTCCATCAGTTTATTATGGAAGTGAATTTGGAATTAAAGGGAAGCGAACACCATACAACGATATGGATTTGAGGATTTCAATTCCACCATTTTCAATGTTTATTCCGCAGTGGGCATATCCAGATATAAATCCAAAATTATTGGAAAAAACAATAGAAATCCTATGCAATATACGAAAAAAATCAAAGGCTTTAATTCATCAGAATTTTGAGATAATCAAAGTAACAAGAAGTTTTTTATGCTTTAAGCGATGGTTCGAAGATGAAGTTGTGATATTAGGGATAAATATCGGTAATGAAACAGAGTATTTAGATGTTGGATATCAAACAATGTTTGATGCATTTTCAGGAGAACTCTTTTCCATAAATAATGGAATCTTTGCATTTGATTGCAATGAGATATATTTAATGTCAAATAAAAAACAGGAGTAATTAATGAAGTTTGATTTGTCAGATTTTTTAGAACTAGACACAAAAGCGTTGTTGGCTGTAAATGGCGGTGCTTCTTGTAGTGGTGGAAGTTGTAGTTCTAGTGTAAGTAAGAATACAGGAAGTTGTGGTAGTTCAGGCAGTAGTTATAGTGGCAGGTGCAGTACTACAGGTGGAAGCAGTTACGGAGGCAGTTGTAGTAGTTGTGGTACTTCCGGTGGTAATTGTAGTAGTTCGGGTGGCAGCTGTGGTAGTTCAATTTTTATGTCTCAATCCAAAACAGAAGAGATGTGTATACAAAACTTACCCGAAAAATCTAATGCGTCAAAAACCGAACAGATATTAAAAATGGGTGGTCATAAATTAACAAATTACGAGTTATTTGATTATTTAGTGGATGTCGTAGAAGGCACTGAATTAATGGGTAAATCATATTCTACAGATCCAAATGATGTATATGTTTGTACAACATTTGTAGAAGAAATTATAGACATACTAAACATAGATAAAGAAGAATATTTACCGGCCGGACAATTAGTAGTTAACAATATTGCACAAATTGATGATTTAAAATCATCAGATGGAAAGAATCCTAGTGCTGGAACATATGTGTTTTATTATGATTATGGGGATGGAACAGGGCATGCTGGGTTTGTCCATTTTGATGAGAAAGGTAATACACAAATTTTACATAATGGTGCAAATGGTTCTGGTTTACATTGTGTAAATTTAAGGGAAAGAGATTCTAGAGACTTTGAAACATGGTTTGGGAATAATCCTAATGGAAATCTATATTATAAATCATTGGAAGCAAGTATATGGGAAGAATAGGTAAATATCTAGTTTTACTATTATTAGTATTTAATATGCATAATTTAGTTATTGCGGATAAAAATGAGATTGTTCTCAAATATCCGCGAATAGAAGCAGAATTGGAAAATGTTTACATTCAGCGTTTATTTGAAGGTCAAAAAGATGATTCGTCTTTAGATGATTATGAATACTATGTTAATACTTCAAAAAAAATTAATTCATTTATAGAAAAACAAGAAAAAATAAAACCAAATGAGAATTCTTTTCTCTTGGGGTCTTGGATTTTAGTAAGTGAAAATGATGTTTCTGACATAAAATCAAATGGATTTTTTCTCTCAAACGAAATTCAGATTGTAGATATGCAAAATACTTTACGATTTCGAGATAAAAGCAGTACAACATATCTTGTAAAAGGTAAAGATGGCTCTATTTATTTTAAAACAAGGTGGCTAGAAGGTATTCGCCAATTGCGTTTTATAGATAGTAAAATGTATGTTTATATACTGAATGGTGATTTTTGGGAGTTAGATTCAATTCACGAAGGTGGAAAATATTTTTATATAAAAAAATGATGTATTTATTAAATATCAACTAATAAACCCTTGGAGAAAACAAATGAAAAATAAATTATTAATAGTATTACTTTATTCAATGGTTATTTGTTCTTGTTCATTTTCTAAAGAGTACAGTGTTTTTTGTGAAAATAGATTATATGGAATAATTGATGAAAACAGAAATGTAATAATGGAACCAAATTATAATAGTATTTCTATCAATGATAATTCAATAATTACATATATGTCTAAAGATAGAATAACAGAGATTTACAACAAATCTTTAGAATTGTTATTTTCAGATTCTTGGGTAAATCTAACTTTTTATTCAGAAGATAAAATATTGATAAAAGAATCACAGCCGGGAAATAGATATTTATTAGATTTAATAACAGGGGTGAAAACAGAATTTAATAAATATACAAATGTGTATGGTTATAGAGATAATGTTGGGTTAATTGTAGGAAATAATGTCGGTTCATTTTCATATAGCATAGCTGATATAAATGGGAATGTTTTATTAACAGATATTGTGGAAGCGCATTCTGTTTATACAAATGGTATGATAGCAGTAATTATGAGAGATGGGAAATCAGGGTTTGTAAACCAAAAAGGTGAAATGGTTATAGAAGCAGATTTTTATATTGAGCCATCTGACATTGGACCTCGTGCGTATCCAATAATCCGATATTTGTTTAATGAAAATTATGCCTTTGTAAAAAATAATGAACAAAAATGGGTTCAATACGATATTGAGGGAAATGTAAAACCGTTTCCAGGAAATATAGAACCAGCAACTTATTGTTATATAAATGGACTTGTTCCTGTTTTGGATAAACAAACAAAAAAATATGGCTATATGAATCCCGACTTTGACTTGGTTATTCCATGTGAGTTTTCCTACGCCGACCCTTTTGATGGCAAATACGCAATCGTAGTTCACAACGGAAAAGACGCGGTAATCGACAGAGAAGGAAAGGTTTATTACTGCGACGAGTTTTAGAGTAAAAGAAAACACTTTATCTAAAAATACAGAAAAAATTTAATAAATATGAAGACATTTATTATATATGTCTTCATATTTTTGATGAAATCAAAACATAAATAATTTTTTAGGTGTTTAGAGAACTATTAAAAAGAGAGACATTTATTTTGAAAAAAAAGGTTTTTGCTTTTTTATTTTGTATTGCATTATGTAGTCAATTTTTCTTTTCTGAAGAGTACAGTGTATTTAGAAAAGATGGTTTATATGGAATTATAAATGAAGACAGAAAGGTAGTATTTCAGCATAATTATGATTGGATAACAATAAATCCAAATTCAATTGTATGTTCTATAGATTTCGAGGTTGAAATATACAATAAATTGTTGAAATTGGTTTTCTCGGATACACAAGTTAATATTAAATATTATTCAGAGAATGATATACTAATAACAAAATCAATGACTGGTGAAAAAAGATTATTGAATGTAAAAACAGAACAAATAACTAATTTTAAGGGAAACGAAAATTACTTAGAAGAATACGGGTATAGGGATAATCTTGAACTAGTTTGGAAAAAAGATACTGTCGGTGCATTGTATAGCATAGTCAATAGTAAAGGTAGTGTGATATTAACTGATATAAAACAAGCTTATTTTTGTTATACAAATGGAATGATTGCGTTAGTTTTGAAAAATGGTACATCAGGATTTGTGAATAGAGAGGGAAAAATGGTTATAGAAACAAGCTTCTATATAGAACCTTCTGATAATGGTCCACGAAAATATCCTATAATTCGATATTTCTTTAATGAAAATTATGCCTTGGTAAAAAACAATGAACAAAAATGGGTTCAATACGATATTGAGGGAAATGTAAAACCGTTTCCAGGAAATATAGAACCAGCAACTTATTGTTATATAAATGGACTTGTACCAGTTTTGGATAAACAAACAAAAAAATATGGCTATATGAATCCAGAACTTCAAATTGTTATTCCTTGCGAATTTGATAGTGCTGAAGCTTTTGTTGGCAAATACGCCATCGTAGTGAAAGATGGAAAAGATGCAGTAATTGACAAAGAAGGCAAGGTTTATTACTGCGACGAGTTTTGAAAAAAGTAAAACTTTGGAGAAAACATGAAAAAAGCTTTTTTCACACTAATATTTATTCTTCTATTTTCTCATTCTTTATTTTCATACGATTTGGAATATTTCAAGCAACTTGATGCTGAGCAGCAGGTCCAATTATGGCTAAAAGAATATCAATATCAAGAATATGGATGGCGAAGATTAAAGTATGCAGAAGCAATAGAAATCTTCATGGAAAAACATGATGAGGTAAAACCAATTTTATTTGAATTGTTAAAAGACTTTGAAATAAAATCTTATTATTCAGAAGACAAGTCCTTTAATATGACGTATCAAGTATTATCAAACAGTTTTTTGAGTTTTTTAACAGAAACTGAACGGATAAATTTAGCTAATCTAATTAGTGAAAAAATTTTTGATTATGTAAAAATTACAAAAATTATAGATTCAAATGTAATACACTACACAGCTGTAAAAAACAATCTTTTAGATCTTGGAAGCAAACATAATATAGAGATCGGAAAAGTAAATCCTTTTGATGAAAAATCTTATTACACAAGTTTAGGCATAGAAGGTGTTGGAATTCATTGGGTTGAAATTGAAGATAGATATGCTTCTTATGGACTTACAGAAAAAAACTGCAAAAAAAAGTAAATAAAGTTACTAAAAACTTTGGAGAAACCATGAAATACAAAAAAATATTTATATTAGTTTTACTAATTTTTACAACATTTCAGATATTTGCAACTGAAAAACCTTATGAATTACAGATCGTTTAATTAGTAAGAAATATTATGAGACATATTGTGTCGTAAATAAATAAACGCGGAGAAACAAATGAAAAAAGTTATCACATTTTTAACAATTCTATCGATGGTTGGGCTACTTTTTGCTGCTGAAGGGTATTCCAAAAAGGAACAGGGCACATACATCCCTCTCGCAATGTATGAAACTTTGAACTCAGTAAAATCTTACGGCGAAGCAATCGAAGCTACAGCAAAAAACGATATTTACACTGTGCTTTGCGTTACCGAAAACGAGATTTTATCAAATATCAAGTTTCACGATGCATTTACGCTAAAAGATGCCGATATTGACTTTCAGTTTTCATCAAAAAACATTGTTGATAAAAAAACTGGTGAAAAATACATCAAAATCTCAAATTCCACAGATTATTATGCTGCATACAACGACTTTCTCTTGAAAACCGTTGTGAGAAATCTTGCAAATAAAAATCCAAGTATCAAAGTGAAAAAATCTCTTATCACTTTTGATGGAAAAGTTTGGGAAATCGATAAAGATCAATGGCACTACTCAGACAATCTTCAAATCATTTTGTATTGCAAATCATCAAATGAATATGTTGGATTTTCAGACAACAAAGCTTACACTCTAAAAGATTCTGGAGATTTGAAAAAATCTTTCGACAAAGAAATATCCTTCTAATTATCCCCGCAATATTTGCTCAAATCACCAAAATAGAAAAATCTAGCTTTTTTGGGTAAATATTGCGAAGTTTCAAGGAAAATCCCGCTTTTCTTGATTTTTATAAAAAAAAGTATATACTACTACTATGCAATTATCACCAGAAAATCTAACTAGTTTGATGATTCCCATTGTAGAAACTTGTTCTTTGTTTGAACACAAGGATGTAGAGCTTGTTGTTGTGGCAAATCCTTGTGCTGGGGGATTCACTAGAAAACATATTTCAAAGAAAAACTTTTATAAACTAGAAAAGATTTCAGACAGCGTAAAAAATCGTGAAAAAATTACTTCAGTAAAACTCTCTCATTGTATAAAAACAAATCATCCGGGCCACGGAAGCATTGTGGTTGCCGAGTTAATTGATAAACTTCCTGCAAAAATCCAAGAATTATCAGCTTCGGAAAAGGAAAATGGCTTTCAGTATTTGATTGCAACTGCTGGTGGAGACGGAACTCACTTGGAAGTTCAAACTGCTATTCTAAAAAAATCCCTAGAAAGTCCAGAAATGGCTTCTCTCATAAAAAAATACATTACGCTTTTACGTTTGCCTCTTGGTACTGGAAATGATGGTTCAGATGGTCGCAATTTTGAAGAAACTTTTGCTAGATTAACTGAACCAGCTCACTTCGCTTTGCAACGGGCTGTAAAAGTTTGGTATGACACAACTGGAAAAGAAAAACCTTCCACTGACAAATATGAAAGTTTAACATCCTTGCCACCTTGGTACGCTTTCAATATTGCAAGCATTGGAATTGATGCATATATCACTTACATGACAAATCGCACAAAAAAATACATGCCTGGAGATTCCTATCAACTTTGGGTTGATTTAGCCTGTGTTTTTTATGGTTGCAGATTTCCCGCAAAGCCACTGACACTAGAAATCTTTGATGATAAAGATAATCTTGTAGAAACTATTGTTTCCCCTGTGGAATTTGTGGTTTTAGGCGCTTCTGGATATAGAACTTACGGAAGCAATCACTTGATTTTGCCAACAGATAAAAATATGTGTACTGTTAGAAAAATTAGTTTGCTAAAAAAGCTTTTTAAAAAGCACACTTTTAACGATGGAACACATGTAAACTATTCATTTTCAAAAAACTATAGCGCTGAAAAAATCAAAATTACCTATGACCAAAACATTTTGGTTGAAATGGATGGGGAAGTTCACCTTCTAGAGCCAAACTATTATCCTTTGTACATGGAAAGAACCGAGCCAATTATTCCTATCATCGAGTGTAATAATCAAATAATTGATAAGGGTGCTGTTCCTTACATCAAATAGTTTGATTTTCTCAAATTTTCAGATTCTCAGTATTTTCTTTGCCGTGATAATAGGGCTTTTCTCTTGATTTCTGCTTTTTGTATCATACATGAAAGCAAAGCTGATAACTGAGCCACAAGATTTTTCACTGTTTTTTTGACGCTTTTCTTAGTGTCTGGTTTTTGCCGAGCTTTTGCCGCTAAAGAAACTTCTTCCCATGTAGAAAAGATTTCTGGAAAAAAGCTGATAGTAATCGCTAAAATAATTGGAAGAGGCATTTTGTTTATCAGAGGGATTTTTTGTAAATCATTTTGGATTTCTAGTTGTGTGGTGGTTTCAAAAAGCAACAAAGCTACAAAAGTTGATATGAAAAAATTGTAGCTGTAAATCAAACCATCTTTTGAAAGTTGAAAATCAAAAAAGTAAGGCGCTTCAAGGGAAAATCCTTTGAAAACTGTGAAAATCAGCCCAAGAATCAAAACCACTTTCAGTTTGAAAAAAGCACTTAACCCGGATTTTGACAAAAGCCACAAGATAAAAGCCACAATTCCGGAAATCAGGATTTTCGCTTTTGGATTTGATAAAAGGAAAAAATCCCCAAAGATGAAAAAGCAAAAAACACAAGTAAAGATAACTTTTGCCAAGGGGGATATTTTGTGGAGAATAGTTTTTTGTGTATTGTATGAAAAAAGTGAAGTTGCCAAAATTATTTTTCACTTCCCCAAAACAGGTCGCCGATTTTTTTGTATTTGGTCAGTGGATTTTTGATTCCGAACTGCTCAAGATTTTCTTTTATGCCCATTTCTGGAGTGCCGTCAAAAACAAGTTTCCCTTTGTGTAAGATAATCAATTTGTTGGCAATTCCAAGGATTTTTTCGATTTCGTGAGTCAAAAGGATAATGGTTTTTCCTTGATTTTTTAGTTCCAACAGTAAATTACAAAGTTGTTTTACGCTTATCCAGTCCAGATTTGCGAAAGGCTCGTCAAAAATGATGATTTCAGGCTCTAGGGCCAAAACACTAGCTACTGCAAGCCGACGCTTTTCGCCGCCAGAAAGAGTTCGAGCATTTGCTTGGGATTTTTCTTCAAGACCAACTTTTTCCAGTAATTTTATGGCTTTTTCTTTGGCGGCAGCTGGTTTTAAGCCGATGTTGGTTAAGCTGTAACAAACATCTTCTAGTGGTGTTTCCCCAAGAATTTGGGAGTCTGCTTCTTGAAACACAAGCCCCGCGTACTGGGAAGTAATTTTCCCTGATGTTGGCTTTTCAAGTTTTGCAATCAAAGACATTAAAACGCTTTTTCCAGACCCATTTGCACCACCGATTATGCAAAAATCACCTTGTTGGAGAGAAAAACTAATTTCTTTTAGCGCTTCCGTGCCATCTGGAAAAATCTTAGAAACCTTTTCGAGCTCTAATATCATTTTGAAAATCCTTGTTACTTCCCGTTTCTATATTTTCTATCATACAAAAAAATAAAGTTTTTTTATAGTGAAAGTGAAGTTTTATTTACCACAATAAAACGTAAGCCATACACGGCACGCTGGCACAGTCGTGCCTGACATCAATCCCAAACACGTAAGCAACCAACCTCAAGAACCCAAAAACAACTCAAAATGCCCAGAGTCCAGAGACCGGCAAGGTCTTTGGTCGTTTTTGGGAAAGAGAGAGGTATGGAGAGAGAGAACCCTTTTAATCGAAAAAAAGGGTTCTCTCTCTCCATTATGTTTCCCAGCTTTTCAAAGCTGTCCCCCTCCCACGAAAATTAAATATAGTTCAACATTATGGGCCGAAACTTTTTTGCGATTGGGATGATGATAAAAATCTTTACTAATGTGCCTGGCAAAAATGGAATCAAAACTGCAAAAATCGCTTTTTGAAAACTGGAATCACTTACACTCATAAACTGGAAAATTCCCAGTGCAAATATAATCGTAAACGCAAAAACTGTTCCAACACTGTACAAAATCCACAGTGATAAATTGCCAGATTTTGGGGATAATACTTTTTTTTCTGTTATGGATTTTTGGATTTTTGTACAAATCATTGCAAAAAATCCTGCGAAAAGTGCGGCCGCTAAATATCCCACCAAAAATCCACCTGTTAATCCATGTAGAATAACTTGGATTCCCGCTTTCCCAGTGAAAACTGGCAACCCAATAGAGCCCAGCACCAAGAAAACGAGAACGGCCAAACTTCCGTAGAGAGGTCCAAGCAAAAATCCAGACAAAATAGCCATCATATCTTGGATAACGATTGGAACTCCCAAGGGAAGTGGAATTTGGATAAATGCACCCACTGAAATCAGCGCTGCAAACAAGGATATGTAAACAGATTTTTTCATTCTGTTTTATTTCCTAAAACAAGCCTGTTATTACACCGTCGTCGTCTACATCAATTTGACATGCGGCTGGAACTTTTGGAAGTCCTGGCATTGTCATAATATCACCTGCAAGTGGAACGATAAATCCAGCTCCGGCGTAAAGGCGAACATCTTGAATTGGGAAGATAAAATCTCTTGGAGCACAAATCAAGTTTTTATCGTGTGAGAAAGAATACTGAGTTTTTGCCACACAAATTGGAAGATTTCCGTAACCTTGAGCTGTGTATTCTGCAAGTTTTTTCTTTGCTGTGTCGCTAAAAGAAACATCTTTTGCACGATAGATTTCTTTTGCAACTGTGCGGATTTTTTCTTCTAGTGGCATTTCAAGTGGATATAATTGTTGATATTGAGAAACACCAGAATCACAGATTGCGCAAACTTTTTCAGCTAGTGCTGTTGCGCCTTCGCCACCTTTTGCGTGACCTTGGCAAAGCACAACTTCTGTGTTGATAGCTTTACATTCTTCGTAAAGTGCTTTGATTTCTTCTTCTGTATCTGAAGCAAACTGATTTATAGCGATAACAACTGGAACTTTGAATTTGCCAAGATTTTCAACGTGAGTTTTTAGGTTTTCAAAACCTTTTTTTAGTGCTTCCACGTTTGATGTGTTCAAATCCTGTTTTGCAACGCCACCGTGCATTTTCAAAGCTCGAATTGTTGCAACAACTACAACTGCTTCTGGATGTAGGTTTGCGATTCGTGATTTGATGTCTAGGAATTTTTCTGCACCTAAGTCAGCAGCAAATCCAGCTTCGGTAACAACGTAGTCACCCAATGCCAAAGCACATTCTGTAGCGTTTATGCTGTTACATCCGTGAGCGATATTTGCAAAAGGTCCACCGTGGATAAAAGCTGGTGTTTTTTCCAAAGTTTGTACCAAATTTGGACGAATTGTATCTTTTAACAAAGCTGCAACTGCGCCAGAAACCTTCAAATCTTTCAAAAGCACAGGTTCTTTGTTGTAGTTTTTCCCCACAATGATATTATCCAAGCGAGTTTTCAATTCTGAAATTGTTCGTGATAAACAGATGATAGCCATGATTTCGCTGGCTACAGAAATGTTAAAACCGTCTTCTCTTGGAATGCCCTCTGTTCTTCCTCCAAGTCCGATAACGATTTTGCGTAAAGCTCGGTCATTTAGGTCAACACAGCGTTTCCAAGTAATAGTTCTTGGGTCAATATTTAGAGAGTTTCCTTGTTGGATGTGGTTATCAACTAAGGCTGCAATAAGATTATTTGCAATAGAAATAGCGTGAATGTCCCCAGTGAAGTGAAGATTTATGTCTTCCATTGGAACAACTTGTGCGTAACCGCCACCACAAGCTCCACCTTTTATCCCAAAACATGGACCAAGAGATGGTTCTCTTAGTGCTAGACAAGCATTTTTCCCGATTTTACGGATACCATCAGCCAAAGCGATAGATATTGTGGATTTACCTTCACCTGCTGGAGTTGGTGTAATTGCTGTTACAAGAATTAGCTTTCCTTTTTTTGGAGCAGCTTGTAATTCTCGTAATTTTTTGAGAGTGATTTTTGCTTTGTATTTTCCATACAAATCCAAGTCGTCTTTTGAAAGCCCTAAGTTTTCTGCAATTTCTTCAATGCTAGTTAGGGTTGTTTGTTGTGCGATTTCTATATCTGTAAGCATTGTTATAGTTTACAGGGAAAAACTAAAGAAAACAAGGGATATAGGGGGAGAATATTCTCCTATTCTATTCGCCACGCAAACTTGTGTATGCAAGTGCAGCCCATAAAATCCCAAATGTCAAAATAATTGGTGCTACGAAAATTGCTTTTGTACCGATGGCACCAAAAAGTGTGAAAAAGAAAATATTTCCAAAGTATGTTAAAACGTGGAAAATTAAATAAATAATTAGTTGGAAAACTGGAAATGTTAAATACCAACGGAATTTTATTGGACGACCTGGCATAAGCCGATAGTTCCAAGCAAATAATCCAACAATGATATAACAAATCATCATAAATAATGGGAATGATATTCTGTAAGCTAGAGAACAAGAGTAAATTGCAGAAGAATAACCGTATGAAGAGGCTTTTTCTGAAAATTGGAACAATGCTGGAATCGGCATTTGCTCTGCGCCTTTTGAAGCTTGTCGAATCAAGTTGATATCCTCGTAAGGCATTTCCAAAACAATAGCTCGCTCTTCTATTTCATTTGGATAATCATAGGCAAAAGTGTAGGTTGGCAAAACCTGATTACTAGAAGAATATCTATCAACACTTGATAACAAAACATAAGGAACGTATCCATCTTTTTTTATGTTTGTATTTTCCACGGATTTACCCAGGGAACTTGCTGGAATTGCAATCATTTTTGCATATGGTGTAAAAATTGATTTTTGGAATTTCCCGTCTTTTGAATATCTTGATAAAAGGAAATTTCTAAAATATTGTACAAATTGCCCTGCATCATCCAAAATTGTTATTCCGCGAATATAGATAACATCTTTCGAACCATCTGAATGATTTAGTGTGAAGTAAATATCTCGGGAAGACTCAAATTTTCGAAGGGTTTCACTTTCGTCAGTAAAAAAGGTGATATTTAGCAAGCCTTGCTCGGCCACATCTTTGTAAAAAACAATATCCTTGTCATTATAGCCTTTATCAATTAAATCATTAAAAATATAGTAGGATTTGATAAAATCTTCTTCCAACAAGGCTACGTAACCACGTTTTTTTTCAGCGTAAAGTGCTGCAAGCTCTTTGTCGTATTGGTTTTCTGTGTTTGAAATCTTGTTCCAAGCGTCCGCTGCAATATTCATTGCAGTTTGATGATTAAGAGAGCCTTCTTTTGTAAGATATTGAGCTTGAATGGCGTAATAATGTGCGTTGAAAAAATCATTGTTTACATAGTGTGATTTTGCAGTATCAAGCAAGTGTGAGATTTCATCTTCTGGTGTTTTTTGAGTTACATTGATATTTGCAACGTATTTCGCGATTTCATTGGAAAAGTCGTACTCTGTTTTTTCAACATCTGTGCTTAGATATTCGATTTCATTTGCAAGAGCTTTTGCAGCTGGTGAAGTTGGATGTAGTTTTAATGCATTTTCCACATAAAATTTTGCAAGATTATAATTTCCAAGAGCCTTGTATTCATTAGCGAAATAGTAAAAATCAACATAATTTTGAATTTCATTTTCAATTTTTGTTTGTTTTTGATTTACAAGAGGATAAACAACTTCAGATGTTATAAAGCACATAAAAGTTGAAATAAAACTAACAAACAAAACCCGTTTTAAGTTTCCAAGCTGAATTCTTGAATATCTTTTAAGATTGCCAACTTTTGTGTTAAATGACCAAGCTAAACCAAATAATGCACCGCATGCACAAATTGATGGGAAAATATCGCAAAAAAAAGTCAAACCTTTTAGAAATCTTGCAATTCCGATGTGATGTGGTAATAAATGGTTAAAATTACTTTCGTTTAGGCAAAATCCTAAAATTAGACAGCCTAAAAAACAAACTGATATATATGTAAAAATGATGATAAAAGTTTTTACAGTAGGTTTCATTATTCGCTCTCCCGGTTAGGATCGACTTGTGAACATACTAAAACTATTCCGATAGTTGCGTTTAGGGCAAAAATCAAGTAGTTCACTGTGTATGGCAGCCATTTTCGAGCTGGGGCTAAAAATGTAAAAGCAGCATAAAATTGATTTGAATATAACATTGCATTTAAAAAGATAATTGCGAAAAATGCAAAAAATTGGTTAAAGATGTTGAACAATCGCCATTTTCCGATACGACATAGTCCGATAGTTGAAGACAAAGAAAACCCAATGCTCATAAAAAGAAAAAATGATAAAAATCCGTTTCTATAGGCATCTTTCATTTTCACTTCAAGATATGCGAAAAAATCCTTAAATAATGAAACGTGAGTGTCTGACCCAAAAATATCGAAAATCAGGGGATCTGAAAATCCTGTAGAATTACCTTTCTGTGCTGTAATAGTTTCTGGTGAATAACTATAAAAACTGTTTAGTGCAGTTGATTTTGGAATATGCAAAACCTCTGAAGAACCGTCATCATTTGTGGAAATGTAATAATCCAAGTAAGTTGAGGTTGAACGGAAATATCCTTCAGAAAGGGGAGTTTGCTCAGTTTTGTTTAATGGTGATAAAAAATCAGCGTACTTGTTTTGAAGATCCATTCCCAGTGGAAAGATAACAAAAAACACTAAGATACAAATAATGATGTAAGGAATGAGATATTGAACCATTTTGTATTTATGTCTTAAAAAATAAAAGCAAAATGGCAAAATAGAAAATGCACAACACAAATGAAAATAAGTTAAAAAACCTTGTGCAAAAAGTTTTAGATTAAAAAATGGAAGAGTTTTCCCTGCAACCAATAATGTAAGTTGAGCTTCTTGCATGTGAAGATATGAAGCAACTGTAACCATTATCAAAAAAATAGTAATATATTTAAATACAAGATATAAAGACTGTTTCATTATATTATAGGATAGCACGAAGTTTAAGAGTAAACAAGGTTTTCTTTCTATACAAAAGGATTTGGAATAAATATAATAGCAATTATGGATGAGTCATTAAAAGGAAAAACAGCGCTGATTATTGGTGGAAGTGGTGGACTTGGCAAGGAAATCGCACTGGAACTTGCAAAAGAGGAAGTAAATCTTATTATCCACGGAAGCAGTCAAGAAAAACTGGAAAATCTTAAAAATCAAATCGAAAAGGATATTTACAAAGCCTCTGAAAATCCAAAAAAAACTGTAGAAATTTACGAAGAAAAGTTTTTTTCTGAAGAAAATTTGAAAAAAAGTTATACTGTGCTAAAATCTTACATAGAACGTTCCGATATTTTGATTGTATGCTACGGACCTTTTTTACAAAAAGAATTGCATAAAACATCATTTGAAGATTGGGCTTCTATAGTTTATTGGAATTATACTTTTCCGGGACAACTTATTAGTACAGCTTTAGATTCCATGATGAAAAAAGGATTTGGTCGCATACTAGTTTTTGGCGGTACAAGAACTTATTCTGTAAATGGGTACAGAACCAACGCAACTTACGGAGGCGCAAAAACTGCTTTATGTAGTTTGGTAAAATCTGTAGCATTAGAATATTCAAAATACGGGATAACTTGTAATGCTATTTTACCGGGCTTTGTAGAAACTGAATATCTTTCTGACGGTTTGAAAAAATCTTTGGCCGAAAAAATGCCTCAGGGACAGCTGATTGACGGAAAAGCTATTGCTGATTCTGCTTTGTTTTTGTTAAAAAACAAAAGTGCAAACGGCGTATTGTTAAACGTTGATGAAGGCTGGATGCCCTAAGTCAAACTATTAAAAAAAGTTGGAGATTTTCGAGATTTTTATGTATTATTAGTTTGACTAATATGCAGTTATGGTTTAATCTGAAAGAGATAGGTATTATGGCATGACCGTATATCTTCTTGATAAATAGAATAGATAAAAAAATATATATACCGACATTGGAGGCGTATGAGTATTAACAACAATCTAGTTCCAGGTTTTAACGATGAACAAGACGAAAGCTTAAAAATCAACTTGGAAAAAATTGATTCTGTAGATAATTGTTTAATTCTATATCTAAATGGATACATTGATACATATAACTCAAGTTTCTTTCAAAAGCGTGTTTCTGCTGTTGTAGATGCAGGTTACACAAATTTGATTTTTAACTGTGCTGCATTGAATTATGTATCATCAACTGGTATTGGTTCATTTACAGCATTTTTGAAATTAGTAAAACCAAAAGGTGGTGACGTTGTTCTTTTGGAAATCCAACCAAAAGTTTACGAAGTATTCCAACTTCTAGGATTTTCACAGTTTTTCAATATTAAAGATTCAACTGATGATGCAATTCAGTTCTTTAAGCAAGAAATTATTACTGAAGATGAGATTTTCCCAAAAATCTTTTCTTGTCCAGTTTGTTCAAAGCGCTTAAAAGCAACAAAATCTGGTCGTTTTAGATGTTCTGAATGTAAAACAATTTTGGCTATTGATAATCAAGGTCAAGTTTTCTTGGGATAATCTTCTTGCTATAAAATGTAAGGGTTGTCTAGAAAAGAAATATCGTTTTTATCGCGATGTTTCCTTTTTAGACAACCCTTTTTTTGTAAAAAAAAGCTGCTGAAAAATCTCAGCAGCTTTTTGCTTCTATTGTGTTTCCAAACTGTTTTTTAGAATTGCTTCTGCAAGTTTAGGATCGTATTGGTTATCAAATATTTCTTCCATTTTGTGTTCAATTTTTTCAAAAGCTAAAACTAAGTCTGGGTCGAAGGCTTTTCCAGAAGCTTTTTTTATCCACATAGAAGATTCTTCGTGGGAAAATGGATGCTTGTAAGGTCGGATAGACCGCAATGCATCGTATGTATCTGCAATTGCAACGATTCGACCAGAAAGAGGGATATTTTCTCCTGCTAAGCCACGTGGATAACCTGTACCATCCCATTTTTCGTGGTGAGTGTAGGCGATTTCAGCTGCAGTTTCCAAAGTTTCTTTATCTTTTAGGATTTCATAGCCGATTTCAGCGTGAGTTTTCATAATTGCAAACTCAGCATCTGTTAAACGGCGTGGCAAATGTAGGATACCATCTGGAATACCAACTTTTCCAATATCGTGCATTGGAGAGAACATTTCGATATCAGAACAGAAATCTTCTGAACATCCTGCTGCTTCTGCTAAACATCTTGCTAATCCTGCAATTCTAGAGAGGTGAGTTCCAGTTTCATAGTCACGTGCTTCTGCAAGTTCTGTCAAAGTTTTGTAACAAGAAATACGGATATTTTCTTCTTCTGTTTTTAGACGATATTCATAGTTGAAAAGTCGTTCACCAATTTTGATTCTTGCACGTAGTTCTGGAATAGAAACTGGTTTTACAAGATAATCGTCAGCACCACTTTCAAGTCCTTCAATTACCTCATTTGTTCCGCTATTTCCAGTTAAAAGCAAAATATATTGATAATCAGTTGCGTTTGAGCTTCTGATTTTTTTACAAAGTTCAACACCTGAAAGACCTGGCATAATCCAGTCTAGAATAAAAATATTAAAATGTATGCCTTTTTTTATTAGTTTCCAAACATCCATACCATTTGAACATTCTGTAACTTCATAACCCATTTTTGTAAGTGTGTGTTTTAGCAATGTTCGGATAGATGCACTATCATCAGCAATAAGAGCTTTCAAAGGTTTTTTTTCTGATAACATTTTCATATTTTAAGGATATCACTACTTATAGTGATTAGCAAGAAAATAAAAAGAAATAAGTTTAAAATCATAGAATAATAATAAAATTATCTTTATGAAATAAAAAAAAAGTTGCTATAATTTTGCCATGAACGTAAATAAACCTTTGTTAATTATCATGAAATTAGTTGGAATTTTGGTTGCCTCTGTTATTGCATTGGCTTTTCTTGTTTTGCTTGGCTTAAATCTTTTTAAGTTCGCTTTCTACAATGATTATTTTTCTTCGATGACAAAAGAAGGAAAAAATCCAGGCTTAGCAGACAATTATGTTCCTCAAGGAATTACTTACTACGATAACTTGTTTATTACAGTTGGATATATGTCTGATCATTCTGATAGTAGAATTTATACTGTTGATTGTGAAACTGATGAAATTCGATATTTTCCTCTTATCGCAAATGGGAAAAGTTTTTCAGGACATACTGGTGGACTTCAATATCTAAATGGATATTTTTATTTGGCTGATGAAGGAAATAATTTATACAAATTTACTGCAGCGTCAGTTTTCCAAAAATCTGGCACAAAAATTGAAATTGGTGCTCCAATCAAATTAAATACAAATACATCATTTGTTTATGGAAAAGATAACTATTTGTATGTGGGAGAATTTCACTTAGATGGCCATTATCCTTGCACAAATGAAATCTCTTTCAATGGTAAAACTCAATACGCTATTGTAGAAAAGTATGATATCTCAGACTTTACAAAACCTTTGGCTGTGTACTCAATTCCTCAGAAAACTCAAGGATTTTGTATAAAAGAAGATGGCACAATTATTTTGTCTGAAAGTTGGAGTGTGAATTCTTCATATTTCCATATTTATGAATCTGACAAAATCCAAAAAACTGGAGAAACTTACAATGGTGCAGATGTTTATTTCCTAACTGAACCAACACGAAGCGTAAAAGCTCCAGCGATGAGTGAAGATTTGGATATCATCAAAACTGCTGATAATAAAGAGAAAGTTGTGACAATGTTCGAATCTGCTTGTAACAAATATATGTATGGCAAATTATTCTTTGCAAATTATATTGCTAGTTTAGATTTTTAGAAAATTGTCTTTTCTCGTCGTGTTTTGTAGCTGTGTGTAAAAAAGCATAATATTTTATGAAAAATACAAGAATAAAAATTTGGAATATAAAATTCTTGTGCTATCATTTTATGCATGGCTACAAAGAAAACAACAAAATCAACAAAGACATCAAAAGCAAAATCTTCTAAAAAGAAGGGTACAAGTAAAAAATTATCGGCTGTATTATCAGTGATTTTAGTAATTGCTGCTATCGGTTGGTATGTTTGTGGAAAACCTGCTATTTCAATGCAGGAAGATAGTTTTGATTTCGCTGTATATTTAACAGAAGAACCTTTGTGGAAAAGATTTTTAGAGGATCCACAGACTGTTTTTATTGAAGAAACTGGAATTGATTTAGCATGGAAGGAAGCAGAAACTTCTAGTCCTGCTCCAAAATCTACTGTTTCTAGTGGTGGTTCTGGAAACAATATTACAGAACATGACTTAAATCACCCTGAAAATACTGGTTTATATTTGGGAAATCCATCTGACGCAGTTGCATCAAAATCTAGTGGTAGCAATTATTTGATGGAAAAACCTCAGTTTACAATTTCCTATAACAACGAAAAGTATATTCCAAACTGGGTTGCATGGCACTTACAATCAAGTGATATTGGAAAGGCTGACCGTGCTGACGATTTCCGTCCAGACGACGAATTGCCAGATGATTGGTACGGCATAAAAAAAGCTGACTATCAATACAATAAATATGGGTTTGATCGTGGACATGTTTGTCCGTCAGCAGATCGAACTGCAACTCAAGATGACAACAGTATGACTTTCTTGATGACAAACATGGTTCCACAAGCACCAGACTCAAATCGTGTTGTATGGCGTTTGCTAGAAGAATACGAAAGAGATTTAGCACTAGAAGGAAATGAGTTGTATATCGTTGCTGGTGTTTATGGCGTTGGTGGTTCTAGCGAAAAAGGTTCTTTTGATTATGTAGAAATTAAGCTAAAAAGTGGGGAAATCATAAATATGGAAGTTCCTGCTTATACTTGGAAAGTTATTGTTTCTTTCCCAGAAGGCACAAATGATTTGGACCGAATTTCATCAGATGCAACTGTAATCGCTGTTATGATTCCAAACCAAGATAACGTACACAAAGACGCAACTTGGGAATCTTACAAAACTACTATTGATGAAATTGAAGCAGCAACAGGATATGACTTCTTTGAGTTACTTCCTGATAATGTAGAAAATGTTTTGGAAGCGAGAGCTTCTTAGAAAATATTTTGCTGTCTAGAACAGTTTTTACAAAATTTTGCGTAATTATGGAGGAGAAAAATTATGGCAAAGAAAAAAGGTAAAGATTATTTTGGAATGGGACGTTTAATTAGTATTATTTTTGCTATTATTCCTGTTACATCATGGATTTTTGGGTTTGTTACAAGATTCAAAGAAAAGAAAGTTTTAGCTGGAATTTTAAGACTTTTCTTAGGTTGGAATATTATTTATGTTTTGGACCTAATTTTTATTGTGTTTAAAGGAAAAATCTTTAGACTATTCTAAGGTTAGCGTATAAGCAAAAAAAAAGGGCGTGGGATGTCAGTGATGAGATCCCACGCCCTTTTTGTCTATAAGTGATAGGAAACTGAATTTGGTCTTTTTTAGGATAGGCTGATGAAAGCTCGCTAAAAGAAACCAGAAGCAGTTCTATTTTTTTGATACAATCTTTTTGTAGTTAATAAGGTAATCTGCGAAAGATGTGTATGAGGCAACTAATCCAAGGCCAAAAAGTACTAAAGCGATAATTTTTAGAGTTGGAAGTGCGTTACCAAGTGAAACACCTAAGCGAATTAAGCTTTCGATGGCTAGTGTGAAAACACTTGCGCCAACGTATAAAACAGTTTTGAATTTGCCACCTTTTCTAGCACCGATTGCAACACCTTTTTGTACAGCCATCAATCTGATGAAAAGCATGCTGTATTCGCGGATGAAAATTAATAGTAGAAAAGCCATTGGCATATATCCACTTTGAACGTAACAGAACATAGCAGTTAAATGAAGAATTACGTCTGCAAATGGATCAAAAAGTTTTCCAAAATCTGTTACAGCTTTTTCTTTTCTAGCGTAAAAGCCATCTAAAAAGTCTGTGAATTCTGCAAAGCCAAGAAGTGGCAGCATTATACACGCTGTTAAAAGATTTCCTTTGCCTGTCCAAACAGGAATCATGTACAAGAAGTAAAAAATTGGTGCAAAAAGAATTCTCACCATTGTGAATTTGTCTGCTGTTTTCATAGGTTTAAATATCGGCAAAAAAGTAAAATATGTCAAGAGGGATTTTAATTATGAATTATGAATTAGGAATTAAGAATTGTGGAATAGTAAAATTCTGAATTCTACATTCTTAATTAGAATTGTGGTGCCAGATTACTTTTGCTAATTCGTTAGAAAATGGTTGTGGGCGGTTGAAATCTGGAAGCCACTCTGTGTCTTCTTCTAATTCTTGATAAAAAAGATATTCAAAATTGTGTTCTTGAATCATATCCTGGGTTTTTTTGAATTCTTCCTTATTGATAAGGCGATTATTGAAGGCGGCTAGGGCTTTTTCTCGGTCTTGAAGTTCCTTTTCGGAAAAAAGGGATTTATCTACGGAAACGGGTGTGTATTGCATCATCAAACTGATACAAGGTGTGTTTTCTGGATTTATAGTGGTCATTTTTTCAAGCCAGTCTAGAGTTAGCACAGTATCATCAAGTCGGCCTGGCATAACCAAGTGTCTGATTATGACGCCGGAAAGCATTTTCTCTTTTGTGAGGCTTGGATCTTTTTTATCTTGTACGGTGATAAAGTTTGATTTTGTATTTTTTAACATCCAGCGAATGGCTTTCTTTGCTACGGATGGATAGTCAGCAGCTTTGAAAACAGCTTCTGAAATAAGAGGGTTTAGTGTTTTTAAGTCTGGTAGCCAAATATCAACTAAGTCTTTTAACATTTCCAAGGCTTCTACTGACTCGTAGGCAGAACAGTTCCAGCAAATTGGTAAATCAAGTCCAGACTCTTTTGCTTTTTTTATGGCTTCTGCTAAAAATGGGATTGCGTGGCTTCCTGTAACGATGTTGATATTTTCTGCACCTTCTGCTTTTAGCTTAAAGAAAATATCTACTGTTTCATCAATAGTGAGGGTTTTTCCCATGCCGCATTGGGATATTTGGTAGTTTTGGCAAAATGCACAGCGAAGGTTACAACCTGTAACGAAAACTGTTCCTGAGCCATTGTTTACGGTGATAGGTGGTTCTTCCCCAAAGTGTAGACAAGCCACTGCTACGCGAAGTTGGTCTGTTTCTTTGCAAAATCCGATTTTTCCTTGAGTTCTGTCGATTTTGCAATTTCTTGGGCAAAGAGTACAAGATTTATAGCTTTCCATATATCACCTTATTGTTCGCTGTTTGAAAAAATTTGTGTAAATTATAAAGCGCCGTTTTCAACGATAATTGACATTAAATCTGATAGAAGATCAATATCAAGATCACAGGCTTCGGCATTCACAAGTTCGCGGATTTCTTCCCAGTCTGTTTTTGAAAAGCAGTAGGTTTTGTCTTTTTCGGCGGAAAGAAAATCGTCGGCGTCTAAAATCCAGTTGATAGTGTCTTCTGTTGGTTCTTTGCTAATATCACTTGATGAAAGAACTTTGTTTTCAAGCCAATATTGAGAAATGCCTTCTGGTAGGCTTCCAAAATTTTTGTAAGATGTGGAAAATCTTTTTGCGATTTCTCGGCAAGCTCTTTCTGGATTGAAGTTTCCGTTATTGTTTGCGCGGTCGTATTTTAGAATGCGCTGAATATCAGCATAAAATTTTGAATTGTTGTCCATGTCTTTATAATACCACGTTGACAGATTAAAATCTATTAGTTAAATTCTAATCATGAAAATTGCAAAATCTATTGTAGACTTGGTGGGAAATACACCGATTGTCCAATTAAATCGTTTAGAAAAAAAGTATGATTTGAAAGCACGTCTTTGTGCAAAACTTGAATATTTTAATCCTGCTGGAAGTGCAAAAGACAGAATCGCAAAAGCAATGATTCTTGATGCTATGGAAAAAGGGGTGATAAATAGTGAATCTGTAATTATTGAGCCAACTAGTGGAAATACTGGAATCGGGTTGGCTTTTGTGTGCGCAAGTTTTGGCATGAGGGCGATTTTGACAATGCCTGAAACAATGAGCAAAGAACGCCAAGATTTGTTAAAGGCTTACGGAGCAGAAATTGTTTTAACTGATGGAAAACTTGGAATGCAGGGTGCCATCGACAAAGCAAATGAATTGGCTGCTTCTATTCCAAATAGTTATATTCCGGGACAGTTTTCAAATCCTGTAAATCCTAAGGCACACTACGACACAACTGGTCCAGAAATTTGGAATGATACAGATGGAAAAGTTGATATTTTTGTTGCTGGAGTTGGTTCTGCAGGAACTATTTCTGGCGTTGGAAAATACTTAAAGGAAAAAAATCCTAATATAAAAATTGTGGCAGTTGAACCTGCAAAATCACCGTTGATAAGTGGAGGTGTGGCTGGTTCTCATAAAATTCAGGGAATTGGTGCAAACTTTATTCCAGAGATTTTGGATAAATCTGTAATTGATGAAGTGATTACAATTTCTGATGAAGAAGCTTATGCCCAAACAAAAGAACTTTCTGAAGAAGGGATTTTTGTTGGTATTTCTTCTGGTGCGGCTGTGGCAGCTGGGAAAAAACTTGCATTGCGTTCAGAAAATGAAGGGAAATTGATTATCTCGTTTCTTGCAGATAATGGAGAGCGATATATTTCGACAGGAGTGTTTAATTAATGAAAAATAAGAAAAATAAAGAGCTTGCAGTTTGTGGATTTGAAGCGGTAAAAGCTTTGGAAAAAAATAATTTTGAAATGATTCAGCGGCTTTATTTTACAGCTGATAGAGCACCGCTTTTTGGTGGACTTTGCAAAAAACTTGCTGCAAAAAAAGTGCCATACAATCTTGTGCAAGATGGAAAAGAGCTAGAAAAACTTTGTGGAAGTGTTCACCATCAAGGTGTTGTGGCAATGATTCCACAGCCAGAAATCACTCCGTTGACAAATACTATTGTAAATAAGTGGATTGAAAACGGTGAAAGCGCTCTTTTAATGGATAGAGTTGGAAATGCAAATAATCTTGGTGCAATTATTCGGTCAGCTGCATTTTTTGGCATGAAAAATATTATTATTCCTGTGGACGAAGCTCAATCTAGTATTACCACAAGTTCTTATCGTGTGGCACAGGGTGGCATGGAAAAAGTGAATATGTATTCGGTTTCTTCTATCAGCCATTTGCTAAGCGATGTGAAGGATAAAATGTTGTGTTTTGGAACTGATGTTCGGGGAAAAATGCCAATTTCTGAAATGGCTGGGCTTTGCAAAAAAGAAAATAAAGCTGCAATCATTGTGATGGGAAACGAAGAACACGGGATTTCTGATGAAGTGCGAGAAAATTGTCATTATTTGGTGACTATTCCTACAAAAATGCAAAATATGGAAAGCTTAAACGTGGCTCAAGCTGCGGCCATCATTTTGTACGAGTTTTCTAAGTAAATTCAGAATTCGGAATTCAGAATTCAGATTTTGGGAAATTGGGATTTTTTTTGCGAAAGGTTGTCTAGGTTGCTAGGCAGCCTTTTTTTGTTATCAATTTATGAGTACACGGGAAAACTGCTATGCAAATGTCCTAAAAAACGAAGATTGAAAAAAAAATCACTTTTATGAAAAAATAAATGAAGTATTTTCAGATTGTACAAGATTTTATAATAATTATGATATATAATATTCTTGGAAGATATTTGAGTTTGTTAGGAAGATGGAGAGGTAAGTTATGAAATCAAAGAATAATTTTTTCCTATTTTTTTTGTTCTCATTGTGTTTTTTATTTTGTATACAAGGTTGTACTAATATTTTTTCAGTGCGAGAAACTCTAAAAACATCTATAAATCTTAAGCTAGATTTATCTTCCATTACAAAAGTTTATAGAAATCTAGAAAATGAATATGTATTGAATGTTATTGCATATAATGGGGGGGGGGTGGGACTCTCATTCTGAAAATATAGAAAATCTACCAATATTTGCCCAGTCAAGCGTCAAGGTTGAAACAAGTGGAATCGTTCAAACAACTTTGGAAGTTCCAATAGATAGTAGTGTAATTTTTGAAGCAAAACTTTTTACAATAAATACTGAAACAAAAGAAGAATCTCAAGATCCTTTGTATTATGGAAAAACTGAAGTAATCAACATAAAAAAAACTGACACCAAAGTAAGTATAGTTTTGATAAAAATACAGAAAGTCCAATTTAACTCTCTTGGCGGTTCCTCTGTTAATATTCAAAAAGTTGATAAAAATAAAACAGCCACAACACCAACTGAACCAACAAAATCAGGATATACTTTTGATGGTTGGTATACATCTTCTGATGATGGTAAAACTTTACAAGCAAAATTTGATTTTTCAACTCCAATAACAAGTGATATTACATTGTATGCAAAATGGAATATTGTTGATTATACAATTATGTATGAGTTTAATGGAGGAGAGGCTGTAGATAATCCTACAAGCTACAACATAGAAACAGAAACCATATCATTAGCTAGTCCAACAAAAACAGGTTACACATTTGACGGATGGTATACAGATAGTAATTTTTCTACTGATAAAAAAGTAACTGAAATAACAAAAGGTTCTACCGGAGCAGTTACACTCTATGCAAAATGGATAGCAAATAAATCTGGAATTACAATAACATTGCCAGAATCGAATGATCCGGAAATTAATCTACAGCAAGAAATGAACGGTGAGAAAGTGACTTTTACCGCAAAAGGCGGATTTGCAAGTTATGCTTGGTATATAGATGGAGAGATTCAAGCCAATGCAACTGAGTCAACTTTTATTGTAGATACATCTTCAATGGAAGCTGCAAATTATAAAGTAATGATAATAGTAACAGATAGTGACGGAAACTATTACTCTGCAACTGCTGATTTAGAATTAAAGAAATAGGAGAATGTGCAAAATGAAAAATTTATTTAAACTTTTTATTGTAATAGTTGCATTGTTTATCACAGCCTGTACTCAAATATTTGAAAATACAAATAATATTGACCAAATAAAACCACAAGGTCAACTTGTGATGAAAGTTGAAAATAAGTCACGAACCATAAAGCCAACATTTCAGGAACGTGACATAAAAAATGCTGTGTTGACAGCTAATAACAAAGAAATAAAAAGTTGGTCAGGTGATAATGTCATCAATCAAATTCAAAACACTGATGATATTTTGCTTGATGTAGGAAATTATGATTTTACAATGACATTTAGTAATGCCAATAATATAGACATTTTAACTGCAACTACAAGTCAAAAAATAATTGCTGGAAACAATTCTTTAGTTTTTGATATGAAGCCTGTAACTACTGGTAATGGTGATATATCTATAACATTAACTTGGGATGTTGCCAGTGGAATAAATAAAATAACAGCCGGATTGTACGATATATCAACCAACGAGCCTCTTGCAGATTTTGGGGACAGTGAACTTGAAATAACAATTAGTGATGACGAAACACAAACACCAACAGCTACTTATTCACCATCTGGAGTTCCTGTAGGACAATACATAATCAAATTTAAAGTTTATAATATTCCGAATAACCAAGATGAAAAGCTTCTTAATACATTTCCTTATGTAATAAAAGTTGCCTCAGGAACAACGACATCAACACAAATAACATTAAGTAATATTAATACACAATATACAATTACATATAATCTCAGCGGCGGAAAATGGGCTGACGGTTTTACAGCAACAGAAGATCGTAATGCAAATGCAAAAATAATATTACCTACAGCAGATGACATTATCAGAGAAGGTTATGAATTTGGTGGTTGGTATGATGATGACAATAATTGGATAACAGAAATACCAAGTGACACAGCACAAAATATTTCCGTAACTGCAAAATGGTTAGAACGCTACACAATCACTTATGAACTTAACGGCGGAGAAAATAACACTAATAATCCTGTAAGCTATAATGTAGAAACAGAAACTATAACATTAGCCGACCCGACAAAAAACGATAATAGTACGTTCTTAGGTTGGTATAATGAAAATGGGGAACATATAACAGAAATAACAAAAGGTTCTACCGGAAATATTACGGTAACGGCAAGCTGGCGTACTACTTGTACTCAGTCTGATGTATGTGAAGTTATCGCATCATTATCCGGAACAGGCCCCCATGATATACTTGTTACCGGAGAAATGAATAGTGATTTTATAGCTGTGAGCATAAAGAAAGTATTTGATGATAATAAGAATATAAAAAATGTAAATCTTGATTTAAGTCAAACTACAGGAATGACTGTAATTACTACTTATGCGTTCGAGGGTATGAGTGGTTTATCAAGTGTAATACTCCCAGACACTGTGACATCAATCGGTACATATGCGTTCCAAAATTGCAGTAACTTAAAAAGTATTAATATTCCAGACGGTGTGACCTCTATTACGACAAATACATTCAATGGTTGCGTTAGTTTAACCGAGATAACTATTCCTGATAGTGTAACAACTATTGATTCCTCTGCATTCTCTGGTTGTAATGCAGTAAAAACATTGGTAACTGGAAATGGTCTAACATCTCTTGCTTATCTACCAATAACAAGTGCCTTAGAGTCTATTACTATTGGTGACCGTATTACAGAAATTGGTGACAATAAGTTTTATGAATTCACAAATTTAAAAAGTGTGACATTTGCAGATAACTCCCAATTAACTAAAATCGGAGAGAATGCGTTTTGTGGTTGTTCACAATTAACAGAGATTACCATTCCGGACGGTGTGACTACTATCGGTAGCTCTGCGTTCAATGGTTGCAGTAACTTAGCAAGCGTGACAATTCCTGACAGTGTGACTACTATCGGTGGCTCTGCGTTTGGATTTTGCGGTAGCTTAACAAGCGTGACAATTCCGGACGGTGTGACTACTATCGGTAGCTATGCGTTCAGACATTGCAGTAGCTTAGAAAGCGTGACAATCGGTAAGAATGTGACTTCTATCGCTGACTATGCGTTCTGGGATTGCAAAAAGTTAACAAACGTGACAATTCCTGTCAGTGTGATTTCTATCGATAACAATGCGTTCAAAGAATGCAGTAGCTTAACAATTGTAAACTACAAAGGTACACAGGAACAATGGAGTCAGATAAGTATAGGTGGTAATGGTAATGATGCTTTAACCAATGTAAATTATAATTATACAGAGTAATTTTTTAACTTAAAAGTGCGGAAGAAAATCTCCGCACTTTTTTTATGAACCTTTGCAAGGTTCGAAGCGACATTTGCAAGTTTACAACTAAACTTGAGTAGGAAGAAGAGCTTATGCCGGGTTTGGGGACATTCTGCCGGGCAAGTCCGCCTCATAGCGTTTTTGTTGTTCGGGGAACAGTGGTAAGTTCACAGCGTGACAATCCCTGACAGCGTGACTTATATCGGTAGGCAGGCGTTCTATAATTGCAGTAGCTTAACAAGCGTGACAATTGGAAGGGGTGTAAAAACAATTGATGGTTATGCATTTGCTGTTGTTCAAGTTTAACTAGTATTGTAATCCCTGATAGTGTAACTACTCTCGGAGAATATTCGTTCAGAGAATGTACTGGTTTAAATACCATAACATTTTGTGAGCAACTTTCATATATTGGTCCTTATTCATTCAGAAAATGTAATAATTTAATAACAGTAAATTACCGAGGAACAGAAGAAGAATGGGGTAAAATTACCATAGCCAGTGCAAATGAAAAATTAACTAGTGCAACAATTAATTATAACTACACAGAAGAATAATTCTTCTCCAATCATTTGTATTTAGTGTAAAATCAGGGGCTATCCAAGATGTGAAGTGCAGCCTTTTTCGTGTAGTGAAAGTGATTTTAAAAGTCGAGGATTGACAATAACGAAATTTACGACTAAATTAGAATTAAACTCCAAAATAGTCGAGGTTTTGTATGTATCTAGAACGTCATATTTTTTCATATATTGAACGAATGCTTAAGCAGTATAAAGTTGTTTTAATTACAGGATTTCGTCAAGTTGGAAAATCAACAATGCTAAAGGAAAAATTGCTTTCTGATTACGAGTATGTTGTTTTGGATGATTTTTCAGAATTAGATCTTGCAAAAAATGACCCAGCCTTGTTTATAAAAAATCATAAACTTCCATTAATTATTGATGAAGTTCAAAGAGCTCCTGAAGTTTTTTTACAAATAAAATATATTGCTGACCAATCAGTTGATAAGGGAAAAATTATTTTAACTGGCTCCCAATCTTACAAACTACTAAAGAATGTAAGTGATTCCTTGGCTGGTCGTATTTGCTTTATTGATATGGCATCACTTTCCATGAGGGAAAAAAAAGAAATTGATTTTAATTTGGAATTCTTGCCTGTTGACGAGTATCTAGATTCAAGAAGTGCAAAACTAAAAATTTATGATGACTTGTGGAAGCATATTCAACGTGGAAGTATGCCAGAGTTATACGATGAGAATATAGAGTGGGAAAGTTTTTATCGTTCTTATGTTCGTACTTATATTGAGCGTGATGTAGCTGAATTAATAAATGTGAAAAATCTTTTAAAATTCAATAATTTTATGAAATGTCTTGCCGCTCGTACTGGAGAACTTGTTAATTCAGACGCTCTTGCAAGGGAAGTTGGAGTAAATGTAAGAACAATTCAGGAATGGACAAGTATTCTTGAATCTTCGGGCATTATTCGTTTGCTTCGTCCTTATGAAAATAATATTACAAATCGAACTGTGAAAACTCCGAAGGTGTATTTTTTGGATACAGGGCTTGTTTGTTATTTGGTTGGGTGGAGTTCATCGCAGGTTGCAATGAATGGAGCAATGAGTGGAGCACTTTTTGAAAATTTTGTAATTAGTGAAGTTATAAAGTCCTATTATAATTCAGGTCATGATATTCAAAATCTGTATTTTTACCGAGATAAAGACAAGCATGAAATTGATTTAGTGATTGAAAAAGATGGCACTTTATATCCCATTGAAATAAAGAAAACTTCTAGACCTACAATTGATATGGCAAAACACTTTTCTGTTTTGAAAAAAATATCAGGAAAAATGATTGGAAATGGTTGTATAATTTGTCAGTGTGAAAAGAAAATGTTTTTAAGCGAAAATGTTTTGTCGTTACCGATTGAATATTTGTAGAAAGATGAATATTTATTGAAGAAAAAAGGATGTCTTTTTTGGTGTCTTGTTCTACCGCGATTCCTAAAAAATATGATGGATATTATACAAAATCTTATAGAGCTTATGTAAGAGATTTTTCTGTGATTTCACCTGAAGAAATTATTGAAGAGCGGCTAAACTTAATTAAAGATTATTATAATGAATAAGTGATAAGAAAAGGCTATGCCACAAAAACGGTTGATGATTCTGTAAAAAAGTTCATTTAGACAGCTTCGGCAGGCTCAGCAACCAAAGCTCAATGACCGTATCAACCGAAAATTTAGGCACAGCCTTATTGAATTGTTTTTGGGTTTTATAAAAGTTTATGCTCTAAAACAAGCGTATTCTTCTACACCAACAAAAATCATAGAACCATTTTCTTCCTTGAAGTAAAATCTAACTGATTCATTACCATATTTGCCTTCCTTTAAAATGTATTCCACTATAACAGTTGCTTCAGGGAAGTTTTCTTGCATTCTTTCTAATGTTGTATCCCTAAATTCATTTATATATGGAACTATAGATTCAAGTACAGGTTTGTGATAGTCCAAATCATTTTTCATAAACTCGAATGCCTTTTTTACATCATCTGTTTCATTTAACAAATCTTCATAAGAAAAAACTTGATTTTCTCTGTAATCACCTATCTTTAGATTTACAGGAAAATCTTTTGGAACGTACATAGAATATGTTTTTATATCACCATTACTTAAGGCTTTTAAGATTTCTTTGGAAATTGGCTCTAATTGAGATAAATCGATATTTGCAGTAGCTTCCTGAATTTGTGCTTGGGTTTCATTGTAGTTAGCGATAAATTCTTTTAAGAAGCTTTTATAGCAGTCCGGGCCTGTATATTTATAATATATTCTATTATTGTTGGATAAATATTCGCCATCATATTTCCAAATTTGTGGTTCGTCAAAATATTTTTCTTTAATGGAGAACTCTGTACCATCTTCTGAAATTGATAATATTTCAAATTCTGTAGATTCGCCATCTCCCCCATGACGCCAAACTCCATTTTCATATACAAAGTAATGAGTACCTCTACCTGTAAACTTATAATCTTTGCCCCATGGTGTATCAATTTCTTCAAAATCAGGCATAGTGGTTCGTGGCTCACTAACAAAATAATATCCTGCTAATTTTTCCCAAGCTTGTTCATCTAACTCGTTGTTAAAAGTTGGTTTGTTTAATAAATAATTATCGTCTGATAAATCAAAATGATCATATGGACCTACTTTATCAGCTAAATCTAAAGATTCATTTTCTTCGATAGAGTCTGTTAGAAATCCACCAAAGCACCAACCTATTGTACCATTTTCTAAAATTTCGCCATCTTTTGTTTTTCCATCAAGAATTTGGATTTTTACCCAGTTACTTTTTATAGTGTCTATAACTTCTTGATTTCCCAACTCAATAATATTGACTTTGGTACCAACGCCCATAACTTCGATTACAGAACTTGATGTTGTTCCTTCTGTTTTTAATCTAAGATTTTCTTTGACGTACATTTCTTGGTCTGCATTTACGATTTTTTCTTCAAGGAATGGAACTTCTGTCTCAACTTCCATAACATCAGTTTCAGAACTGGATATGGATTCCTCGGCTGGTATTTCTTCATTTTTTTCGATATTAGCATTTGTTTTTGAACATGCGAAAATTGATAAAGAAAGAACTAGACATAATAATAAAAATTTTTTCATTTTTCCTCCACGTGGTTTTGCACGATAAAAATAATTTATTTCATATTTATTATAGTATCACTCCTTAAAATTTTTAACATTCATAATGTAAAAAAGATAAAAAATTTTTGTTTGATATTGACAAAAACACAGCGATTGTCATATTGTGTAGTATAAAAATAAAGGTGGATTATGAAAAATATATTTTTGTTTCCGGGACAAGGTTCTCAATTTCAAGGAATGATGATGGACTTATATGAAAGTTCATCTTTGGCTAAAAAAACTATTGATAAATTTTCTGAGATTTCAGGTGAAGATATTGTTGCTCTTTTAAAAGATACTGATATTTCTGTTCTAAGTAGAACGGATAAAAGCCAACTAGCTATCACTGCTGGTTCTTTGGCTGTTGTTGCTGCCCTTAAAGAAAAGGGGATAGAACCTGATGCTGTTGCAGGTTTTAGTTTGGGAGAATTCTCTGCACTTTGTGTTAGTGGGATTTTAAGTTTTGAGGATACTGTAAAGCTTGTAAAAGTTCGTGGCGAAATCATGCAGAAAGTTTGCGACGAAATTGCGGCTTGTGCAGGTGACGGGGAAAAACCGGGAATGGCTGCAGTTCTTGGTCTTTCTCCTGATGTTGTGCAAAGTACGCTGGATTTTTATGGGGATGTGAAAAAGGAGGATGCAGTATTTCCTACAAACTTAAATAGTCCAAAGCAAACTGTTGTTTCTGGTACTGCAAAGGGGCTTGCTGTGGCTGAAAAACTTTGTAAAGAAGCTGGGGCAAAAAGAGTTGTTGTGCTAAAGGTTGCTGGACCTTTCCATTCACCATTGATGGAAAAGGCTGCTACACAATTTGCATCTGAATTGGAAAAAGTTGCTTTTAATGAGCCTAAAATAAAGTGTTTTAGCAATGTTACAGGAAAAGCTGTTGTGTCTGGAGGAGAAGCAAAAGCTAATGCTGTTGAACACATTGTAAAGGCTGTTCGATGGACAGAGGAAGAAGCTGCGATTGCAGAATATGCTGCATCATTTGCTGATGGCTGGCGTTTGTTGGAAGTTGGACCTGGAAAAACACTTTGTGGTTTATGGCGTGATTCTGGCTTTGGAGAGAGTGCAGAATGTTTATTAGCTGGTTCAAAAGACCAACTTGAAGCCTTGTGCTAGGCTGAAATCAAAACAGTGTAAAAAGTTTAATAGGAAATTGATATTTCTTCATAAACTTTTTATCGGAGGAAAAATGTTAAAAGGAAAAAAAGTTTTAGTTACTGGTTCTAGTCGTGGGATTGGTAAAGAAATCGTAAAAACATTTTTGGAAAATGGAGCTGAAGTTTGGGGTCTTTGTTCAAAGCCATCTGCTTCTAAAGAAGAGTTGGAAAACTTTGCAAAGGAAAATGGTACAAACTTTACTGAGATTTGTGCTGATGTTGGAAATGCAGAAGATGTAACACCAGTTGTAAAACAAGCACTTGCTTCAAGTGGCGGATTTGACGTTCTTGTGAATAACGCAGGGATTACAAAAGACGGTCTTTCATTCCGCATGAAATTGGATGATTGGAATGATGTTTTGAGAATCAATTTAACAAGTGCATTTTTAATTGGGCAAATTGTTTCTGGCGACATGATTAAAAAACGTGCAGGTTCAATTATCAATATGTCTAGTATTGTTGGGCTTCATGGTCAAGCTGGACAGGTGAATTATTCTGCAAGTAAGGCTGGTCTTATTGGTTTAACAAAAAGTTTGGCAAAAGAAGTTGGTGGACGGGGCGTTCGTGTAAATGCTATTTGTCCTGGTTTTATCGAAACTGAAATGACTGCTGTTTTGGATGAAAAACTAAAATCAGCATGGATTGAAGGTATCCCACTAAAGAGAGCTGGTTCTACAAAAGATGTTGCAAATGCTTGTCTTTTCTTGGCTAGTGATATGTCAACTTATGTAACTGGACAAGTTCTAGGCGTTGATGGTGGCATGGGTTGTTAGTGATTTGATTTACATCCTGTAAATCAAATCCCTGCTAGAATTTCTTCGAAATTCTAGCCTAGCTTTAATCGGACATCCTTGTCCGACCTGGTAGGAAGACACGTCGTGTGTTTTCAATGTCAGCGAGAATTTCTGGTGAAATTCTCGCTCTGCTGAAATCGGGCGTCCGTGCCCGACCTGGTAGACATACATGCCCGACTTGGTAGAGATTTTTTTTAGGAATTCTTGTTTACCAACAATCGGGCTTTTATGCCTGCTTTGTTTGGACAAAGGATTGTAGGGGCTGCGTAGCAGTTCTCGGGGAGAGAAACGGACCGAGAATGGAGCCGCGGTAGACGGCGGAACCCCGAAAAGCCTGGTTTTGGGTTGTTTACAACCCAAAATGGCCCCCTATGGTTTATAAACATCTTTTATATTAACTATAGGTTAGAATTTTCTATCAAAAAATCTAAATTTGCTGTAATCAGGTGTTTATGCCTGACTTTTTAAAAATTAACCGGAGGAAGATATGAGAAAAGTTGTTGTTACTGGACTTGGAGCTGTGACTCCACTTGGAAATAATGTTGAAGAAACTTGGGAAGGTATTAAGGCTGGAAAAAGTGGAATTGGGCTTATTACAAAATTTGATACTACTGAATATGCTTGTAAAATTGCTGGTGAAGTAAAAAACTTTGAACCAACTGATTTTATGGATAAAAAAGATGCTCGAAAAATGGGGCTCTTTTCTCAATATGCGGCTGCTGCTGCAAAAATGGCATTGGATGATGCTGGATTAACAAAAGAAACTATTGATGCGGACAAAACTGGTGTTCTTCTTGGAAACGGTATTGGTGGATTTGAGGTTTTGGAAGCTGGATATAAAAAATATTTTGAAGCTGGAAATACTCGTATTCCACCATTGAGTATTCCTCAATTGATTTCAAATGAAGCTCCGGGAAATGTAAGTATGCTTTTCGGTTTACACGGAACTGCATTATCTTTGGCAACTGCTTGTGCTTCTGGGACTGACGCGCTTGGCCTCGCTTTGGATCAAGTTCGTAGCGGTCGTCTTGATATGTGTCTTGCTGGTGGTACTGAAGCTGCTATCACTGGGTTCGGAATTGGGGCTTTCCAAGTTTTGAAAACTTTAGCAACTAGTTATAACGATTGTCCAGAAAAAGCAAGTCGTCCTTTTGATGCTGCTCGTGAAGGTTTTATTATGGGTGAAGGTGCTGCTATTCTTGTGCTTGAAGAATATGAACACGCTGTGGCTCGTGGTGCAAAAATCTATTGTGAATTTGCTGGTTACGGTGGTTCAAGTGACTCATATCACATCACAAGTCCAGATCCATCTGGGGAAGGTGGCGCAAAAGCTATGATAAACGCAATTAAGGATGCTGGAATCAAACCAGAAGAAGTGCAATATTACAATGCTCACGGAACATCAACTCCTGTAAATGATCCTGCTGAAACTGCAATGATTAAAAAAGCTTTTGGCGACCACGCATACAAAATGAAGGTTTCTTCTACAAAGAGTATGACAGGACACTGTTTAGGTGCTGCTGGTGCTATTGAAGCTATGATTTGTGTTAAAGCAATCGAAGAAGGCGTTTATCCTCCAACTATCAATTTGGAAAATGTTGATACAGAACATGGTTGTGATTTGGATTATGTTCCAAACAAAGCAGTTGTGGCAGAAAATGGAATTAATTGTGCAGCAAGTGGTTCACTAGGATTTGGTGGACACAATGGTGTTGTAATTTTCAAAAAATAAATTGTAAAGAAGGTGATAATATGAGTCTAACCAAAGATATTGAAAGCTTACTTCCACACAGAAAACCATTTTTGTTTGTGGATGAAATTGTTAGTGCAGATAGTGAAAGTGTTGTGGCAACCCACACTTTTACAGAAGATGAATTCTTTTTCAAAGGCCACTTTCCAGAATATCCAGTTGTTCCTGGGGTTATTCTTGTGGAAACAATGGCACAAGCAGGTGGAGCAGGACTTAGTTATCTAAAAACTTTTGATGAAGGCTCATTATTTTTCCTTGCAACAGTTGATAAAGTAAAGTTTAGAAACCAAGTTCGTCCAGGTGATACAGTGCGAATGGAAATCAAAAACTTGCGTGTTAGCAAAAAAATGATAAAACAATCCGGCGTTTGCTACGTAGGCGAAAACATCGCCGCCGAAGCCGAGTGGATGTGCCTAGTTGGCGCAGTGTAACGAGCCAACGAAGTAAATAACTTCCTTGCACAACACGGCGGCTTGTCCGACGTATGTGCTTAGTTGGCAAAGTGTAAAAAATATCTAGTTTTAGAAACCACAATAAAACGGAAGAAAAAAACTAGAACCCATAAAAACCAAACCAATGCGGTCAAAGACTCGCGTCCCCTACAAAAGGTCAGCCATGGATGGCTGATTACAGCCAAGTCAAGAATTTTCGTAGAAAATTCTTGAAGACAATAAAAATACAGGAAGTATTTTGATTGTCTAGGGTTTCCAAAGGG
>JAZQUR010000009.1:0-7552 GCA_045631425.1 Treponemataceae bacterium | reverse complement strand
GGACCTAACGGAAGTGGAAAAACTACTTTATTAAAAATTATTGCAGGTTTACAGCATGCAAATTCTGGTACAGTTCAAGTTTGTGGTCATGATATTGGGCTAGAAACTAAAAAACTAGTTTCATTTTTACCAGATAAAAATGTTTTGTATCCTTTTATGAAAGCATCTGATGCAATCCAGTTTTATCAAAATTATTATGAAGATTTTGATGTAAAAAAAGCTTATGACATGCTTGATTTTATGAAATTAAGCAAAGATGAAAAAGTTTCAGCTATGTCAAAAGGTATGATTGAAAAACTAAATCTTACATTGGCTTTTTCACGAAACGCAAAACTTTTTGTACTTGATGAACCACTTGGCGGTGTTGATCCAGTAGCTCGTGATAGAATAATTTCAACTATCATCAAGACTTATAACGAAGATTCTTCGATTATCATTAGTACACACTTGGTAAACGATGTGGAACGTATTTTTGATGATGTTTGCTTTATCGGCAAGGGAAAGGTGATTTTAAGCGGCAGTGCAGAAGATTTAAGACAAGAAAAAGGTCTTTCCATCGACCAGCTTTATATCCAAACTTTCCAAGACGAGTAGGTTTACTTCGGTTTTATCAATTTGAGAATATTAGGAGATTTATAAATTATGTTATCTGTTTTGAAACAAGAGTTTTTTATTCATAAGAAAAATATTTTTCTAACAAGTATGCTTTTGATAGGCTTGTATGTGGTTTGTATAATTTTAGGTTGCTTAAATCAAGCTATTGAATCTGATAAAATAACTGGTTTAGCTGCTATGTGGCTTGGATTTTCTATGATGATTGGATCATTTGGTATATTTTTTATTGCTTTACTAAAAGGTTCTGGTTCAATGAACGATATTCTCTTCAAAGATACAGGAACTTTGATGAAAACTGTGCCAGTTTCTTCTTGGGCTTTGGTTGGCGGTAAAATGATAATTGGTTTTCTAGAATTTGTGATTTACGCAGCCATATCATCAATATTTGCTATGGTTTGTGGGTTATTTGCTTGGTTTAATGTAAAAAATGACCCAGGCTTTATACTTAGCGAATATGGATATATGTCACTTATTGAGTTCTTAGAAAATGTTGTTGAAATTGGTGAAATTATGCCAGAAATCTTAACTTTAGTTTGTATGGTTCTACTTGCATTTATTATCCTACAAGCGATTATCAATTTTGCATTGACATTATATGCAACTTTTGGAAAAAACACTCGTCGTGGAAAAATTTTAATTGGAGTTGCAATCTACTTTATTTTGTATGCAATTTTGAGAACTGTGGGAGCTTTCCTAGATGTTATCAATTTTGAATTAATAAATGATATTATGGATTTATGGATTCCAATGGGCATTTTTACAGTTGTTGGTGCTGGATTGTATGCAGTAACTTGTATTCTGTACGAAAAAAAGGTAAACATTTAAGAATCTCATTAGTATATTAAAAATAGATATATAAAAAAAAGGATAATTAAAAAAGGGATTTAGCTAGAGCTTAATAAATCCTAAAAAATTAGCCCTAATGGAAATTAAATAAATCTTCCATTAGGGCTTTTTGCTTTTTATCAAAAACTATAATTATAATTGCTTTCCAGTTGCAATTTTTTCTTTTAATCTTTCTAATTTTTTGCCTGTTAAAGTAGGTTCTTTACCTTCTAGCATTGCACGTAAATCAGCCATTTCTTCACCAGAGAAGTTTACACCGTTTTGTTGGTGATTTTCAAAAGAACTTACAGCCATAGGAGCAACTTTTCTTGTGATTTCAAGAATTACATTTGCATAATCACGGATTTCTTTTTGTGCGTGTCCGTCTAGGCGAAGTTTTAAGAAGTGTAAAAGGTTGTGTAAGTCAATTTCCCAGTACATTTCTGTGTACATTGATAGAGGAAGGTTTACACGGGCCAATTCACGAGCAAGTCCTTCATCAACTAGTTCTTTGTATTCTTCGTAAACACGTTGTTGACCGTTTTGTAGTCTTTCTTGAACAGAAGCTGCGTAAGCGTGGGTTACAGCTTCTGTGCTGCGACCTTGCTTGTTGTCTGTGCTTTGTTTAGCAACGTCCATATCTGCTGGAATGTAGAATTCGTCTCTCATAACTGAATAGCGGCCAGAAATTTCGTTTACACGAGCTGTTCTGTGGCGAATCCATTGACGAGCTACGAAGATAGGCATTTTAACGTGGAAAGTCAAAACAACTTGTTCAAATGGACTTGTATGTTGATGGCGTAATAAATAATCAATTAGCGCACCGTCTTCTCTTACAGTTTTTGTTCCGTCTCCGTATGAAACACGGGCTGATTGTACGATTCTAGAATCTCCTCCCATGTAGTCAACAAGGCGAACAAATCCAGCATTTAGAACTGGGAATTCTTTATCTAATATTTCTTCTGCTTCAGGAACGATACAGTGTGCCATAATTACTCCTAATATAAATTCTATTTTGTCTTGATATTTTAATGGTTATATTTTTTATAGTCAATAAATTGATAAAAAGTTTTGTCTTCTTTACATAAAAAAAACTCGGCAATTTTTTGCATGAATTGAGCAAAAATCACCGAGTTTTCGGAAGGTTAGTTAGGAAAAATTATTTTACTTTAATTTTTTCTAGCTTCCAAATATCTTTTACGTAGTCTTCGATTGTTCTGTCAGAAGAGAATTTTCCACTGCGAGCAATATTTAGAAGAGCTTTTTTAGCCCAAGCCATTTTGTCTTGGTAAGCAGCTGCAACAGCTTCTTGTGCTTTTACATAAGAATCAAAATCAGCTAATACGTAGTAAACGTCAGCACGGTTACCTTCGATTCCGTAAACTAGAGAATCATATAGTTCGCGGAAAAGTTGTGTATCTTGGCTGTATGTACCATCGATAAGTTGGTTCATAACTTTTGCAAGTTCTGGGTTTCTTTCAAGATATTTTTGTGGGTTGTAGCTGTGTTCAGCTTCAATTTTGATAATTTCGTCTGCTTTTAGACCGAAAATAAATGCATTTTCGTTTCCAGCTTCTTCCACGATTTCGATGTTTGCACCGTCAAGTGTTCCAAGTGTTAAAGCACCGTTTACCATGAATTTCATGTTACCTGTTCCAGAAGCTTCTTTTCCAGCTGTTGAGATTTGTTCAGAAACGTCTGAAGCTGGGAAAAGTTTTTCTGCAACTGATACGCGGTAGTTTTCTACGAATACAACACGTAGTTTACCTTTTACACGACGATCGTTGTTAACTCTTTCTGCAACACAGTTAATCAATTTGATAATTGATTTTGCACGGCGGTAACCAGATGCAGCTTTAGCACCGAAGATAAATGTTCTTGCAGGTGGGTTGAAGTCTGGGTCATCTAGTAAACGGTTGTACAAATACATGATGTGTAGCACGTTTAGAAGTTGGCGTTTGTATTCGTGTAGACGTTTGATTTGAACGTCGAAGATAGATGCTGGATCTAAGAATTCGTTTTGTGTGTCTTTTAGATATTTAGCAAGAGCTTCTTTGTTTGTCATTTTGATATCTAGAAGTTCGTTTAGAGATTTTTCATCATCTGCGAATTTTTCTAGATCTCTTAGTTTAGCAAGATCTTTTTCCCATCCGTGACCAATTCTGTCTGTGATGAATTTTGCAAGGCGTGGGTTTGCGCTTAACAACCAGCGGCGTTGTGTAATACCGTTTGTTTTGTTGTTGAATTTTGCTGGGTATAGTCCGTACCAGTCAGCTAATTCTTGTGTTTTTAGAAGTTCTGTGTGAAGAGCAGCTACACCATTTACACTGAATGAACCATGGATTGCAAGCCAAGCCATGTGAATCATACCGTTTTGGATGATAGCCATTCTGTTTTGTTTTTCGTAATCTTCTGGGTATTTTTCTTTTAGTTCGATAGCGAAACGACGATTGATTTCTTCAACGATCTGATAAATACGTGGAAGTAGGTTACGGAAAATATCAATAGGCCATTTTTCTAGAGCTTCAGCTAGGATTGTGTGGTTTGTATAAGCAAATGTGCGTGTTACAATACCCCAAGCTTCGTCCCAACCAAGACCTTGTTCATCCATAAGGATTCTCATAAGTTCTGGAATAGCAACTACTGGGTGTGTATCATTTAATTGGATAACATTGTATTCTGGGAATTTATTGAAATCCTTTCCATGATCGCTAATAAAGTGTGTAATTAGATCTTGTAAAGATGCTGATGAGAAGAAATATTGTTGTTTTAGACGTAGTGCTTTACCTGCAGGACCTGAGTCGTTTGGATAAAGAACACGGCTAATGTTTTCTGCTGAGTTTTGGCGTTCAACTGCACGGCTGTATTCCATGTTGTTGAAAAGTTGTAAATCAAAACCGTTTGTGCTAGAAGCTTGCCATAGACGTAGTGTGTTTACAGTTTTTGTGTCGTAACCTACGATTGGCATGTCATATGGAGTTGCTACGATTTCTTCAGCGTTTTCTACGTAGAATTGGTCGTTTCCGTTTGCATCTTTACGACATGCAACGTTTCCACCGAATTTTACAGTTACAGCTAAATCTGAGCGTTTGATTTCCCATGGGTCTCTGTGTTTTAGCCAGTTGTCTGGATATTCAACTTGGTTACCGTTTTCAATGCGTTGTTCAAACATACCGTATTGATAGCGAATACCGTATCCGTGTCCAGGATAATCTAGTGTAGCAAGTGAGTCTAGGAAACATGCTGCAAGACGACCTAAACCACCATTTCCAAGACCTGCATCTGGTTCTTGTTCTTCAACTATGTTGTAATCAATGCCTAAGTCGTTTAGAACATCTCTAACACCTTCCATGATACCTGCGTTAATCAAGTTATTGCTTAAAGCACGTCCCATTAGGAATTCAGCTGAAAGATAATACATACGTTTGCCTTGTTTTTTATAACTAGCATTACGTGTTTTCATCCAGTTTTCTGTAATAATTTCCATTGCAGATGCAGATACTGCATCAAAAAGATCGTGTTTTGTAGCTTGGGAGATATCTTTTCCGTATTGTCTTTTTAGACGTGCAGAAAGACTTGCTTTAAATGCTTCAGCATCAAATTTCATTGTTCCTCCTATGAAACATTACGGTTGCAACTTGGTTGTTGCGGCAAGTTGCAAAATTATAGTTTTCAAAAAAATCTATAAAAGTTAATTTAAAATATACAATAAAATACAACACAAAATGAGTTGTGTATATTCCTTGACAGAATACTATCAAAAGTTTTCTTTTGTGTAAACCGTTTTAATGCAAAATAGGATTTTTTGTCAATAAATTTTTACCGACTTAAAAGAACAACTGAGCTTCTAGCTGGAAGAATATAGCGATTTTGGTTTTGTAAAACTTCCTCTTCACCGTTTGATAAAAAGTCAAAAGGCTCTTCCATTGAAGTATCAATAACTCTGTACCATTTTTTATTTCCTACTGATGGAGGAATTGTAACGGTTATATCATGAGTTGATGAGTTAAACATTAGGTAAAAGTCGTTATCATCAATATCAGAGTTAATATCCGCTTTGCTTCCGTCTAATCTAAAGGCGATAAAATGGTTGATTTTATTCCAGTCTGGGACTTTAGCTGATTCATCAAACCAAGTAATATCTGGCAAACTGTTGTAAGACATATCGCCACCTAGGAAAAACTCTGGGCGCATAAAAGCTGGGTGATGTTTACGGAAGTTGATAAGTTTTCTTGTAAAACGGAACAATCCACTGTGTTCTTGTTTGAGATTCCAGTTAATCCAAGAAAGATCTGTATCTTGGCAGTATGCGTTGTTATTTCCGTTTTGAGTTCGGAAAAATTCATCCCCCGCTAACAACATAGGAGTTCCCTGAGAAAGAAGTAGGGTAAGCAAAATATTTTTTGCTTGTTTTTTTCTTGTTTTAAGGATTTGAGGATTTGTAGAATCTCCTTCGTATCCATAGTTGTAACTGTTGTTATTGTCTGAACCGTCTCTGTTGTTTTCGCCGTTGTCCTCGTTGTGTTTTCCGTTGTAAGAAAGCAAGTCTCTTAGAGTAAAACCGTCGTGGCTTGTAACAAAGTTAATAGAGTGGAAAGGTTTTCTTCCATCACGGAGATAAAGGTCTGCAGAACCTGTTAAACGAGTTGCGATTCCGTTACACATTCTGTCATCCCCACGCCAATAGCGACGAACGTCATCTCGGTAACGGTCGTTCCATTCAGCCCAGCGACCACCTGGGAACCAACCAACTTGGTAAGCTCCACCAGCATCCCATGCTTCAGCGATGATTTTTGTGTGGCGTAGAACTGGGTCTTCTGCAATGCGTTCTAGAACTGGTGGGTCTTCCAAAAGTTTACCAGTTCGGTCGCGACCAAGGATAGAACCTAAGTCAAAGCGGAATCCGTCAACGTGCATTTCGCAAACCCAGTAACGTAGACAGTCAATAATCAGTGTTCTTAAAACAGGGTGATTACAGTTTAGTGTGTTTCCACATCCTGAGTAGTTTTTATAATATTGTTTTCTATAATCTTCTAGAATATAGTAGATACTGTTATCAAATCCGCGGAAACTTAGAGTTACACCGTTTTCGTTGCCTTCAGCTGTGTGGTTAAAAACGATATCAAGGATAACTTCAAGGCCAGCTTTGTGCATAGCTTTTACCATTTCCTTGAACTCACGAACAGCGCCACCTGGAGTTTTATCGTAAGCGTAGTTTGCTTTTGGTGCAAAGAAAGCGATTGTGCTGTATCCCCAATAATTTTTTAGCGGTTGCGCATTTTTAGGGTTGATGTTTGTATTTTCGTTTTCATCAAACTCTTGAAGAGGCATTAATTCAACGCTGGTTATACCAAGTTCTTTTAGATACGGGATTTTTTCTATTAAACCGGCGTAAGTTCCTGGCTTAGAAACTTCAGATGTAGAACTTGCTGTAAATCCTTTTACGTGAGCTTCGTACAAAATACTTTTTCTAAGAGGATAATTTAGAGGTTTATCGCCTTCCCAGTCAAAATCATCATCATCGATAACGATACATTTTGGGAAATTGGCAGCATCATACAACTGACCAAATTCTACATCCAATTTATCTTTTGCAGGACTATAGTTTTTTGGCAAATTGCTAAAAATACTTTTATTTGTAAGTGCTTTTGCGTATGGGTCGATAAGATAGCAGTTTCTATTGAAGCGGTGACCTCTTTCAGGGTCAAAAGGTCCGTCAACTCGGTACAAATATAGAGCACCTGGTTTTAATCCTTCGATAAAAACGTGCCAAACATCTCCAGTTCGATTGTAGATGCTATCGAATTCATAAGAAAAATAAGGTGTTGAAGAGTTTTCGTCTTCAAAAATATCAAGAGTTACTCTTGTTGCGTTGCGTGAAAAAACGCTAAAATTTACACCATTGCTTGTAACTGTTGTACCGTGTGGCAATGGTTTTCCGTTACGTACTGAAAGTTCTTCCATAATAAAATCCGAAAAGTATAGTATCACATTTTAAGTAGATAATCAATTTTTTATGAAATTCAAAAAATTTTTCTCTTATTTTTTTGCTAATATTCATTTATTTTTTTCTATCTTTTATTTTAGTGATTTTTTTGATATAGTTTATTTA
>JAZQUR010000008.1:0-3359 GCA_045631425.1 Treponemataceae bacterium | reverse complement strand
AACAGTAAATTCAATTTCTTCATCAGTTGGGAAGTAATAATGGTAAAGTTTTTCTCCTTCATTGTTTTTAGAATAAGAGTAAAAACTTTCGCCATTTACTTGTTGAATATCAACATACATGTCTACTTTTACAAGAGAAGCATTTTCCTTATCTGCAATGTAAGGATTTTTTGCCCAATATTTATTGTCGTAGACGAAATCATATACTTTGCCATCTTCTAATGTTAGATATACTTGCCACATTGGATAGTTGTATGCTGCATTCCAAACAATATCTATCAATGCGGTTTGAGTAGAATCTGTTTCTTTTTTGATAAAGGAATACTTAGTATTGAAATCTTCAACATTTGCTACAGAGTAGTTTTCATAATCTTCTGCTGAAAATAATGAGAAATCTAAATCAATACCAAAATGTGCCAATGAATCTTCGTTTAAGTATTTTAGAAAATCGTCGTTGAAACAATCTTCCCTAAAGATTTCTGAAGATTCTTCAGCAAAAAATCTAACTTCAGATACTGTAAATACGTTTGATTCTAATGTTGATGGGTCAAGTTTGTTTGTCATACAAGATGTTAACAAAACCAAACATGCTAAAGCTAAAAATAATTTTTTCATAAATACCTCTTTGTATTTCATTATATTATAAAGAATATTATACCCCCCCCGATTTTATTGTCAAGAGAGGGATTAATAATAGAAGAAAGTTTCTAGAAAGTGTGTGTGAAACTAAATGCAATGCGGTTGAAGTACCATTCTCGACCGTTGTAGTTTAGGTTGAAGTTTGTTGCATCTGCTCCAGCTGATTCTGAAAATCCACGACGACTAGCGAAATTTGCTTGAATTGTTAGGGCATTTTTGTCATTGAATTTTAAGATACAAACTGGGTTGATACAGATTTTTGCAAAAGTAGGATTCCAATCTTGATATTCAGCATTGAAAACCTCGTTATCATAATATCCACTGAATTCAAATTGAACACCAACTGTTTGTAGAACAAGTGGCATTTGATATCCTAAGATGATATTTGAGTAATAGTTCCAGCCGGTTGCTTTTTCTCCAGTAGATTGCCAAAGCCAAGGTTCACCGCTTTCAATTCCTGTTAAACCTGTATAAATGATGTCGTATGTTGCCATTGTAACAACGTGGGTCCAATCACCTGGGATAATTGCACCTAAATCAAATTGGAAAAGATTTGAGAGTTTGAATTCATAAAACATTTCACTGAAGTTGTTTATGTTTGTGTATCCCTCTTCGTTTGATTCTAGGCTTGCAAATCCTCTGAAACCAAGCATGTTCCAAGCTGTACCGATTTTTGCACTGGCAGAAAAGTTTAGAAATGCAATTGGAACGAATGTTACGCCAAATTGTGGTGCGATTGAGATAGGTGTGATTTCTAGTGAAGAATTTAGTTGTAGGTTATTTCCTTTTACAAGTGGATTCTCGCTAAAAGGAGTTGGGATTTTGTAAGAGTGTTTTACAACTGCACGAGCTTCAAGACTTTTGTATGGTCCTGTAATTGGAGAAAATCGAACGATGTCGTCAGAATCTTCGCCTGTTACAACAGGTGTGTTATCTGGATAAAATGCAAAATCAGTTGTTAGTGAAAAACTGTGAGTTGCGTCATTTGCAAATACATTGAAAATCAATAGTAAGCAGCAAAGTGTAAAAATTAATTTTTTCAAAGGAATCCTCCAAGTTGGGTTTTTGTGGTTTCAGTTTATACTCGGTAATGTTTTTTTGCAAGGGAAAAAAATATGAACAGCCTATTGTTGATTCTATTTTTACTTCTTGTTTTCTAGAAGCAATATCTTTTGCAAAAATCATTTAAAATTAGTTCTGGTTTAGATAATATTAGATTTTACTATCTTTCTCAAATTAACTTTTACCTTCAAACCATATTCAAAGGCATTTTTTACTTGGCTTTTTATCACCCCTTTTTGGTCTTGAGGATTTACCACAAATCGATATCCACCAAAAAGGTCTACCATCACAATATCAAAAAAAGATTGCTTCCAGCCAATTAGAGGATAAAGAGAAATTACACAATCTTGGCTATTTTCCTCTGTTATTGATGAACCATTGTACATAAAAAATCCCGTTTTACAGTGAATGCCAGAATAAAACCAATCTAAGCCTCTCTGAAAAGGATAATATAAAGCTTCTCCTGTAATTTCCACAGAAGTCAAAATTAGGGAAGGATTTTTCATCCACATGGTCATGTGAGAAAGTCCGCCTTTCACAGCAATTCCCTGATAAAGCTCTCTTTCATAGGAAAAGCCAATTCCCCAGCCATTGTTTTTAAGACCCTTTGCCAAATATTCTGTTTCAAGTGAGAAAATCTGCTTTTTATTTTGAGATTGAGAAAAACTTAGAAGCGAAAAGGCGAAAAATATCAGCAAAACCGTAAAAGATCTTTTCTTCATGGGGATAATTTTATGGGATAAATGTTAAAGAAATGTTAAAAAGATGCGAAGAGTTATTATTGCAAAATATTAAATAAGTCCTAGCTGATAACTTTTTCAAATATAAGTTTAATAATTCTACATCGTTCTTCAAAATCACCACGGTTTGGAGTTTCTACAGTAAAAACAAGCGGAATACCTCTATCATTAAAATACATACCAGTCGTAACTGAACCTTTTAATTTCATGTACCATTGAGCATAAAAAGCTGAATACAATAAACCATTTTTTACTTTTAGAATTACATCTACATATTCATTTTCAAGGAAAACATTTTGTTTTTCTAAATAACTCAAAATATTTTTTGCATATTTTTTTCCTTTTTGATTGTAAGCATAAAAAAATGTTCCATCACAAGTAGCTTCGTGAAAATCAATCACTAAATCATATTTTTCTTTTGTAGCTTGAGTTAGAATTTGCATTTCTTTTGTGGTTTGAGTATTCAAATCTCTATTTGGATCTGTATGATTTGAACAATATCTATAATTTCTTTCAAAACCAAAAGGATTCATAATAAAAATAAAATCAACTTGAGTATTATTAGGAATTTTAATTTTCCCTTCATTTATTTCTTGAATTATATTCTTTATCTCAAAAACTGGCGCAGGTTCATTTCCATGTAAACCACATAAAAACAAATATTTTCTCGAATCAATATTTTGATAACTTTCCGACTTTATATAAGAAATTTTATAAACGGGATAATCATATATTCCAAAACTATCCTCACATTGAACATTTCCAATGTTTATAACTGTAAAATCAGAATTTAATTCATGAATGAAAGAAGTGAGATTTTCATAATTTCTAGACTGTATAGGTTTTATATCAGCAGAAAAAAGATTGTTTGAAAAAAGTACATAAAGAAAAGTGAAGAACAAAAATTTAATTTTTCTT
>JAZQUR010000007.1:0-20380 GCA_045631425.1 Treponemataceae bacterium | reverse complement strand
AAACAGAAAAAAATGGCTTAAACATTGGGATTTGATAAACATCCAAGAAATAGTGTATAATAAACAACACCAACAAAATCTAAAGATTTTACTTGAAAAATGAAATAGCCGAGAACTAACTTCTCTGGAGGAAATAATGAAAATTTGGATTAAATACTTAATTGGTATCGCACTTGGTATGATTGCAACCTTCGTGCTTCCACAAAACTATCTAACAGACACTGGAATCGTAAGCTTCCTCGCCGATATTGCAATTAGAACAGTACGCCTCTTCCTAGTGCCACTTATGTTTTTCAGCTTCACCGTTGCAGTTTTCAAACTTCGCGACACACGTAAGTTTTTCAAAACAATTTCTATAACAGCACTTGTTATCGTTTCTGCAACAGTTTTACTTACAATCCTTGGGCTAGTATCCATTTTTATCATCAAATTGCCACGTATCCCAATTTCTGCCGACAGAGTTATCCAAGGGGAAACAATAAACATCTTTGAAAATATCAAAGCATTGTTCCCATATTCAGGATTTGACTCACTTCTTAACGGCCAATACCTACTCCCAGCAGTGATTTTAGCATGTCTTTTAGGAATTGGATGTGCAGTAGACAAAGTTGACTCAAAACCAACAATCGCCCTATTCGACTCCCTAACAAAAGTTTGTAACTCAGTTATGAACTTCTTTATCGATATTTTTGCCATCGGACTTGTTGCAGTAACAACAATCTGGATGTTCAAATTTATGGATATTATCACCAGCGGAATTTACAACGGACTAATTATCCTCTTACTTTCAATTCTATTTATTATCGCAGTAATAATTTATCCACTAATTTTATATTTTGTTTGTAAAGAAGTTCACCCATACCGAGTTTTATTCGCTTCAATCGCAACAACATTTGCAGCATTTTTCTCAGGTGACACAAACCTAACACTCGCACTTGCAATGCGCCACAACAGAGAAAGTCTTGGAATCAAACGCCGTTCATCATCAACAGTTACACCTCTTATCGCAATTTTTTCACGAGCTGGTTCTTCACTAGTTGTTGCAATCTCATTTATCGTGATTTTCCGTTCATACAACGCGCTAAACATTTCATTTACAGATGTTCTTTGGGTTGCAGGCTTTTCTATCATCAGTTCATTCTTCCTAGGACCATTCTCAACAGGTTCTACATATCTTGCCCTAACAGTTCTTTGCTCAATGTACGGCCGCGGATTCGAAGCAGGATACCTACTACTAAAACCAGTTGCATTTATTTTATGTAGCGTTGCAGCAGCCATCGACTCCCTAACAATGACATTCGGAACATACATAGTTTCACAAAAAATGAAAACCACAGAACGCCAAGAAATTAGCAAATTCATTTAATATTTATTTGGGGGACTTTCAAAAACCTATGAAATCATAGGTTTTTGAAACCAGGCTTTTCGGGGTTACGGCTTTCGCCTCCATTCCTTCGGAACGACTCCGTCGCCCCTACAATCCTTGTCCCTCAACATCACTTTACAAAATTCTATACAAAAGATAAAATAATCACATCAAACTGATTTTCTTAATACTTTTTGGAGATAATTATGGAATTACTAGATAAAATCAAAGCAGCTTTAGATGATATGCGTCCACAACTTCAAGCAGACGGTGGGGACTTAGAATTTGTTTCTTTTGAAGACAACAAAGTTTACGTTCGCTTAACTGGTGCTTGTGGAAGTTGTCCAATGGCAACAATGACTCTAAAACAAGGTGTTGAACGCTATCTTAAAGACAAAGTTTCTGCTGATTTGGAAGTTGTTCAAGCATTCTAATTTTTTTTAATCAATGAAAAACACTTTTTTACCTGTAAATTTATCAGAAGTAAAACAAAGAGGGTGGCAAGATTTGGACTTCGTTTTTGTAAGCGGAGATGCCTATGTTGACCACCCTTCTTTTGCAGTTGCTCTTTTGGGACGTTGGCTTACAGCTCATGGATACAAAGTTGGCGTTATTCCACAGCCAGACGTAAACGACATTGAAGCTTTTCAAGTTTTAGGTCGCCCACGTCTTGGCTTTTTGATAAGCGCCGGTGCTATGGACTCTATGGTCTCAAATTACACAGCAAACAACAAACCTCGCTCATCTGACGCTTATGCCCATGGTGGAGTCGCCGGAAATCGTCCTGACCGAGCAATTATCACTTACACAACAAAAGTTCGCCAAGCCTACAAAGGCGTTCCCGTTTTAATCGGCGGAATTGAAGCTTCTCTTCGGAGAACTTCCCACTACGATTATTGGTCAAACACAATTCGCCGTTCCATTTTGCTTGATAGCAAAGCTGATATCCTCATGTACGGAATGGGCGAAAACTCAATCCTAGAACTTGCTGAAAAAATCAAAGAAATTGCTAATTCTTCAGAAGATGGATTTGCAACCTCTAAAGAAGTGGCAAAAATCCGTGGAGTTCGTGGAACTTGCTACAGAACTTCAAAAAAAGAAGAAATCCCAAGTGATGTAATCTTTTTGCCTAGTTATCAAGAAGTTTCTGCAAACACAAAAGAAGGCAAAATCGCCTTTGCAAAAAGTTATATTATCCAAGAAGCAAACACAGACTCTATTTCTGCAAAACCACTTGTAGAACAATCGGAAGAACGCTTTTTAGTTCAAGAACGCCCATCACATCCTCTTACACAAGAACAATACGACAAAGTAATGGAACTGCCTTACACACGACGATGGCATCCAATGTACGATAAACCTGCTTCTAACGGAAAAGTTGGTGTTCCCGCTTTGGAAGAAGTGCTTTTTTCACTCACAAGTTGCCGAGGCTGTTTCGGTGCTTGTTCATTTTGTGCTATCACCTTTCACCAAGGAAAGCGCATCCAAACTCGTAGCATAGAATCTTTGAAAAACGAAGCCATAGCTCTTACAAAACATCCTGATTTCAAAGGCTACATCCACGATATTGGTGGGCCAACAGCAAACTTTAGACACGACGCTTGTACAAAGCAAAAAGAAAAAGGCGCTTGTCCAAATCGAGAATGTTTGGGAGCCGAGCCTTGTAAAAACGTAAATGTTGACCATACAGAATACATCCAACTTTTGCGCACTTTACGAAATATTCCTGGCGTGAAAAAAGTTTTTATCCGAAGTGGAATTCGCTTTGACTACTTAATGTTAGACAAGGACAAAACTTTCTTCAAGGAACTTTGCCAACACCACATTTCTGGACAATTAAAAGTTGCCCCAGAACACGTTAGCGACAAAGTTCTAAAACTAGTTAGAAAAAGCTCCCACGCTGTATACAAAGATTTTGCCAACGAATATGCAAAAATCAACAAGGAACTTGGAAAAAAACAATTTCTTGTGCCATACTACATCGCAGGTTTACCCGGCGCCACATTGGAAGATGCTCTAGAAGTTTCACTTTATCTAAAGAAAACTGGATTTGTGCCAGATCAAGTTCAAGATTTTTACCCAACTCCGGGAAACTTAGCAACTTGTATGTATTACACTGGCTTAAATCCACACGAAACTGACGAAAACGGCAACATGGAAGAACTCTACGTTCCAAGAGGTGGCCACGAACGCCGTCTACAACGAGCATTACTACAGTTCAATAAAAAAGAAAACCAATCTTTAGTAAGGGAAGCCTTAGAAAAGATTGGTCGCAAAGATTTAATAGGTGTTTTACGCTAGGTATTTTTTTACTCTCCACGTATTGTAGAACAAAAATTAAATACCTTTTGTAGCCTCTAAAAATCGAGCTTGTCTACTTTCTCGAGAATCCTTTACAGAATATTTTTTGTAAAGATTTTCGAGATTTTTCATTCTATCTTTTGGTGATGGGTGAGTTTTTCCCCAACCACCATGTGCATTACTTTTTTCTTTTAATACAAAAAGCATATCTTCCATTGCCTTTGGATAATATCCCGCTTTAGCCATTATTGATAATGCTTTGTCATCAGCTTCGAATTCCTGAGATTTTGAATAACCACTGTCCACCATCTCACCAATAATATCATCTACAACATCACCTAAAGCATTTGTAACATCGCGTAGTTCGCCTTCTGATAAAATGTTCATTGCAGCATAACCAGTTTTTGTGATGGCATCTGTTACTCGGCTTGTTTGGATAGCATCTAAACTATGTTGTAACTGAATATGGGCAATTTCGTGAGCCAAAACTGCAGCAAGAGCATCTTCAGATGTTGCACATCTTATTAATCCTCTAGAAACCATAATGTGACCACCAGAAGTTGCAAATGCGTTTATTTCATCAGTATCCAAAATACCAACAGAATATCCTTTATACAAAGTTGGAACATCAGAAGTAATTATCAAAGATGCACAAATTTGATTTAGATATTTTTCCAAACTTGGCGAATCATACAAGTCATACTTTGATAAAATTGAAGCAGCAACGGCTCGCCCAATATAATATTCTTGTTCTGGTGTAAAATCTTCCATAGCTTTTTCGATAGACTCTGCAGAATCAACTATTGAAAGAGCAATATCAGCAGAACCTTCGATTCCAGCCATTTCCCCAAGAAATCCACCAACCAATGCAACAGCACTAACTGTTCTACAAGATGATAAAAAGCCAACAAAACAAACTAAGACTACACAGAAAAAGTTTCTAATATATTTTTTACAAGATTTTAGCATTTTAACCTTCCATTTCTTTTACAAATACTGCTCAATATTTTGAACTAAAAGCATTCCCGATTTCATAAAATCCATAATAGTTGTAAAAGAAACCAAATTTTTTTCCAACTTATCTACAGCGTCATAATTCACAATGTCGCTTTTCTTGTATTCAGATTCAATTTCTGCATTGAACCCCTTTCCTGCTAATGCTAACTCCTCTGTAGAAGCTGAAACTCTATTACTAATTGAAACAATTTTTTTCTTTGTAAGAGAAGATGTATTTATCCAACCTATTGTAGAAGAATCAATATTAAGACGAACCTTTGCCCATTTTCCTTTTTCTTCCACAATAATTACAACATCACCATAATAAATATTTTCTAAATCATTACTAAAAAATGAAGGTTTTTCTTTTAATGTTGTTTTTTCTGAAGAAACATACATTGTGTTTCCAACTTTTGCAAAAACTCCAGATAAACAAAAAAACATAACTAAATAAACTAATATCTTCTTTTTCATACTAATATTATAACACGCATTACACATCAAAAAAACACCACAATCAAAAAGAAATTAATAAAATTTGCTTATTTCCCAAAAAATAGATATGTTCAAATTAGTTGATATATCAACATTATCAAAATTGGAGAAAAATATGACAGTAAAATTTTATCGATGTGCAATTTGTGGAAAAATCATCACAATGATTCACGAAACCATGATGCCAACAGTTTGTTGTGGCGAAGATATGTACGAGTTGATTCCCGGAACAACTGACGCTGCTACAGAAAAACACGTGCCAATTGTTACAAGACATGGAAATTTAGTAGACGTGAAAGTTGGTTCTGTAGAACACCCAATGACAACCGAACATTACATTCAATGGGTTTTCTTACAAACTAAAAACGGAACACAACTAAAAGAATTACAACCGGGAGACAAACCTTATGCCCACTTTATGATTTTTGAGGATGATGAAATCATATCCGTTTTTGAATTCTGCAATCTTCACGGGCTTTGGAAAGCAGACAAAATTAGCTAAAAAAAATGGGCTGTCCACACAAAGAGTTGATTTATACAGTTTTCATCAACAAATCTTTTTGGACAGCCTTTTATTATAAAATCAATTTTTCGCTTTTGCGATAATAAAATTAGTTTTCTGTTTCTAGTTTTGATTTTTCAGCTTTTTTTGAAGCACCGAAACTAAATCCTTGAACAGCCATACATACAATCAAAGATGCAATAGCTTCAAGAATTGAGTTCCCAACTAAAACAGCAATAACCATAGCAAATGTAACTTCTTCTGCAAGAATTGCTAACATGCTTAATACAAAGAATGAATGAAACATTGTAGCAACTAAAGCGTTAATTCCAACACCTACAATGTAAGGGAATTTGCTTACTTTAGAAAGTTTTAGGAAAAGTTTGTTTAAGAAGTAAACAACAACAGGCAAAGTCAATCTTGGTAAAACAGAAACAAGTGGATTTACGAAGAAAACATCCAATCCAGTTCCCTGTGTAGCTGCCAAAATCAAAGATGAAATACCAAACACGCCACCAACAATTAAACCAGCTGGCAACCCAAAAAGGATTGTAGCCAAAATTGCAGGAATGTGACAAATTGTGATTGAAGCACCTGAAAACCAAGGAATCATCCCAAGTCTTGTAAATGAAAAGATAACAGTCAACGCACAAAGTGCTGCTGTTCCAGCTAACATACGATTTCTTTTTTGTTTTTCATAAAAATTTGTATTATTCATAAATGAAAAATATCACATTTTACAAAATTATGGAAGATGTCAAGGATATCAAATCGGGCCTATAATTTTATATCCTGTAAGACTTTTTCAACAGTTCTCACTCTGCTATAATCAGCCCTTCTTGTCTATCCTGATATAAAATCGCTTATGTATTTTTAGTAAATATCAATTCCACCGATAATATTTATACGATTTTCAGTTTTTGGATGGATTTCGCTATCAAAAGATTTTGCATATTCTACAACGACATCGCTTATAAGCATTGATGTGTTGAAAGTGTCCACAGATTTTGTAAGGACTTCGTATCCGTCTCCACCACCAGCAAGATAATCAGTTACAGCGATTCTGTAATTTTTCCCCAAATCAATTTTTTCGCCATTTATCAAAATATCAGAAATTTTCCCATTCATCCCTTTTTCATCATAAGTGATTGTATAAGAAACCTCTTTTGAAACCTGAGGAAATCCTCTGGCACCTTGGTTAATTGTGGCAATATAGTCGAACAACGCAACTACGTCGTTTCCAGACAACGTCACCACATAAAGATAATTTTCAAAAGGCACTATAGACAAAATATCGTCCCTATTAATATCACCTTTTTTCAAACCCTGACGAATATATCCACCATTAATAAATCCAAAGTCAATTTCCAAACCACGAGATTTTACATACGCAACTTGTGCGTCTGCAACAAAGTCTCCAAGTGGAGTTTCGACTTTTCGGCTTAACTTTTGACCGAAAGCAAAGTCATCACTAGTTTTAACCACAACTTTCGAAAATTCTTTTTCCCCTTCCATAACAAATGGATGTAAAATCTCTATGATTTCCAAATCTGGTTCATATTTTTCAGAAGTGATTTCTTCAGCCGTCCAATGAAAATCAACAAGTTTTCCGTCCACAACTGTTAAATCCCCAACACCAACAGATTTTCCCATTTCATAAGCCGAAACAATATGTGTGCCATTCACAAACAAAGGCTCTGTCATTTTTGTGTGAGTATGTCCATCCACAATAATATCAATTCCTGGCACAGATTCTGCAAGTTTTACAGAAGTTGTTTGATTTTGAGATTCTAAAACATCCCCTAAATGCCCAAGAACAATGATAATATCACACTTTTGTTTTTCCCGAAGATATTCCACATATTTTGTTGCAGCTTCAATTTCATCAACAAAAACAAGACTCTCATCAGGATTTGAGATTTCTAAAGTTCGCAAAGTTGTTAGTCCAATCACGCCAACACGAAACCCGGGAAAATCTTTTACAAAATATGGGCTTCCCAAAAACTCTTTTTTCCCCAACTTGATATTTGCAGAAAGCCAAGAAAAATCAGAAATAGCCATTTGATTTTGAAGTTGCTCCAAAGAATTATCAAACTCATGATTTCCAAAAACAACAGCATCATATTTCATAGCGTTGTAAGCCAAAATATCAGGCTGGGCATAAAACATATTTGAAAGGGCTGAACCTGTGTTTATATCACCTGCATCAAGTAAAAGCACATTTTCCTTTGATTGTCGAACCGACTTAATAAAAGTGGCTCTTTCTGCAAGTCCCCCTTCTCCATCTTTTGAGAGAATCCCACCGTGATGATCATTTGTGTGAACAATGGTCAAAGTATATGGTTCACCAGCTTCACGAACAACAGGTTTTACAGAAGCACAACCAAAAAACAGAAAACCGACAAAAAAAACTGCAATAATTTGTTCAAACTTTTTCATCATCACTCCCAGATATTTATCAAAACTTTTTCTAATTTTCCAATTTTTGCGATTTTTAAAAGATAAAAACCTTGTGAAAACTCAAAGCTAATCACAAGGTTGTTTTTAGGCTTTATTTTTCTAAATTATTTAATGCTTCAGAAGCTTCCTTCAATGCATTTCGATTTAGATTTTCTGTATCACGAAGCATAGCAGCTGGAACACCGTATGCATCTTCTAGGGCTTCTTTTGTAAGAACTTCTGCTGGAGTTCCGTAATCCATTCGTCTGTCTGGATAGAAAAGCAAAACATTGTCAGCATACTTTCTTGATAAATCAAGTTCGTGCATAGCAATAAAAACTGGCACATTATTTTCTTGGCTATATTTTTTGATAAAAGTCATTGCGCTATGTTTTTGTCTATCTTCCATTGCGAACATTGGTTCATCCATAAAAATTGATTTTGAACCGTACAAAATAGAAAATGCTAGTAAAACTCGCTGAATTTCACCTTTTGAAATCCCAGTAAGTTTGTGATTTAACACATTTTCAAGTTCAAAAACTTTGATAACTTCATTGTAAAAATCAGGATTTGCCTTTTTTTCATCAGAATGATATCCGTTTTCGTAAACTTGCTTTAGCAAATCTTCCACAGGATCATCTTGCTCAAATTCCATATTTTGATAAATAAATGATGCTGCCTTATTTCTCTCTTCTTCAGAAATGTTTGCAATATCTAAATCAAAAAGGGTGATATTTCCTTGTTGTGGTTTGATGCGACCTGCTGCCAAAAGCATAAAAGTTGACTTTCCACTACCGTTTGGACCAATTAAACTTGTAAAAGTACCTGGAAGTTCCGCAGTAAAATAATCAAAAATAGGTTTTGGAAGAATTGGATTTCCGTTTTCGTCAGTTTCAATTTCTCCATTTACAGGAGGATATGTATAGCTAATATTATTAATTGATATAAAACTCATATTTTTATTATTACAAAAAAAGCCCATTTGGTAAACCAGAATTTTTGTGATAAAATACCTATAAACAAATCCTTGGAGATATTATGAAAAAAAAACTATTAAAAAAATTGCAAAATTGGCTTCTTATCATTCTAATATTTTGTGTATCAGTATGTTTTTACTTTTTTGATATTTTATCTTTTTTCGAGTTAAAATCCTACGATTCCCGAATGAAATTTGCTGGTAATTTTACAAAACCATCTGAAGAAATTTGTCTTATAATTTTAGACCAAGAATCAATAGATTGGGCAAAAAAAGAAATGGGTTGGAATTGGCCTTGGCCACGATCTGCATACGCTGATATTGTAAAGTACTTTTCATTGGCAGATACAAATGCCCTAGTTTTTGATGTTTTGTTTACAGAAAGTTCCGTTTACGGTCCAGAAGATGATTTAGTTTTTGCCAACGCTTGTAAAGAAAACGGGAAAGTTATTCTCCCTCTTTATGAAGATAAAGACACTGGAAAAGTTCTCTTTCCAATTCCTGAAATTAGAGAAGGCGCCTGGGAAATTGGTGGCATTACAAGTTCAATGGATAAAGATGATATTATCCGAAAAGCAAATATTGTTCAGTTCGTAGAAGATGATGTATACCTTGCATTAGGATTTGCACCTTTAATGCTAGATGTTATACAAAATCCACAAGAAATTATTGCACAAGGTTTAGATTATAACCAATATTATATGGAGCAAATCGGAGAACCGTTAAGTATGCTAAACGATGGTATCCAAGCTAACTTGCGTTTCCAGTCTTCCATAAACGATTACCTTCCCTACAGAGCCTCCGACATACTTCAAAGCTATTACGCTGTCACCCGGGGCGAAGAACCTCTCATTCCACCAGAAAATTTCAAAGACACATACAACTTTTTCGCCTTTTACGCCCCGGGCCTTTTTGATATTTGCTCCGTACCAAATAACCAAGTTTATCCTGGCGTTGGAGTCCATATCACCCTTTTGGACAACTTGCTAAATAAACAATTTATCCACGAAACACCTTGGTATATTTCACTTTTATGGATTTTAGCACTTTCATTTTTGGGCGTTTTTGCAATCAGTCTTTCTGAAAAACAAAAATCCACAAAAAAATCATTTATTACAATTATTCTGTTTCCAAGTCTTACCTTACCAGCAATTTTTCTCTTGACTTATGGATTATTTGCTTTGGGACTTTGGCTACCATTAATTGTATCAATTTTCGCTTTTTTCACAGCCTTTGCATTGGCGCTTTTATTGAGTTACTCCCACGAAGGAAAACAACGTCGCTTTATCAAAAGTGCTTTTAAGCAATACGTAAGCCCATCAGTTATCGAAAATCTTATCCAAAATCCAGAGAGCTTAAAGCTTGGTGGGGAAAAACGAAACTTGAGCATTTTCTTTTCTGATATTCAAGGCTTTACATCAATTTCTGAAAATATGGAGCCAGAAGAACTTACAGAGTTTTTAAACGATTTCCTCACAGAAATGAGCAATATCATTTTGGAATACGGTGGAACTATCGACAAATACGAAGGCGATGCTATCGTGGCTTTTTGGAACGCTCCAACTGATGTTGAAAATCATGAATTATGCGCATTACATGCCGCCCTAAAATGCCAAGAAAAATTGGAAGAAATGAGAGCCGCCTACACTTACCGTTTAGGAAGTCCTGTTTACATGAGAATTGGATTAAACACAGGAAATGCAGTTGTTGGAAATCTTGGTTCAAGAGAACGATTTGATTACACAATGATTGGAGATTCAGTAAATCTTGGCTCACGACTAGAAGGCTTAAACAAAGAATTTGGAACCTACACAATGTGTTCAAAAGCTGTGAAAGAAGCGGTCCAAGAAAAGGACAGCAACATAAAATGGCGAGAGCTTGCAAAAGTTGCTGTTGTAGGGAAAAAAGCAGTTGTTACAGTTTTTGAGCCATTCACCCTAGAGAAATACAAAGAAAAGGAAAAAATCCTAAACATTTTTGAGCAAGGCCGAAATCTTTTCTACAAAGGGGATTTTCTAGAAGCGGAAAAAACATTTGCGCTAATTGCAGCAGAAGATCCACCAGCTGCCGCTTACATAAAAAAATGCCAAAAACTTTATAAACATTATTCCTTGGACAAATCTTTAACCTTGGATGATTGGCAAGGAGTTTGGATAGCTTCTGGCAAATAAGGAAATCTTCTGGGATTTGGAGAAAAACTGCTAAAAAACTCCAAGGGATTTCACAATCTCAGCTGGAGAAAGTTGATAATACAACATTCCATAAAATGTGGATGCTTTTATCAACTTTTTCCCATAGTTCCGAGTTTCTTCAAAAGGCACAGTTTCCAAAAAGATGTCCATGGGCAAGTTTGGCCCTTTCTTTCGCCAATTTCGCACGTTTGTAATTCCACCATTATATGAACACAGCGCTAACAAATAATTTCCGTCTAACCGACTTGCAAGTTCCCCAAGATAAAATCCACCAAAAGTGATATTTGTCTTTGCATCAATTAAGTCGTACTCTTTGATTTTCAACTTACGAGCCACATCTCCTGCAGTGGCTGGCATCAACTGGCACAAACCAATAGCTCCAGCAACAGAATAGACATCACTATCAAAATAACTTTCAGTTCTAATTAGCCCGTAAAGGATATATTCTGGAATCTCAAATTGTTTACAAACATCTTCAACATATTCAGAAAAATATCGCGGATAAAGCAAATTTACGTTTTCTTGGCTTTCTACAAAAGTCGTAGCAGTTCGTAGCGCCAGTGGATAAAAGTTTGTATCCTTTTCCGACGCTTTTTCCAAAGCGGAAATTGCTTCAAAAGCCACTTCCTTTCTGATATTTTCCTTGTTCGCCAATGCAAAACTGTAAACCGAACTAATATCATCTTCCAGCAAATATTTTAAATATTCTTCCTCAGAAGAAAGATTTTTCACAATTTCTGGATTTTTCTCATAATCGAGAGTTATTTCTTTATCAAGTTTTATCCCTGCAAGGATTTTATAATATTCGTCAGTTTCAGGATTTTCAAAAGCCTTTTGATAAAAAGTTTTCGCCAAGTCTTTTGCGCCATTTCCATAATCAATAAGATTTGCTTCTATCAAACTACCAAAAAGATAATCACACTTTCCCTGACTTTCAAAACTCAAATAAGGATAAATATCTGAAAATAATTGATAATAAGTTTCCCACTGATAATTTGATAATAGTTTTGCTGTGAATTTTTCAAGAATATCATCAAAATATGTAGGGTCTTTCCAAGCATTTGCATACTCTAAAAATCCCTTATATCCTTCAGAAATAGAAAAATTCATGGCACCACGAAGATAATACCAAAGTGCTCTGTCAAAATCTGATTCGGGCGCAAGATAAACTGCTAGATTGTAATATTTTTGCACATCAGAAGTACTTCCAACTGCTTTTTCCAAAATTCGCCCAGCTGAGAAAACACTGTAAAACTCTTTTTCCTTATTCTCAAAAACAAGTCCGCCATTCCCAAAATAAGTTGAGTAAAGTTTTTTATTGCTGGAACCAGAAACAAAAGTGTCTGCTATATCTTTGAATTCTACAAAAGTTAAGCTTTCTAAAAATCCAAGAAACTCCTCTTTTGCAGGATATGAGTTTTCCACAAGGGTTGCGGCCTTGGCATAATTCCCAAGATATGAAAGTTGTCGTGCTTTTGTGGCATCACTAAAATCAATTACTTCTGAAAAATCGGAAAAAAACTTGTTATGACTTTTAGAAAATTCGTTATTTTCATACCAATCTCGGATTTCTAGTAAAACATCATCTTCCCAAGATAAAGACTTGGATTTGGATTTTAAAATTTTTGCAGAAAAATAGTATCGCTTGATTTCATTATTTTTTTGGATTTTTGAATTCTCATCTACAACAGAAATCACCCCAGAATAATCTCTTTGGTCATAAAGCAAACTAACTAACAGTTCTAAAACTTCTTGAGAATCTGGATATTTTTTTAAGCCACGACGAGCAAACTCCACTGCTTTTTGTTTTGGCAAAAATGAGCACAATTCTTCTAAACAGAGTTTGCTAAAATATGGGTCAGCTTTTTCAAATCCTTTTTGTAGGATTTTGGCGTCTCTTTCTTGCTTTCCCTTCAAATAATAACTGTTAAAAGAATTGGAATCTTTTCCGCAAGAGAAAAACGCCAAAATGATAGTAAGTGAGAAAACTAAATTTATTAACTTTTTTTTCAAGGTGCCTCTTTTTTAGTTAAGTGGCGGAATCACAATATCTGTCCCAGAAATGATTAAATCTGGATTTTTGATATTGTTTGCCTTTGCAATTTTGTTATACAACCATGGATTTTGATAATATGAATCTGCCAAATCCCACAATGTATCCCCCCATTTGATTCTGTAAGTTACCTGAGTTGGCACTACTTCTTCTTTTGGTTCTGGGATTTCTGGAACAACTGGCTCTGGAGTAATAACAATTTCATCCTCTTTTGCTGATGTTAAATCTTCCTCAACAGGCAAAATTGGTTCTTCCTCGACAACAGGCAACTCTTCTTGTACAACTGGTACGAATTCTGGTTCTTTTTCTTTTGTACCAAATAGACTTGGTTTTGTTAGCCAAAGAATTGCTGCTAGAACGCCTACACAAATCAAAGCACATAGAACACAAATTACAACTGGAATTGTTGTACGTTTTTGAGATTTTTCTGATTCTTTGATATTTTCTTCATATAATGTGTCAAACAATAAATCACCGCCTTGATTTTGGTTATCATAAATATATTGTTCATCACTAAATTCAGGAAGTTCAAAATCTGATGAATTAAAATCACTTAATAATTCTGCTGGAGTATCTTGAAGTTCCGGAATTTCGTCAAAGTCAGGAAGTGAATCAAATGAGAATGGAGCATCGTCTTCCATTTCAAAAGAGTCATCTAAACTTGTTTCAAGATTATCAAAATTTGGTAACTCGCTGTCAGAAAGATTTTCCTCTGGGATAGAGAAATCTTCATCATCATTTAGTAATTCCCCTGCAGCAAATCCAACACCAGCAAGCCCCGCACCTAGTGCAATGCTATCTAAAGCCGATGTTTCTTGATTTTCTGTTTCATCTGGCATTGTGAAATCACTATCAAAGGACTCTTCTGTTTCAGTATTTTCTGGAATAGAAAAATCGTCGTTCAAAGCAAACTCATCTTCTGATGGCATAGCGAAATCAGTATCAAGTGAAGATTCTGTTTCTAAAATCATATCTTCGTTCAATGGGAATTGGCTTTCAGTAGTAGTTTCTTCATCAAAAACTGGCTCACTTTCTTGGACAGTTTCTTCTTGCAAATCAACTAAATCATCAAAAGCAGTTTCGCTTTCAAGTTGTGTTTCTTCTTCTGAAACTGGATCTTCGGATATACTTAAATCAATTTCTTCGGGCAAAGCGAATTCTTCGTCTAGTGTATCAAAAGACACATCTTCTAGAATTTCGTTTTCCTCTTGTAAGTCCATTCCTCCATGGAAAGTTGGTTCACTATCTACAACAATTTCTTCATCAAAAGCTGGCTCACTTTCTAATGCAACTTCTTCCTCAAAAGCAGGTTCGCTTTCTAACGCAACTTCTTCGTCAAAAGCTGGTTCACTTTCTAACGCAACGTCTTCCTCTAAAGCTAGTTCACTTTCTAACGCAACGTCTTCACCAAACGCTGGTTCACTTTCTAGCACCACTTCCTCATCAAAAGCTGGCTCACTGTCTAGTGCAACTTCTTCAACAAACGCTGGTTCACTTTCTAGCACCACTTCCCCGTCAAAAGTTGGCTCACTTTCTAACGCAACTTCTTCCTCAAAAACTGGCTCACTTTCTAACGCAACTTCTTCCTCAAAAACTGGTTCACTTTCTAACGCAACTTCTTCATCAAAAGCAGGTTCACTTTCTAGTGCAACTTCTTCCTCAAAAGTTGGTTCACTTTCTAGCACAACTTCTTCGTCAAAAACTGGTTCACTTTCTAACGCAACTTCTTCATCAAAAGCAGGTTCACTTTCTAGTGCAACTTCTTCGTCAAAAGCTGGCTCACTTTCTAACGCAACTTCTTCGTCAAACACTGGTTCACTGTCTAGCACCATTTCTTCATTCAAAGGAAATTCAGTTTCAATAGAACTTTCTTCGATAATATTCAAATCAATTTCATCTGGCAATGAAAATTCTTCATCCAAAGCATCTAAAGATACATCTTCAAGAAGTTCATTTTCAACTTGCAAATCATTTCCATCGTCAAAAGCTGGTTCACTTTCAAATGGGATTTCTTCATCTAAAACCGGCTCAGATTCTACTATAAATTCGTCACCAAAGCCAGATTCGCTTTCTACCTCAAACCCTTCATTCATATCAGGTTCATTTTCAAGTGAAAAATCCTCATTCAAAGCAATTTCACTTTCTAGCGCAATTTGTTCTGCAAAAGATTCTTCACCTATGCTTAAATCAATTTCATCTGGCAAAGCGAATTCTTCATCCAAAGCATCCAAAGACACATCTTCAAGAATTTCATTTTCTTGCAAATCATCTGAAAGTGCATCAACTAGCGCCGCTCCACCAATAATTCCCGCAGCAGCCACACCAGCAGTTGCCACATCAATTCCATCAAAAGTATTTTCTGAAAAATCTGAAGATTTCAAATTAAACAATGAAACTTTAGAATCTGTAGACATTCCAGTTTCTGGATCATCAATTTTTGCAGAAAGCACATTATTTTCATCAAGGCTAATATTTAAATTCAAGGTATGTTCTTGTTTTTGGTGAGGCAATAAATTATCAATTTCTAAAGTGTCAATATATTCGGCATCTTCCATGGAGCCAGTTGCAGAACGATATAAAGCCAACTGAACTGTAGTTTGATCATCACGAACAGTTGTTAATTCGATTTTTCTGCTTGTTGGATTTCCTTCTTCCATCACAGGATAAAAAGAACCATCTGCCAATTTAATTCCAATAATATTTGCCATTAAAATACCTCAATTTTATGGTAGTATGCTTCAGATTTATTGTCAACGGATATTATCAACGTTTACAAAATGGACCCCGGCGCAATATTTTCTGCGTTTCGAGAAGCCGCGTAAGTTCCCATTTTTAGCGACTTTTCCACATCATTTGATTTTGAGAACTCATACAAAAATCCCCCATTAAATGCATCGCCACAGCCAATAGTGTTTTTCGGTGTGATTTTCTCCACTTCACCAAATATCACCTTACCAGAAGATGCCAAAATCGTGCTCTTGTCGCCCCGAGTTACAACAATGATATTTGCCAACTCTCGGGATTTTTCACTTATCAACTCTGATAATATTGTATCACAAAGAGAAGCTTCTTTCTCTATTTTTTCAGGATAAAAAGTTTCTAAAAACTCTTCTTCGTTGATTTTAATAATTTCCGGAACATAATTTGGTATCAAATCCAAAAGCGTTTTTCCCTTAAAATCAGCCATAAACAAAACATTTTGATTTTTCGCGATTTTTGCAATTTCTTCCATAATATTAGAATCGCCAGAACTGAAATAAGATGGCACACTTCCCGCCACCAACAATGCAAAAGGCTTTTCTTGATTTTGAGAAAGTTCCCATTCCACAGTTGATAAAATCTCTGCAATTTTTTTTGACTGATTTTCGTCTTGGATTTTTGGCTCTTCCACCACAAGTTCCGTTACCCGAAACGGCTTTTCCTCGATAAGAGTGCAACATTCCCGAGTAAAGCCCGGAATCAAAATATTTTTTTGAGTAAAATTTTCTTTTTCGCTAAGTTCATTCCAAAAATCAAGATTTTTTTCGCCAAGTGGACAAATCAGTGTGATGTTTTGCTTTATCTCATCTTTCGAAAGGTGATTTTCAAACTTTTCTGCCAGCTGAGATAAAACACGACTAGAATTTACAGCTTTACCCGCAATATCAAATCGGTAATTTTTAGAACGATTTACTTTATCAAGTTGAATATTTGAGAATTCTATAGTTTTTTGAATTCCGGCACTTAAACAAAGGGTGACAATTTTTTTCATCAGTTATTCCACTTCTATATCTAAAAAATGCAAAAAAGATTGAGCTTCCGGCAAGGAAAATCGAGCGCCTTTTAGTTTATTTGCAAAAGGATTTATTGCGTAGCCAAGAGCATCAGTAAAATCTGATTTTTGGAGTTGGCAATCTTGAAAAGTTGATTCTTGAAATTCTGTGTTGTCGAAGCAAGATTCTGTCAAATCGCAGTATGCGAAAGTTGTTTCCCTGATTTTACAAGAGTAAAATTCGGTTTTTGGCATTTTGTTGCCTTCAAAATTACAAGATGATATCATGCAGTCTTTGAAACTTGGAGAAAATAAAAAATTGGAACAGTCGGAAAAATCCACGCCCATAAATTTGCAGCCTTCAAAAAAACTGGTTTTTATCCCTGAGTTTGTCATGTTTGGAACAACAAAATCACAGTTCAAAAATTTGCAATCTACAAAAGCTACTGCAGTTAGGTCTGCTTTCACAAAATGACAGTTTTCAAAGGTACAATTTTCAAATTCCTGTTCCCGAATTTTATTTTCGGCAAAATCGATGGATTTGTATGTCATTCTGATATGTAGTGTGTTTGCTTTGAGTTCATCAATCGGATTTAGATTTTCGCCCTGTAATTTTTGCAATTTTACAGAAGATGAAAGTTTATTTTGTTTTGCTCCGGATTTTATCGCTTCCATATCAAATAAGGGAAAAAGTTCAAGTTCCATGTAAAAATTATACAAAATCCAGGGGATATTAAGCAAGTAAAAAAAATAATTTAGCAAAAAACTATTGACAAAATAAAAATCATCTAGTATTATACTCTCACAATACGACGCAGGGTAGAGCAGTTGGCAGCTCGTCGGGCTCATAACCCGGAGGCCGTTGGTTCAAGTCCAACCCCTGCTATACAGTTAATCTCTTATGTTATAAGGGTTTAACACACTACTAAACCCAATCAAGTAGGGCTTAGCGTGAGACAAATCACTAGTTTTTACGTAGTAATTTTACGTAAACAGACTTTCAGGTCTAAAAGGTGGTGCTCATGGCTAAGCCCTATTTAATTTATAAGACACCTAATGGTGTCTATTATGCAGAAATCCTTCTGCCAGACGGTTCCCACGCAAACAAAAAAAGCACTGGATGCAAAAACCGTGCTGATGCTGAAAAAGTTGTGATGGGTTGGATTGTTAATGGTAATATTCCTACACGAATAAACGGAAAACAAAATAGGAATACTACTACTGACAAAATTTCCTTTTTTAACAATTTACGCAATTACGATTTTACTCCAGAAGAAGTTTTAAAAATTGCAGAAACACTCAAAGACAGACATCTTATTCAATCCTTCGTAATTGCCAATACTCCACAAAGTAGACCAATAGAAGATTTTCTCGAAGAGTTTTGGGATTATGATAAATCCCCTTACATACGCGAAAAAAAACTTCGAGGTCAATCAATTCACCGAGATTACTGTATGGCTTTGATAAGTCGTCTCAAAACATACTGGTATCCCCTTCTTTTAGGTAAATCCGTTGGTGAAATATCAAGAGATGATATTAATCAAATTTTTACCCACGATTCAGTTTCAAAACTTGCTCCCAAAACAATTAATTCGATCGTTAGTGCAATTACTATTCCTATGAAATGGGCTTACTTTCATGGACTAACAAATATTAACTGTTACGATGGAATAATAAAATGCTCCTCAAAATCTTCTAAACGAAAAGTTCTTACGTTAGAACAAGCATTATCTGTATTCTGTACAGAATGGGAAAATGACTCTGCGAGACTTGCAAATATGCTGGCCTTTTATACTGGTATGAGACAGGGAGAAATCGCAGCTCTTAGATTAGAGGATATTGGAACAGATAGAATCTATATCAGGCATTCCTGGTCAAAATATGAAGGACTAAAAGAAACAAAAACTAACGAAACTCGTGAAATTAAGATTCCTTCTCAACTCAGGGATATGTTATTAATGCAAGCGAATATGAATCCTCATGGCGAAGGAATAAAAGGATTTGTCTTTTATGGCTTAAACCCAGAACATCCAACAGATCCAAAAAACTGGTTGAAATATCTTCACAGGGCATTAAAAAAAATTGGTTATTCAAATCCTAAAGAAATCTGTTTCCATTCATGGAGACACTTATGGTGTAGTCGTGTTTGCGATTTAATTTCTGACAAAAGAGTTGTAATGACAGGTTCTGGTCACAAAACAGAGTTTATGCTTAATCATTACGCTGAGCATCTCGAAACCGAACATGCATTGAAAACTTTAGAAAAAGCACAAGAACAGATATTTCTTCCTATATTAAAAAAAGCTGAGAATATCTGTGATGCAGAAATCATTAATTCAACAGAAGATATTGCATAAGGAGATTTTATTATGAGATTACTTTCAAAAAGAAAAATTAAAGCAAATGATAGCGATAAAAATATGAAAATTAAGATGGTTAATATTAACCTACTTAAATTTGATAGAGACTTTAAGGCAGTGTTTAAACAAGAAACTGATAAAGTCACAGAAATTGCAAATGATATTAAATTGAATGGATTTGATAAAACTAGACCCATCATCGTTACAGATGAATATATAATCGTAGATGGACATAGCCGATTTATGGCAGCAAAGAAAGCGGAACTAAAGCAAGTACCTGTAATCATCAAAAAATTTGATAGCCGAGATGCAACTATAGAATACGAATATAAGATGCAACTCAATTCAAGAAGACTCTCTGATGGAGAGTATTTTGATGCATTTATAAGACTAGATGAATTTAGAAAATCCGACCCTAATGCAACAGGAAAAACAGATGAGTCTATTGCAAAACAACTAAATAAATCTGCTCGTCAGGTTTCAAAAATGCGAGAAATTGCAAAAAAAGCAAGTCCTGAACTTTTAGTAAAAATAAAAAATAATTCAATTAGTCTAAATAAAGCATACGAACTAATAAAATCAGGAGAAAAAGAAACTACTTCTGCTACTTCTGATAAAACAAATCAAACTGGCAAAGGAATTAATTCTGACTCTTTCAAACTTGGAGTTCTTTTCGTCTTATCAGAACTTGAAAAAGGAAAAAAGAAAACTCAAATATTGAAGGATAAAAGAATAGCCAAACTTGGCATCGAAGAAGTAAAACTATCAGAAGACGAAATAAATAAAATTTCGGAAAGATTTGGAATTATTTAATACAATTTAATTCCTTACAGAAAAATCTCTCTGCGTTTATAATTGCAAAAAACAATTAAGCTCAGAGAGATTTTCAATTTCAAAGACTATAGTAACAAAAATTAAATTAAAGGTTTGAATAGAGAAAATATAGAAG
>JAZQUR010000006.1:0-14748 GCA_045631425.1 Treponemataceae bacterium | reverse complement strand
ACGACTGTTCCAGCGTGCCGTGTTTAGCTTACGTGATTGGGTTTGATGTTAGGAATGGCTCTTGCGAGCATTCCGTGGGTGGTGTTTTGTTTCGAAGGGCTCTTTGAGCCTTCGAAAAATTTATAAATATAAAATGTTTGGAACCAGTTGGGGTTCTTAGGGGCAGCGCCCCTAAGCAGTGGCCAAGGAGGTGGAGGTTTGGAGGAGGAACCTGCGGCCTTCTGACTCTGAGCTGGTTCCTCCTCCAAGGAGAATATATGACTGAACAATTTATTTTAGATTTAATTGAAAGTTTTGATAAAAGCACTCTTGCTTCTATCGATATTAATCAAGGTGGAGATACTATTTCTCTAAAACGTATGGAAGGTGGCGTTGTTGTATCAAACGTAGCACCAGTTGTGGCTCAGCCTGTTGTGACTGTAGCAAACCCAGTTGTAGCTTCAACACCAGTTGCTACAGAAACTGTTTCACAAGTTGTAGAAGCCGCAGAAAATCCAGCAACACCAGCACCTGCAAAAGAAGATGCAAACCTTGTTGACATCAAAAGTCCTATCGTAGGAACTTTTTATCGTGCTCCATCTCCAGATGCTCCATCATACGTTGAAGTTGGTTCATCTGTGAAAAAAGGTCAGCCTCTTTGTATTCTTGAAGCTATGAAACTAATGAACACTCTAGAAGCAGAATGTGATGGAATTATCGAAGAAATCCTTGTACAAAACGGGGATTTAGTTGAGTTTGACCAACCAATATTTAAAATTCGGAAAGTAGCATAATGATAAAAAGATTGCTAATTGCAAATCGTGGTGAAATTGCAGTTCGTATCATTCGTGCTTGTAAAGAGCTTGGAATTGAAACCGTTGCAATTTATTCCACAGCAGATAAAGAAAACTTACACGTAAAAATGGCAGATATTGCTGTGTGTATTGGGGCAGCGCCATCAAGCAAAAGTTACCTAAACAAAACAGCAATTATCACTGCAGCAATAAAAACTGGTTCAGAAGCTGTCCATCCCGGAGTTGGATTCCTTTCAGAAAGTGCAGAATTCGCTGCAGAAGTAGAAAAAGCAGGGCTTCTCTGGATTGGACCAAAACCAGAAACAATTTCCCTTGTTGGGGACAAAGTAAAAGCTCGTGAAACTGCAAAAAAAGCAGGTCTTCCAGTAACACCGGGTTCAGAAGGTGCAATCAGAAACGAAGATATGGCTTGTAAAGTTGCAGAAGACTGCGGTTTCCCAGTGATTATCAAAGCAGCAAGTGGCGGCGGCGGAAAAGGTATGCGTATCGTTCGCAGATTTGATGAGTTTGAAGAAAACCTACAAATCGCCTCAAGCGAAGCAAAAGCCAATTTCGGTGACGCAACAATCTACATCGAAAAATATATCGAAGATCCACGTCACGTAGAACTTCAAGTTTTAGGCGATGGAAAAGGCAAAGTTGCAATTCTTGGTGAACGGGATTGCTCAATGCAAAAAAATCACCAAAAATTGATAGAAGAAAGTCCATCTCCAGCAGTTACACCTGATATGCGCAAAAAAATGTGTAAAGGTGCACTAAATCTTTTTAGCGACCTAAAATATCGTGGAGCTGGAACAATCGAATTTCTAGTAACAGAAGGCAACTTCTATTTTATGGAAGTAAATGCTCGTATCCAAGTTGAACATCCCGTAAGTGAACTTGTTACAAATACAGACTTGATAAAAAATCAAATCCTAGTTTGCTGTGGTCTTCCAATGGAATGTGAAGATGGAATCCTAAAAACAGTTGGATGTTCTATCGAAGCACGTATCAACGCAACACGTCCTGGAAAAATCACAAAACTAAATGTGCCATCAGGTCCGGGGGTACGTTTTGACAGCTTCCTTTATCAAGGATATTCAGTTGTTCCACATTATGATGCAATGCTTGCAAAAGTGATTGTGTACGACTTAGACAGACCTCGTGCTATCAAAAGATTGCTTCGAGCTTTAGACGAGCTAGAAATCGAAGGCGTACCAACAAACCTTGAAGAACAAAAAATGCTGATAAAAAGCCGCGAATTCCAACGAGGAAATTTTGGTACTAGTTTATATTCTCGCTTAATACTTTCGTAGAAGCGAGAACAAAGGTGAGTCAAGGCTTTAAGACGACCGAAGGGAGCGTGCCTTGACCACCTGTACGCAAAATTAGTGAAATAAAATAAGGAAAAAGTGATATATGGAATGTCCACATTGTAAAGTTTTTCATGAAGAAAATATTTTCAAAGATAATCTAATGGTTTGTCCAGAATGTGGACATCATCTTAGAATGGAACCTCGTGACAGAATCGCATATCTTGCAGACGACGGTTCTTTCAAAGAAATAAACAAAGGCTTAAAAAGTTGCAATCCAATTGAAATGGAAGGCTACGAAGAAAAAATCACTCAAGCACAAATGAAAACAAATATGGAAGAAGCAATCATCACAGGTTCTTGTACCATTGAAGGTGAAAAGGCGCTGCTTGGTGTAATGTCTTTCTCATTTATGGGTGGTTCAATGGGTTCTGTTGTTGGTGAAAAAATTTGCCGCCTTATGCTAAAAGGCGCAGAGGAAAAAACTCCAGTTATCATTTATGCAACATCTGGTGGCGCCCGTATGCAAGAAGGCTTGTTCAGTTTGATGCAAATGGCAAAAACATCAAGTGCGGCAGCCACACTCGACGAAGCTGGTGTGCCTTTTTTTGTAATGCTTTGCGACCCAACAACAGGTGGCGTTACAGCAAGTTTTGCAATGCTAGGTGATATCACTTGTGCAGAACCAAACGCGCTTATCGGATTTGCAGGACCTCGCGTTATCGAAGGCACAATCCGTCAAAAATTGCCAGAAGGCTTCCAACGTGCAGAATTCCAACTTGAAAAAGGATTTGTAGACACAATCGTTCCACGTTCAAAACAAAAATCATTTTTTGCAAAAATGATAAAAGCCCACAAATATGAAGAAAGCTTTTTTACAAAAATGTGGAAATCATACGAAGCAAGTAAAGAGAGGGATTTATAATGAATTCACAAGATCAAGAAGTATTGTTGAAAAACCTAAAAGCCCTTGCAAAAGAAAATAATTTAGATATTTCTGCTGAAATTGCAAAAATCGAACAAAAAATGGAAACATCTGCAAGAGCAGTTGATAAAGTTTGGGAAAAAGTTTCTATCGCACGTAATCCAGAACGTCCACGCACATTGGATTATATCGAAATGATATTTGACGATTTCACAGAACTTCACGGGGACAGACACTACGGTGATGACCCAGCCATGATTGGTGGAATTGGTTTCCTAAACGGAATGCCAGTTACAGTAATCGGTAATATGAAGGGAAGAAACCTAAAGGAAACTATCGAGCGAAATGGTGGGATGGCAAACCCTGAAGGATATAGAAAAGCCCTTCGTCTTGCGAAACAAGCAGAAAAGTTCCATCGTCCAATAATTTCATTTATTGATACATCTGGGGCATTTTCAGGACAAGGCGCAGAAGAAAGAGGCGTTGGTGAAGCTATCGCAATGAACTTGCGAGAGTTTTCCCGCCTAAAAACTCCAATTATTTGTATCATCATTGGGGAAGGTGGTTCTGGTGGTGCTTTGGGAATCGGTGTTGGGGATAAAATCTATATGCTTGAAAACACAATTTATTCTGTAATTTCACCAGAAGGCTGTGCATCAATTTTGTTGCGGGATTCATCAAGAGCAAAAGACGCTGCTGCAATGCTAAAAATCACTAGCCAAGACGTTTTGGACTTAAAAGTGATAAATGGGGTGATTCCAGAAGTGTCAGGTGGTGCCCATCTTGACCCACAAGCTGCCGCTTTGGCAATTAAAAAGCAAATTGTTGCAGATCTTGACGATTTAACAAAACGAAATCCTGCGGTATTGGTAAAATATCGAGTTAAAAAAATCCGTTCTATGGGTAGTTTTTATAGCAATTAGGATGATGTAAAAATGTGATAGAAAACCGTTAATGAGTGAAAACTTGTTAGCGGTTTTTTTGTTTTTAAATGAAAGTTTCATTGCTAGGGACAATATATGTCCTTGCGTCGTGATAAAATGCAAATATCAGTTAGGGGAGAGATTTTCTAAGGAGGATTTTATGTCTTACTATGAATATCTAAACGAAAAGTCTGATTTTTGCAAAGAAAAAGCAGATTTTTTTCATGATGAAGGATTGGTACAGTTTTACGAAAATGCATCCAAAGGATTTAAGCAACGAGCCGACCGACTAACACTACAAGAAGCTGAAAGTACAAAAGAAGAGTTCGAAGAAGAAGTAAAACGGCGACAGGAAGGATTATCGTTTTTAACTGCTTTATAGTTTGAAAGGCTGTTTAAAAGCAAAAAGGAAGCCGTAGCTTCCTTCTTTCCCAAAATTTACTTCACCAGCCCATACCCACCGGCATACTTACTCACATCCGAAGCAACCACAAAAACCTTGTTTCCACAAAGTTGGCGTATTTCTCTTAAAACTCTTGGTGATTCTTTCCTTGGCAAAACGATAAACACCATATTCATCTCTTCCACAGAGCCGTGACCCTCAAAAACAGTATACCCTTTGTTATTTGCTTTTAGATAAGCCTTGATTTTGCTAGTGTTTTCATCGTCGGCAATTAACTGAAGGTTGGCAGTTCCCAAAGCTATCTTATTTTCGATTGTAGCTCCCAAAAACAAACCAATTGCATATCCACTACAATAAAACAAAAGCAATAAAATATTATCCCCAAGTGTCCCAATTATAGTGGAAATTACAAATCCCCAAATTAGACATTCAACAAAGCCAAGACTTGCAGCTTTTAATCTTTGGCCTTTTACCATCATACAAGTTTTCAAAGATTGAATAGAAATCTCAACAATTTTTGCACAACAAACGATAAGACATACAAAAACAGGATGAATAGAAGATAAAAACTCAGACATAAATCACTCCATAAAAAATCCCCACCCAAAAAAATTGGATGGGGTTAAAGTATTAAACCAAAATCTATAAAGCCAAAGACTTAATAGACTCTCTTACTCTTTCCTCAGTTTCTAACAACTGTTTAGAAGCTGCCACAACAGCGTGTTCAGAATCTTTTAGTCTAGAAACTGCATCCAAAATCAATTTTCCACCATTGTTTTGTTCAGAAATGGCATCCTTAATTTCAAGTTCCATTGCTTTAACTTCATTTGAACGTTTAACAATGATTTCAAATTCTTTTTGAGTATCAACAGTGCCTTTGTAAGCATCGTCAATCATATTTTTGATTTCTGCCAAGACATCAGCAATTTTCTTTGCTTCTGTTCCAGAGTTTTCAGCAAGTTTTCTGATTTCATCAGCAACAACAGCAAAGCCTTTTCCTGCTTCTCCAGCGTGTGCAGCTTCGATAGCAGCGTTCATAGCAAGCATGTTTGTTTGTTCCGCAATTTGTTGGATAACATTACTCATTTCCTCCAAACCTTCAGAACCTTGTTCGATTTTTTCTACAAGATTGCTTACTTCAGCCAAGTTAGATTCACCTGCATTTGTTGCAAGATCAAGATTATTAACAGCTTCAACACTCTTTTGAATTGTATTTTCAATAGAAATAATGTTTCCAATCATTTCTTCGATAGCAGAAGATGATGATGCAACGATATTTGACATATCACCAGTAATTCTTGCTAATTCATTTACGCCATCTTTTGTTTCATCAAGATTTTGTAGTGTTGCATCTGTTACAGTACTGATAGTTTGCTTAATTTCGTCCTGTAACTTTTCATGCATTGAATTAACTTGAGACAACAAGTAGTGGTGACAGTTTTCTTTTTTGTTTTTACCATTGAAAATAGCAATAGCCATATCTTTACAAGATGAATATCCACAAGCTCCACAGTCTAAGAAATCTTTCTTATCTGTTTTGCCCATTTCAACATAAAGTTGTTGTAATTCAAGTTCTGTAGGGATTTTTAGCAATCCACTTGCAACAACGTCTCTGTTTTCGTATTTTCTTGTATAAATTTCTTCTTTCCAGTACTTATCAATTGTCTTATTGATTTTTTTCATACAGTTTTTACGTGAATAAGAACGTTTTTGCCAAATTGTTCTTTGTTTATACATTCTTTCTTCAACGAAATTTTCCAAATTATCAAGTGATAAGTCATGATTTATAGTTCCCGCACCACCGTTACAACCTTTTTCACAGTTCAAACAGTCAATCAACTTGTATGGCAAGTGTTGATTTTCTTTAAGTGATGTAGAAAGTTCGTGGAAATATTCAGTCATTAAAGGTTGCCCTTCAATTTTTCTAGTAATATTCTTTACTTTTGGATTGAATCTTTCTGCAGTTCTCAAAAGTCCACCAGGTGTTGAATATAAAACAGCACGTTCTGCAGGTGGATTTGTGTAATTTTCTTGTGGATAAGAATCAAGGTTGATTCTGTTATCTTCAAAATATTTGCTGATAGAAGCCATTGTTACGTTAAAATCGCCACGTCCGTTTTCATCAAATTCGCGACGTTTTGCATAACATGGAGAAATTACAGCGATTTTTGCATCTTTGTATTCAGGATAGAAATGTCTTATCATCACAGTTGTGTGAGCCATTGGGCTGTCAGCAGGTGATAGATAAGGAATTAGATCAGGTTGATAAAGCTCGATATAGCTAACAAGAGCTGGACAAGGTTGTGCGATTACCAACTTTGGATCATGTTTTTTGATGTAGTTCAAATATGATTTTGTAGTTAATTCTGCACCGAAACTTACGTCGAAAACAGCTTTTACACCAATAGATTTTAGCCATCCATTTAGTTCTAATTCTTTGCCTCTAAAGTTTGGAGCCACAGCTGGTGCAACGATAGCAACCACATCAGAACTTCCAGTTTTAACTGTTTGCATAAATTCTGAAAAATCGTCTATACCAACTCTTGCACCGTGTGTACATGCTTTGATACAAGCACCACATCCAATACAAAGATTTGAATCAATATTTACGTAATCTCCAGATCCATCGTTACAAAATTTTGATGGACAAACAGCGATACATTTATGACAATTTACACATTTTTCTTTGATGACTGAAATTACAGGCTTTAAATTTTCCATTAACGATTCCTTGTGGATATTTTATGATACGCGATGAATAAAATTATCGCATTATTAATATCCTTTTATTGTACTTGCAATATCGGAAAAAATAAAACATTTCTCCAAAATCTCTAGAAATCAATAATTTTTTGCGAAAAAAAATAAATAATAAGAAGGCAAAACTCATATAATGATAGAAAATATATGTATAGTTCTGTGAGAAATTTTAAAGCGAGGCTGATATGAAAGATTATATTTTAGAAGTTTGCGTTGACTCTGTGGAATCTGCTTTGGCAGCGGAAAAAGGAGGTGCAAATCGTCTTGAATTGTGTTCTGGCTTGGTGATAGGTGGGCTTACTCCTAGTCCCAGCTTATTTTCTGCAGTTCGTAAAGCCTGTAATATCAAAATCCATGTGCTGATTCGGCCTCGTTTTGGTGATTTTTGCTATTCCGACCATGAATTTGCCAATATTCTTGATGATGTAAAACTTTTTCGCGATTTAGGTGCTGATGGCGTTGTGATTGGATGTCTTTTACCAGATGGCAATCTTGATATTCACCGAATGAAAATCCTAAAAGATGCTGCTGGAAAAATGTCAGTTACCTTCCATCGCGCATTTGATATGTGCAAGGACGGGATTTTAGCTATAAATCAATGTAAGGAACTTGGTATAAATACGATTTTAACTTCTGGTCAAAAGGAAAACTGTCTTGCAGGTGTGGAAAATCTGAAATCATATGTAAAAGAGGCAAATTCTCAAATTGATATTTTGGCTGGTGGCGGAATTTCTGCCGATGTCATCCGAGAAATTCAACCAAAAACTCAATTATCTTGCTTTCACATGTCTGGAAAATTTACAGAGCAAAGTAAAATGCTCTATAAAAATCCAGATGTGTTTATGGGATTGGAAGGGCTTAGCGAATTTGAGATTTGGAAAACTGATGGTTCCAAAGTCGCTAAGGCTAAAGAAGTTTTGGAAAATCTATAGTTTTACAAAGATTTTATTATCAACTTACAGCGACGAGCTTCTAAAGTTTTTACGTACAATTTCTGATTTTCTGGAACTTCGCGCAAAATTCCAACACCGTCGAATTTTTCTGTTTTCCAGCCTTTTGGAAACCACAATTTTGGTACGAAAATCTCTGTATCAGCGTCTCCAGATGATGTTGGACAAACTGAACTATCCCACTCAATTGTGAATGTTATCTCTTTATCAAAAATAACTTCTTGTTTTACCAAAGTTCCCGCTATTACAGAAACGTATGGGCGTACAAAAGTTTTTGGATCAAGGGCTTCTTTAAATTCTAAGGCACAAGCTGAAATCAACTTAGCATCGATTAGGTCGTAAAATGCTTTTGTGTCTTCTGTTTCTTTTGCAACATTTCCAACGTTTTGTGAGGCAAATTCTGTTAAAAGGGAAGTTTTCTTCCAACCAGAAATTGTGTCTTCAAAGGTTGTGTCTGGTTTTGCAAAGAAAGATTTGCTTTTTGGTGCTGATTTATTATATCCTTCTGAAAAAAGCACATTTTCTGTTGTTTCGATACCTTTGATATTTGTGAAAAAGATATAGTGCTTGTGTTTTTTTAGTAGTGTTTCTACGTATTCTTCTGCAAAAGGTAGCACAAATCTTGAGTTAAAATCCCCTTCTTGTAGTGCAAAATAATTTGGCTCAGTTAATGCACCAAATTGATTCCAAAAATCCTTCCAATTTTGATTTTCTGTATCTTTTGCAAAATCGCTTTGTAAAAAGTTTTCTGTTCCGATATATCCTGAGTTGATGTCAGACATTATCCCAAAGCCGATAATGCTTTCGCAGTCTTTTAAGCGACGAGCCGCGTGATTCATGGCGTTGGTAAAGTGTTCTTGTAGATAATCCTGAATCGGGTCTCCATCAATTTTTAGACCTTTTGCATAAGTGTGGCCCGCAAAAAATAATGTGTAAAATGTGCGAGTTGCATAGTTGTCTTCCATTTTCCACGCCCAAGGATTATTTGTGGTGTCTAGGTTTTCTTCTTGAACTTCTAGTCCAAGTTTTTTATATGCCCAAGAAGGAATTCCAGTTGGCTCCATAATCACGTTGATATTGTATTCTTCTGCTTTTTTTAAGAGATTTCTCAAATCAGCAAGATATTCTTCGTTGTATGCTTCTGGTTCTGGTTCTACAACTTCCCAAGATATAAACCAGCGAATAAGATTGCAGCCTTTTAGCAAAAGTTTGTTAAATCTTGAGTCTGCTTCTTCTATTGGGAAAAGTTCTGATTGAATATAATTGCAACCTCTGAAAAAGGCCATTCTGTCTTGATTGTCAAAAAGTGTTCCGTTTTTTACATAAAATAGTGCGTCTTGTTTCATAAAAGTTCCATATAAATAAAGGATTTTATCGCTGTTAGGATAATCTAAAAATAAAAAAAATTATAGTGGCAAAGCAATATATTGATAAAAAAAAGAGGATTTAGGCAAAAAAAATAGACCACAATGCAATGCAAAGTGGTCTTTCGTTCCAAAAGTCTGACATAAAAACAAAGAACTATTCTGTTAAGATTTTGATAACTTCAGCTTTGTCTGTTGTTTTTAAGATTTCCTGACGTTTTTCTGCGCTCTTGAATAGCAAACTTACTTCAGCTAAGAATTGTAAGTGTGGTCCTGTTTTGTTTACAGGAGATAGAGTCATGATAAATATACGGCATGGCTCTTGATCCAAAGAGTCAAAATCAACAGGGTTGTCAGAAATACCAATACAAGCAACTAAGTCGCTTACAGTATCTGTTTTTCCATGAGGAATAGCAATACCGTGTTTCATACCAGTTGACATTTTGCGTTCACGGTCAAGAACACATTCACGAGCTGCAGTTTTGTCGCTAACTTTTCCAGCTGCGATAAGAACTTCTAGCATTTCGTCAATGATTTCTTCTTTTGTTGTGCCCTTTAAGTGAAGGTTTACAGTTTCTGGTGTTAATACAGTCTTCAAATTCATATCTTTAGTGTACGTTTACTTATCCTAAAAGTCAAGGTCAAAAAATGCAAAATAATAAAAACTGTATAAAATTACCTAAATTTCGTAAATTTTCACATATAAAGCAAGTAAAGTAAAAGTAAAGATAACTGAAATATGACTAAAGTTTCTTGTTTTTACTTGGTGTAAAAGGATATTTACTTGAAAAAGAACCTTGTTTTTAATAGAATATAAGCTATGAAAACATCAAAAACATTTATGTCAACACTTCGGGAAGTTCCTGCCGAAGCAGTTATTGCTAGTCACCAGTTAATGTTAAGAGCTGGTCTTTTAAGAAAACTTGGAAATGGTCTTTTTACTTATTTGCCCCTTGGATTAAAAGCTTTTCGTAAAGTTGAAAATATAATTAGAGAAGAAATGAACGCAATTGGCGCCATGGAATTTAAACCATCTGTGGTTGTTCCTGGTGAATTGTGGAGAGAATCTGGTCGTTGGGAAACAATGGGCGCTGGAATGTTACGTGTTACAAACCGCGTAAATCAAGAGCTTGTAGTAAGTCCAACTGCAGAAGAAGTTTTTACATCACTTGTTAGAGATGAACTTTCTTCATACAAACAACTTCCAATCGTTGCTTATCAAATTAACACAAAATATAGAGATGAAATCCGTCCAAGATACGGTGTAATGCGTGGTCGTGAATTCACAATGAAAGATGCTTACTCATTCCACGCAAATCAAGAATGTTTGGATGCAACTTACGACGAATTCGCAAAAGCATACCGAAACATTTTCAAACGTCTTGGATTAACAGTTATTCCTGTACGTGCTGACTCTGGTGCTATGGGTGGAACTGGTTCAGAAGAATTCATGGTTGAAAGCGCTGTTGGTGATGATACACTAATTATTTGTCCAACTTGTGGATACGCAGCAAACACAGAAAAAGCTGCTTGTGCAAATGACTGGGAAGAAGGCGTTGCTACAACTGAAGCTGTAAAATCAATTGATACACCAAACGTAAAAACAATCGAAGAACTTTCTTCTTTCTTAAATACAACTCCAAAATCATTTATCAAAACATTGATTTACAAAGTGATTAATAGCGAACTTGATTTAAGAAACGCACCTGGATGCAAAGATCTAAAACGCGTAACAGATGCAACTTCTGGAATCCCTTATTATCCAGAAAGCTTCTTCGCAGTTTGTATTCGTGGAGATTTAGACGTAAACGAAGCAAAACTTGCCGGTTTACTAAAAGCATCTGAAGTAGAACTAGCTTCTGACTACGATGTTGAACGCATTACTGGAGCTCCAGTTGGTTTTGCTGGTCCCGTAAAACTAGAATCAGTACCTGTAATTGCTGACGAATCTGTAATGCACATGCACAACGCAATCACTGGTGGTCTTGCAAAAGATGTTCACTTTGCAAATGTTGAACCTGGTAGAGATTTCACACCATATCTATCTGCTGATGTGAGAGTTGTTGTAGCTGGAGATAAATGTGCTTGTTGTGCTGAAAATGGCAAAGAAAGCGTTTACTACAGCAAAAAAGGAAACGAACTTGGGCACATTTTCAAACTTGGCTACAAATATACAAAATCAATGAATGTAACTTTCCTAGATGAAAACGGAAAACAACAAGTTCCTACAATGGGATGTTACGGAATTGGTGTAGATAGAGCTTTGGCTTCAATTATCGAAGAACATCATGATGAAAACGGAATCACTTGGCCAATGAGCGTTGCTCCATATCACGTGGCTATCGTTCCTGTAAAATACGACGGTGAAATGAAAGCTGTAGCTGATTCAATGTATGAAGCTCTTTCTAAAAAAGGAATTGAAGTTCTTCTAGACGACAGAAACGAACGCCCTGGTGTAAAATTCAAGGATATGGATTTGATTGGCGTTCCACTAAGAATCGTTGTGGGAGAAAAAAATCTTCCAAATGTTGAGCTAAAAAGCCGAACATCAAGTGAATTAGAACTTCTATCAGTAGAAGATGCAATCGAAAAAGTTGTTGCAACTGTAAACGCAGAATTAGCAAAACTAAACGGTTAATATTAATTTGAAAAAGCTGTTATGAGGATTTTACTTCGTAACAGCTTTTTTTTGTTTTGAGAAAGGATTGGAGAAATAAAATGAAGAAAATCTTGATATCAGTTTGTATGATTGTGATGGCAAGTTTGTGTTTTGCGATTCCGGGAGTAGAAACAAATTTCCCAATGACTTCTGGTGAATACGTTTATTACAAAGATTACACTTTTCCTCGTGAAACTTACATCGGATTTTTGCAGTATGATGAAAGCACAATCGCTCTACGATATTACGCTGAAAATCCTGAAGCTGGTTCAAAGGACATAACAATTTATCTTACATTAAATCCAGAAAGCGATTTTGTTGATATGACTGGAGAAAAAATTGTCGGTGTAACTTCTGCTGACGATACGGACACATTAAATTATTTGCATGATGTGCTTTATGAGTTTGCTGGTCGTCGCAAAAAACTAAACGGTAGCGATTTTTCTTCAACTGTTAGACTAGAACAAGATTATGTTCAGTTTGGCGGATATGTAACAATGGTTTTCGACGATTATGTGCCAATCTTCAATTTGAGCCAAATATTAAACGATAAAGGCGACAAGCTTTTTGAATTGGAAGTAATTGGGACACTTTCAGACAGTTCTGACACATCATTTACTGATTTTAAGGGATGTAAAAATCTTCCAAACTTTAACGCTAAAGACAAGAAAAAAGATTTGACTAAAAAGTGGACTTCATACACTGATGAAATCAAGTTTATAGACGAAGATGCAGTTATGTTATCAATGTATGTGGAGTTATCTGAAACAAAGGAAAATCTTGTTGCTTCTGGAATTGATGCTAGTTGGTTTATGGCTATCGCAAAGATGAACTTCGCAACTCCAGGTGTGGAGATTTACGCCCCAAGCATCAGTTTTCAAGAAGATGATAAAAAGTCTGTTTTGAAATATTTAACTTATAACAAAGAATCAGATTCTTATGTTTACCAAATCGAAATGTATACAAAAGAATCTGACAATGTTTACAAAATGGATTCAATTTCTGCTTACGGTGATTTTTATTACGCAAACAAAAAATACTTTGATAAGCTAGTTAAATAAATATTTTTACATCAATGGGGAGAATAATTTGAAAAATCCCCAAAGTGTACGCTTGAAAATCGGAGCTTTGTCTAAGTTCTCTTTTTCAATAAGCGTACATTTTTTTTGGTCTTCTAGGAAAATATCAACATTTTTTTGTGCGAAGGTAGAGTCGTAGAAGATGATATTCATTTCAAAGTGAAGTTCAAAACTTCTTGTATCAATATTTGTGGTGCCGATAGTAACGATTTTTCCGTCTACAACTAGGGTCTTTGCGTGAATAAAGCCTGGATAAGCGTAAAATTTGATTCCATAAGGAATCATTTCGCGGATAAACTCCATTGCAGCGGCTTTTACGTAGGCTTTATCCCATTTTCCTGGCACCATTATGCGAATATCCTTTCCGGAAAGGGCTGCGATTTTCAATGCAGAGATAAATGCTTCATCTGGGGTGAAATATGGACTTTGTAGATAAATACTTTCTTTGGCGTCCATAATCATACGAATCATCATATCCCGGATTTCAGACTTGTACATATCATTTGGGCCAGAGGCGATTACCTGTGTCGGAATTTTTTCATCCCCGGGAATATCGTTTTTCAAGTCATGGAGAATTTTCTTGTTTATGGCTTCAAACTTTTCTAGTGGATAATACTGGGCAACTTTGTCTGTTGTTTTTATGGCTTTTTTTCCAAAGGCGGAACTTTGCCAGTCAATGAGGAATATTTCCAACATAGAAAGAACGCAGTTTCCTGTTAGACGAAGATGTGTGTCCCGCCAAGGATGTTCTGGTTTTTTCTTTAAGCCGATAATGTATTCATCCCCAACATTCATGCCACCAAGGTAACCAATTTTTCCGTCGATTATGACGTTTTTACGGTGATTTCTAAAATTTAGTGTAAGTGGGGCACCAATTTTTACTGGGAAAAATGGCAAACTTTGACCACCGGCAGAATCTAATTTTGAGAAAAAAAGCATTGGAGTTAGGATTGAGCCTACATCATCGTAGAGAAGTTTTACATCAACTCCTTCTTTTGCTTTTCTACAAAGGATTTCAAGAAGTCGTTTTCCGATGTTATCGTTGTGGAAGATAAAAAATTGCATGTAGATAAATTCTTTGGCTTCTTCTAAGTCTTTGCAGAGTGATTCAAACATTTCGTGACCACAAGTGAATATTTGTGTAGCATCGGTAAAGGTAATACTTGAATTTGCATTTAGCATATTCATTAGGACAATGTCGTCGTACTTTTTTATGCTTTCGTTTTGGATAGAGTCTTTTGTAGCAATGTAGAACTCTTTTTGTTCTTGCAAAAATGGTGATGTTAGGGTGAAAAGGTGTTTTCGGATTTTTTCCATTTTTCGTGTGGATGTGAAAAAGTGTCCGCTGCAAAGAATGTATAAAATCATTCCAAGGATTGGGAGAAATACAAGGGCTAAAAGCCAAGCAAATCGTCGCCCGGATTCTTTTCGTTCAAAGAAAAGCACAAAAATGATAAAGATGACGTTAAGTGTTGTCGTTGCTAATGTTAAAATGTGAAATAGTGTCATAGTAGTTATCCAATAGTTTATATTAATAAGATTTTTTTAAAATGAAAAGTATTGTTTTAAAATAGAGATTTCTTTTCCAATTAAGAATTG
>JAZQUR010000005.1:0-3163 GCA_045631425.1 Treponemataceae bacterium | reverse complement strand
TACGTTGAATCACAAGGAATGTGAGAAACAACATAATGATAAGAAAGTTTGCAACACAAACTTTATAGAATATTTATATCATTTCTTAAGTATTTATGCAAGACTTTTAGTATTGCTTAAAATTAACTTTAATTATATTGCAGAACTTAAATTTTACTAAAATAATCTTAAAACATATTGACCAAATAAAAACACAGCGTTATAGTAAAAACATGAATACAGTTCGCGTTGCAGACTACAAAAACCAATTTTTCTCAAAACAAGTATTTTATTACTTTTATTATTATGGTTTCTCTTGTGCAATGCGGAAATGCAAAAAACAATGCTTATAAACAGTTGTTTTTTTGCAGTATTTACCAAGGTAAATTACAGAGGTTTCCGCAAAGTTCGGAAACCTCTTTTTTTTGCTTCAAATTGGCCATTTGAAACAAAAAAACGCATAAAACTAGGAACTTTCAAAAAATGTTAGCTCCTTACAAAACAAGAGGAAAAACAAATGATTATCGTATTAAAACACGGCGCAAATAAAACAGAAATTGCAGAATTTTCAGCACACTTAAAATCCTTAGGTGTTGGAATCCATGAATCAAGTGGTGTTGAAACCACAATTTTGGGATTGGTGGGAGACACAAGTCGCTTAAACGAATCTTCTATTGCAGCTCATAGCATTGTAGAAAAAGTAATGCGTGTTAATGAACCATATAAAATGGCAAACCGGAAATTTCATCCAGAAGATACAGTTGTGGAAATTGAAAACGCTGAAAATGCTATTGTGGGTAAAAATCACTTTGCAATAATGGCTGGCCCTTGTTCTGTTGAAAATCGTGAACAAATCACTGGAATTGCTCGAGCTGTAAAGGCTTCTGGTGCAACATTCTTGAGAGGAGGTGCTTTTAAACCTCGAACTTCACCTTATGCTTTCCAAGGTCTTGGAACAGAAGGCTTGGACTTACTTTTAGAAGCAAAAAAAGCCACAGGTCTTCCAATCGTTACAGAACTTATGGCAATTAAACAATTAGAATATTTTGATAATGTGGATATTATCCAAATTGGTGCAAGAAATATGCAGAATTTTGACCTTCTAAAAGAGCTTGGTTCTTGTGGAAAGCCAATTTTGCTAAAACGTGGACTTGCAAACACTGCAAAAGAACTTTTAATGTCAGCTGAATACATTATGGCTGGTGGAAATGAGCAAATAATCCTTTGTGAAAGAGGAATCCGCAGTTTTGATAATTTCACACGTAACGTTTTGGATTTAGGCGTTATTCCATTTTTGAAAAAAGAAAGCCATCTTCCAGTAATTGTTGACCCAAGTCATGCAACTGGTTGTGCTTGGATGGTGGAACCAATGGCAAAAGCAGCATTGGCAGCAGGAGCAGACGGGCTAATCATCGAAGTTCATAACAATCCAAAAATGGCTTTATGTGATGGGGAACAATCAATTACTCCTCCACAATTTGAAAGCTTGATGAAAAAACTAAGAAAATACGCTGAAATCGAAGGTAAAACACTATGAGATTAAATCAACTGACTTACGGTTTTGTGGGACTTGGGCTAATGGGGGGCTCACTTGCAAAGGCAATTAGAAAGTATGTTTTGTCAGAAACTGAGCCTCGGGGAAAAATCTACGCATTGGATAAAAATCTTTCTTCTATAGAAGACGCGATTTTGGAAAAAACAATAGATGAAGGATTTTCTGAAAGTGAAACAGAAAAAATGCTTTCACTTTGCGATGTGGTTTTTGTTTGTCTTTATCCAAAGGCAACTGGAGAATTTTTAGCTAAATATCAAGATTGTTTTAAGACAGGTTCTATAGTTACAGATATTGCCGGTGTAAAAAGTCAGTTGATTGAAAATCTTAATTGGAAGCGAAGTGATGTTGTTTTTGTGCCAGGGCATCCAATGGCTGGAAATGAAAGGGAAGGTTTTACCCATTCTAGTGGAGAAATATTTCAAAATCGTAACTACATTTTTATGGATGGAATTGTTGCAGGTGATGAAAATGGCGAAAAAAGCGCAAAATCTTTTGAAACACTAAAAGAAATTGCCGCAAAAATTGGGTTTTCAAGAATTATCAAAACTGATGCAAAAGTTCACGATCACAAAATCGCTTTTACTTCCCAACTTTGTCACGTAATTGCTTCTGCCTTGGTGGATAGTGCCGAAGACACAAATGTAACAGCCTTTGGTGGTGGAAGTTTTGAAGATTTAACTCGTATCGCCATGATAAATGCACCACTTTGGACAGAACTTTTTATTGCTGATAAAGATGAGCTTTTAGGACATATTTCAGAGTTTCAGTCTTCTTTAGAAACTATAAAAAATGCCATAGCAACTGAAGATACCGAAAAATTAAATGGATATTTGTCTAATATTCGTTCTCGTCGTATTGCTATGGCAAACCCGAAGTAGCTTTTAAATTTGTGAATTAGCCTAAACTACATTAATGCTAACACTAAAACTACTGTCAAAATACTTAATTCCAGGTTTAGTTACAACAGAAACCGAATATTCACCTGTTTCAAGCTCAGATGGAATTGGAAAATCAATTACATTGGTTCCAGTGCGTGTGAAGTTTTCGATTCTAGTTTTTCCATTTTCATTTTCAAGGAAAACACCTTGTGCAGAATCGTCAAAATCAAAAGAAAGATTTCTACCACGAATACGAAGAGTTTGACCTTTTTGGAAATCTAAGGATTCTGATTCTTTTGCATTTTGTGTTAAAGAAATAAGTCTATAAATTTTTGGATCTCCAGTTGTATCTGGTGGAAGTTGCTCGTATTCTAGTTTTGAGGCTACTTCTTTTTTTGCTTCATCGGATAATGAGAAAATAATGTTTATTTGATTATTTCCATGACCTAAAGAAAAAGAATCTTGAATACTAGAACAAGTTCCTGTTGCATTTGGGCGTATACTTCCAAAAGGTAATTCAATGTTGTAACCTTTAGAAAGATGTTTTACCACCACTGTGTTTAAGATATTAAGAATACCGATATTATCTGCTTCTGTGAAACTGGAATTATAAGCAGCCATTTCTTTTGCAAGTTGTTTTTCTGTTAGTGTTTGAGAACATTTTGAGCGAAAGCAAAATGCATCCTTGTCTTTGTCTGTAACTAGTGGATTTTTCATTGTTTTAATTTGTACCATGATTTTTTCTCCTATT
>JAZQUR010000004.1:0-14387 GCA_045631425.1 Treponemataceae bacterium | reverse complement strand
CCGACTTTAGGGGATGCAGTTGTTATCACTTTTTTTCTCTTGATAATAGCTGTATCCTTTTTTTTTACAGTTTCTATATCAAAGTCCTCAACCAATAACTTAGCCTACATAAAAGTTAAAGACACAGAATACGTGTATCCTCTTTCAACTGACCAAATTCTTGAGTTCCAAGGGGAAATGGGAAAATCCATTTTGGAGATAAAAAACGGCACAATCAAGTTTTTAGAAAGCACTTGTTACGATTCAACTTGTATAAAAATGGGCGAAGCTGGCTCTTCAAAAGCAAAATACATTGCTTGTTTGCCAAATCTCATAATCGTAACAATAAACGGTGAAACTACAGATTCTTCTGGAGTGATTTTAGATGAGTTCTAGTCAAAAAAAGCTACTTTTCATGAACACCATGAACGAAAAAACATTCAAATATTTATGTTTCTCATCTGCCTTGTGTATGTTTTTCTCAATGATAGAATACGCAATCCCAAAGCCTCTTCCATTTTTACGACTTGGCTTAGCAAATATTCCATTTATTTTGGGCTTATTTAAACTTAAAAAGAAAGAATACTTTTTTTTAGTTTTTCTAAAAGTGATTTTCCAAAGCTTGATAAGTGGCACATTCTTTTCATATATTTTTCTCTATTCGCTTTTGGGAAGTTTCGCCGCTAGCTTTTTCATGCTTTTATCCAAATCCCTTTTCAAAGACAAAATCTCTGTGGTGGGAATTAGTCTTTTTGGCGCTTTAGGAAACAATCTTGTTCAAATCATTCTAAGTTACTTTTTCTTTTTTGGAAAATCTATAATTTATGCAGTTCCTTTAATTTTGATATTTGGATTTATTACAGGAACTTTAATAGGCATAATTTCTCAAAGATTTATAAAAATCTCAACTTGGTTTTCAAAAGTGGAGGCTTACTAATGCTAAACTTGATATTAAGCCTCTTGCTGATTTTTCCTCTTGTATTACAAGAAAATATAGTGATTTTGTTTGCTCAATTTTTGGTGATGATATTATTGGCTTTTATCAGAAAAAAGAGGGTAAAATTGCTTCCAAGTTTTTTTATCACAATCTCCCTTGTGTTTTTTAGCCTTTTATCCCCATTTGGAAAAGTTTGGCTTTCTTTTGGAAAATTTACAATTACAGAAGGTGCTTTTATCCTTGGGCTAAAAAAATCTTTTGTGCTTTGTGGAATGGTTTTTATTTCTCAGTTGGCAACATCTTTTGATTTCAACATAAAAGGCACTTTTGGAAAGATGATTTCAGAGGTTTTTTACTGGTTTAACATTTTTTCCTCTGTCAAAAAGAAAAATAAGGGCGAAAAAGTCAAACTAAATCTAAAATCCATAGATGAATATTTGTGCGAAATTTATTTTGAGGATAATCACAATTCTTCAAGTGATGAAATATCTTTTGCAAAAAAAACTGGTAAGACTAAAATCTGGACAGTAACACTGATTTTTATTAATTTGATATTTTTATTTTTAGCTATTTGGAAACAATTTTAACAGTTCCAAGTTTGCAATCAACCTTGATGTTGTTTTGCTTTTTTAGAGTAGCTATTTTTCTTGATGATGAAAAGCTTTCATAATTGATGGCCACGTTTCCGATTCCGCCTGCAATTTCGTAAGAAAAGTCGTTATCAATTTCCATATCAATTTTTCCGTAAGCACAGCCGATTTTTGTTTGATTTAGGAATTTTCCGGATAAGTTTACAGTTCCGTAATTTGTATAAATATCAGATTTTTTTGATTCAATTTTTGATAAAGTGATATTTCCGTTTTCGTTAGTTAAAGCTAATTTGTTACAAACAAAAGAATTATAAAGGATTGCCACAGAGCCGTTTATATTGTTTATAGTGATTTTGTCAAAGTTCATAGAAGCTGGAAAAGTCACTTCGATAGTTCCATTTTTTGAGTATTGCTTTGTGTTAAAAATGTTTTGAAGCCCAAAAGTGGGTGAGTCTTGAATTATTAAATTGCCAGATTTTGTGATTTTACAAGTTACATTGCTTTCAAGAAGATTTTTTGCTTTTACGCTTAATTCTTCACCTTGCAAAAACACAAGATTACAAGAATCCACATTGATTTCTAGTTTTTTTATAGGATTATTTTTTCCTTTTACATCCACAAAAAAATAATTTTGCTCAGAAAAATCTGGATTTTCCCAAATCAAAGCATCCTTATCTAATTCTGAGTTGTCGTTTCTATAAAAATAGGACAAAATTTTGCTATCTGCAAAAACTTTTGAGAACTCATTGAAGTTACCACCAAAAGCCAATCCCACTCCACAAAAGATTAATCCTAAGAAAATACAAAAAAAGCTTAATCCGCAAAAAAATTTAGTTGATTTTTTCATAAGATGTTACTTCCTTTGTTTCATTATTTGAGATTGGTTGATATTTATATTTTTTCTTGATGCTAAACATTTTTCTGAAAATGCTTGAAATTGCTGATAACAAATTTGGAATAATTTTTGTGCAAAGATTTACTCCAAAAACTGCCAGTAAAATTCCAAATCCAAGCAATATCAAAGTTACACCGAAAGATAAAATCGATGTAAAGAAATTGTTTACTAAGTTTATAAATCCCACCAAAGCAACTACAAATCCTGCAAAAAGTAGGGCTGCGAAAAGGACGAAAACTGAAAATCCCAAAGCGGCAACACATAAACTCACAGTAAATAGTAAAATCCCAATAACTAAAATAATCGGAAACCAAATGGGAAAAAAAATTATTTTTAAAAATAATTCAAACATTATTTTGCCTTTATCTAAGAATGATATTTACAGAAAGGTATTCTACTTTTTTTGTGGGTTCTTTTTCAAGCATTAAATCAAAAAGATTTTTTGCAGCAAGTTGTCCCATAATTTTTAAGGGTTGTCTTGCAGAAATTATTGGAAAATCAAAATAATCGAAAATTTTTGAATCATCGAAAACACCAAATATCAGTTTCTTTAGATTTATACCTTCCAATCGCAAAACTTCTAGGATGTTTAGAAAAAAATCACCACCAGCAGCAATGAATAAGGCATCTGGTTCTGGACATTCTTCTAGCATTTTCAAAATCACTTTTTGGGCGCTGTCTTGGCTGTAATCAGAAGATAAAATAAATGCGTTGGAGAAATCTTCTTCTCGTATTGCTCGTTTAAAGCCTCGAATTCTTTCCTTTGTGTAAATATAGTTTTCTGGCCCAGATATACAACAAATTGATTTTGAGCTACTAGCCAAGTGTTTTATTATTTCCTTTGTAACAAGATAAGCGCCTTCCTCGTTGTTTACGTCAATTGCAAAATGAGGATATTCTGGATTTTGCCCAATAAAAATAAAAGGAATTTTACTCCGTTCAATAAGATTCATAATATCGAAGTTTAGATTTTCTGCGCCAATTATTAACCCATCCACAGAGCGACGTAAAATAATGTTTTTTAAAGATTCATAAGGATCAGATTTTTGATTAGATGGGGCAATAACCATTAAATTATTGTTTTTTAGCTCAATTTCTTCGGTAATTGAAGTGATAATTTCTATCCAATATTTTTCAGTTAAAGAAGTTGATGCCGAGTGAGGAAGAACAAATCCGATTATTCCAGTTTTATTTTGTGCTAAAGCTCTTGCAGTAGCATTTGGCTGATAGTTCATATCTTCCACAAGTGACAAAATCCGCTTGCGATTTTCTTCGCTAACGCCTTTTTGTCCATTAAGAGCTTTTGAAACTGTACTTTTAGCAACATTTGCGATTTTAGCAATTTCGTTGATGGTTAATTTTTGCATCCTACTTTCATTGTACATCTAAAAATTCATTTTGTATATAAATTGCTTGAAATCCTTTTGATATTAAACTTGATTAAGTGGAAAACAGGTCGTATACTATCTTAAGAAACCGATTTCTTTGTTTGTGGAGTGTAATATGTTTAACGCTAAAAATCACCTTGAAAAAGTAATTCTACCATATTGGAATAACATGAAAGATGTTGATAATGGTGGATTTTATGGATTTAAAACTTTTAATTTGGAAACATTAAAAGATAACGAAAAAGGATGTATTCTTCACAGTCGAATTTTGTGGTTTTATTCAAATGTATATTTGACAATTGGTGGAAATGAAAACCTGGAAAATGCTACACACACTTATGAATTTATAAAAAAACATTGTATCGATGAAAATTATGGCGGGATATTTTGGATGTTAAACTCAGATGGCTCTGTAAAAGATTCAACAAAGAACGCTTATAATCAGGCTTTTTGTATTTATGGATTATCATCATATTATCGTGCTACAAAAGATAAGGAAGCTTTGTCTTTAGCTTATAGACTTTTTGAATGTTTAGAAACATATTGCAAAGATGATTTTGGCTATCGGGAAGCATTTTCAAAAGATTGGAAAGTTCCTGTTGAAAGCGCAATTTGTGACCAAGGTGTGGTTGCTGAAAAAACCATGAACACACTTTTACACGTTTTAGAAGCATACACAGAACTTTTTTTAGCAGACGGTCATCCTGTTGTTGGTGAAGCTTTAGTGAAAACTTTAGAAATTGCCTACGAAAAGGTTTTTAACAAGGATTTTGTGCGATTGGAAACTTTTTTTGACAACAAAATGAATTCTCTTGCGGATATTCACTCATATGGTCATGATATTGAAGCAACTTGGCTTTTAGATAGAGCTGGAAAAGTTTTAGAGACTGTAATCGCTAAAAATCCACAAATCTATGAATATTTTGAAAATGATGCTAAATCAATCGTCAAAAAAACTTATGATTATACAATTTTGATTTCTAAGCGGATTTTAGATGTTGCATTCGATGGTGAAGCTTTAAACAATGAAAGTCGAGGTGAAATCCAGGGAAATGAACATATTGATACTGATAGAATTTGGTGGGTTCAGGCTGAGGGTGTTGTAGGATTTGTAAATGCTTACCAAGTTACAAAGGATGAAAAATTCCTTGATGCCGCAAAAAAAATCTTTTCTTACATCGAAAATATTCTAACTGATAAAAGGGAAGGCTCTGAATGGTTCTGGGCTGTTTCCAAAGATGGAATACCTGATACTCATGGAATTACAGAACCATGGAAATGTCCTTATCACAATGGAAGAATGTGTCTGGAATTGATATCAAGAGGCTTTTCAATCTAGAAAAATTCTTCACCAAAAAATGTAACATTCTAAAACTTTTCACTATTAAACAATGAAAACATCTCGTTGTATACTTGAATAAAATCAGTTATAGGAATAAAATAAACCATTATGTTAGACTATCGTTTTATTAAAGAAAATCTTGAAGCTGTTAAAGCAAATATCGAAGCTAGAAATATGACAGCTGATGCCGATAAGGTTGTTGAACTTTTCGACAAGCGTACTGAATTAATTACTGCTTTACAAGTTTTACAAACCGAGCGTAATGAAAATGCAAAATCAATGAAAGGTAAGCTTGAACCAGAAGTTCGTCAAAAACTTATTGAAGAAGGAAAGGCTCTAAAAGAAAAAATCTCTGCAATGGAAAAAGAACTTTCAGAAGCAGAAGCTCTTTTAGACGAAGCTGGTCGTCAAATTCCAAATATGGCTCACCCAGATGCACCAGTTGGAAAAGTTGATACTGAAAATCTTGAAGTAAAAAAAGTTGGGGAAATTCCTCAATTTTGTTTTGAAGCAAAAGACCACGTTCAACTTGCTACAGAATTAGACCTAGTTGATTTTGATGAAGCTGCAAAAGTTTCAGGACCAAAATTTTATTACTTAAAAAATGAAGCAGTTTTCCTTGAACAAGCTGTTGTAATGTATGCCCTAAACATCCTTCGTAAACATGGATTTACTCCATTTATCACACCGGATGTTGCTAAAGCAGAAGTTTTACAAGGTATCGGATTCAACCCACGTGGAAACGAATCAAACGTATACTGTATCGAAGATGAAGGAACTTGTCTTGTTGCAACTGCAGAAATCACACTTGGTGGATATCACTCAGGTGAGATTTTAGACAAGGCAAAACTTCCTCTAAAATATTGTGGACTTTCACACTGTTTCCGTCGTGAAGCAGGTGCAGCTGGTCAATTCTCAAAAGGATTGTATCGCGTTCACCAATTTACAAAACTTGAAATGTTCGTTTACTGTACACCAGAAGAATCTGACGCTATCCACGAACAACTTCGCTTAATCGAAGAAGAAATCTTTGCTGGATTAAAAATCCCATTCCGTGTTGTTGACACATGTACAGGTGACTTAGGTGCTCCTGCATACAGAAAATGGGACCTAGAAGCCTGGATGCCTGGTCGTAACGGTGGGGACTGGGGTGAAGTTACTTCAACATCAAACTGTACAGATTTCCAAGCACGTCGCTTAAATGTACGTTTCAAAGATGATGATGGCAAAAACAAGTATGTTCACATGTTAAACGGTACTGCTGTTGCTGTTTCTCGTGTTCTTGTGGCAATCCTAGAAAACTACCAAAACGCTGATGGATCAATCACTGTTCCAGAAGTTCTAGTTCCTTTCTGTGGATTTGATGTTATTAAAAAGAAATAAGAAATATATTTTAGAAAAAAAGCTCTGGTTATTTTATGACTAGGGCTTTTTTCTATTTTTTGTGTTATAATATAATTATGAAGAAATTAACAAATTTTGCACGACCAATTTTTATTTTATTACTATTTTTGTGTACAATTGTGGGTGCTACAATATTAAAAGTAACATCTTCTGTTTTTATCCCATTAACAATTGCGGTTCTTGTTTCTTTGGTTTTTGAACCAGTGTTAAACAAGTTAAATACAAAGTTTAGAATTCCCTGGGCAATAGGTATTGCTATTATTTTGCTTATTTTAATGATTAGTATTTCATTAATTGGAACCTTGCTTTTTAATAGTGTAAAAACAGTAATTTCTTTGTACCCAAAATATGAAGAACGAATAACATTTATATATCAAACTTTGGCAAAACTTTTTCAGCTTCCATACGATGATGAAAACTCTCTTTTTGTGAATCTTTGGAATCAGTTAGGTGTTCGAAAAGCAGTTCAAGATTTTGCATTAACTTTTTCATCATCATTGATTGGGTTTATGAAAGATTTTGTGATGGTATGTTTATTTGCGCTATTTTTTATGCTTGAATTAAAATATTTTAGACCAAAAATCGAGTATGCATTCGCTTTAGCAAAAGAAAACGCTTCAATAAATGGTGATATTGATAAAGAAAAAAACAAGGCTAGAATTTCTGGAATTATTACAGATATTATTCAGCAAGTAACAAAGTACATTTCTGTAAAATTCTTTATATCATTACTTACAGCGATTTTAGCTTACATCGGCTGTCTTTTAGTTGGTTTAGATTTCCCAATTATTTGGGCATTCTTAGCTTTTATTTTAAACTTTATCCCAAACTTTGGGTCAATTATCTCTGTTTTAGTAACAACATTTTTCTCTGTTTTGCAATTCTGGCCAAATCCTGGACGAATGATTATTACACTTACATTTATGACTGCAATTAACTTTTGTATCGGAAATATTGTTGAGCCAAGAGTTCAAGGTAAAAACTTGGGACTTTCACCATTTGTGATTATCGCATCACTTTCTGTGTGGGGATATCTTTGGGGATTTGTTGGCTTGATTTTAGCAGTTCCTATGATGGTTTCCCTAAAAATTATTTGTGAAAACTTTTCAATTTTACAACCTGTTTCTGTAATGATTGGAAGTTTTCCACCTGTGCAAAAAGAAAATTCAAAAAACAACTTCTCATTTTTTGGAAAGAAAAAAGAAAAAGTTGAAGAAAACGAAAATAAAGAAGAACAATAAGGAAAAACAATGGATTATCAAAATCGAAGTAGTGCACTTTTTACAGATTTATATGAGTTAACAATGGCTCAAGGATATTGGAAAAACAATATGGATTCTGTAGCTGTTTTCGACATGTTTTGCAGAAGAAACCCATTTAACGGTGGATTTTCTATTTTTGCAGGATTGGAAACACTTATAAACTATATTGAAAATTTTTCATTTAGCAAAGAAGATATTGATTATTTACGTACTCTAAACACTTTTGAAGAAGATTTTTTAACATATCTATCAGATTTCAAATTTTCTGGTGATATTTATGCTATGGAAGAAGGTTCTGTTATTTTCCCAAATGAACCAATCGTTCGTGTTCATGCAAATCTAATTGAAGCACAAATTCTTGAAGGTTTGATATTAAACACAATTAACTTCCAAAGTTTAATTGCTACAAAAACTGCTCGTGTTGCTTTGGCTGCAAAAAAGGGCGGCATCATGGAGTTCGGCTTACGTCGTGCACAAGGTTATGACGGAGCAATGAGTGCAACTCGTGCTAGCTTCATCGGTGGAGCAAACGGTACATCAAATACTCTTGCTGGAAAGGAATATGGTATTCCAGTTATGGGAACAATGGCACACGCATGGATTATGTCATTTCCAACAGAATTACAAGCATTTGAAGCTTATGCAAAAATCTATCCAGATAAGTGTATTTTCCTAATTGATACTTACGACACTCTAAATTCTGGAATTAAAAACGCAATAATTGTTGGAAGCAAACTTGTTGAAAAAGGTTATAACTTTGGTGTTCGCCTTGATTCAGGTGATATTGAGTATTTATCAGCTGAAGTTAGAAAACGCCTTGATGCAGCAGGTTTCCCTCAAGCAACTATTTCAGTTTCAAATGAACTTACAGAAGAGATTATCCAGACTCTTGTGGACCACGGTGCTCCTATTAACAGTTGGGGCGTTGGAACTCACATGGTAACAGGTGGAAACGAATCATCATTTACAGGTGTTTACAAGTTAGCAGCAAGAAGTAATCCAGAAGGTGGTGCTCTTGTTCCAACTATGAAATTTTCTGACAATCCAGAAAAGACAACAAATCCTGGTATTAAAAATGTTTACCGCCTATTTGATGAAAACGGCTTAGCAAAAGCAGACATTCTTGCGCTAGATGATGAAACTATTGCTGAAGGTAAAGAAGATCGTTTTTACCATCCATCTATCGACTATAGACAGTTTAGTTTCAAACCATCAAAAGTTGTTCCATTGCTAAAAAAAGTTATGGAAAGCGGAAATCGTTTGGAACCAAAACCAGATCCTGCAGTTTGCATTAGACACGCAAGAGAAACTGTAAAAAAACAACTTGCATACTTAGATTCAACTTATAAACGAATTTTAAATCCTCATATTTACAAAGTTTCTATTACTGAAGATCTAAAAGATTTAAAACTTCAGTTTATTTCAGAACGAATCAAATAAAATTAGAAACTTTTTAGGAAACACTATGAATAGCATGACTGGCTACGGCTATAGAGAAGTTAGTAATGAAAACTATTTTTTAAGCGTAGAAATAAAATCTTGGAATTCTAGATTTTTAGATTTGTCTGTTTATCTTCCATCATTTTTGGGAAGATTGGAAAAGTCAATTCGTGAAAAATGTGGAGCAAAGATTTTACGTGGAAAAGTTGATTTAAGCATTAAACTAAAAGAAAAAAACACAGATATTTCTGTAGTTGTTGATGAAAATGCTGCAAAAGCATACAGCGACGCTATCAAAAATATTGCAAACTCTCTAAATCTTGCAAAGGACGATATTCCCCTTTCTTTGATTGTAAATCAAGAAGGAGTTTTGTCTGTGCAAAAAAACACTGATTTTGAAAAGTATTGGTTGATGATTGAGCCAGTTTTAGATAGTGCTTTGGCAGAGTTTACAGAAGATAGAAATCGTGAAGGGCAAAATCTAAAAGCGGATTTGTTAGAAAAACTTGAAAAAATTCAAGAATCAGAAAATGTTTTCAAAACATGGATTCCAAAGATGGAAAGCGTTTTCAAAGAAAATCTACAAACTCGTTTTCAAGAATTGCTTGGTGAAAATTATGACCAACAACGTGTTTTTACAGAAATTGCTGCGTTGCTTGTAAAATATACAATCAACGAAGAAGTTGTTCGGCTTCAAAGTCATATTGATGCACTAAAATCAGAGATTTCAGAAAATCCAGCTCCAGGAAGAAAAATCGATTTTATTTGTCAAGAAATGAACAGAGAAATCAACACTATTGGCTCAAAAAATCAGTTTATCGAAGTTGGGCAAGCGGTAATTAATGCAAAAGATGCTCTTGAAAACATTCGTGAACAAGCTAAAAACGTAGAATAATTTTTCTATGGATAAAAACAAAGGGTTGTCTAGAAAATTTGTGAAAGCAAATCTTTTAGGCAACCTTTTTTTGTTTTCGGTTCTACAATTTTGGCGAGCCAAAACAAAGCAGAGTCAAGAATTTTAGAGAAATATCCCTGATCACCTGTATTGGATATTTGATTTTTGCCGGATATAACTAAAAATCTTTTTCGATTTTCTTAATAATCACAATATATGAAATATACAATGGTATTGCTGCACTTAGCCAAGCGGCTGGACCTGCAAGACAAATTCCTGTGTATCCCCAAAAAAGTGGCAATGTAAAAGCACAAATTGCTCTAGCCAAAAGCTCGAAAACACCACCCATAAGTGGCATAAAAGTTTTTCCGATTGATTGCAAGACATTTCGATAGATAAAAATCAAAAATAGTGGCGGATAAAATATAGCTGTTAAAAATAAATAATCTTTTGAATATTTGATTACATCTTGATATCCAGCACTTCCTGTATCCACAAAAAGACTTGTTAATTGTTCTGGAAAGATAAAGGCAATTAGCATTGAAATTACGGAAAAACAAAGTGTTAAAATTGTTCCTGCATTTGTTCCTGTTTTTATTCTGTCTAATTTTCTTGCACCGAAATTCTGTCCTGTGTAGTTTGCCATAACTGTTCCAAAACTAAATGCTGCTACGGCGATTAATTGTTCAACCTTGTTTGCCGCAGTAAATGCTGCTATTACATTTGGACCAAATTTGTTCAATGCCCCTTGTAAAACGATTACACCAATAGCTGTTATGGAAAATTGGAATGCCATTGGTATAGCGATTTTTAGGTGACGACTTGCAAAACTTGTACTCCAGGTAAAATGCTCTTTTTTTACGTGAAGTTCTGGATAACGAATCAGTATAAAGCCAACAGATAAAATACCAGAAACTAACTGAGCAATAACTGTAGCATAAGCAGCCCCAGCCACTCCCAAATCTGTGTATTTTATTAATATAATGTCTAAAATTATGTTCAAAATTGATGAAAAAATCAAAAATAGCAAAGGAGTCTTACTATCACCAACTGCACGTAAAATACAAGAAGTTGCGTTGTATAAAACTGTGGCAAAAATCCCACTATAAATGATATCGAGATATAGTTTTGAATCCGCTATAATTTCTTCAGGGGTGTTAATCATTTCTAGCAAAGGTTTATTTGTTATAAGTGCTAGAAATGTAAAAAGCAAACCAAATGCAACGTTTAGAATTACATTCATTGCGATAGAGCGTTTTAATTCGTTTTGATTTTTAGAGCCGAATGCTTGTGCGGTTATAACAGCAAAACCTGATGTTAACCCTGAAATAAAGCCCAAAATCAAGAAAGTCATTGGACCCGTGTTTCCAACTGCAGCTAATGCGTGAGTTCCTAGAAGCCGCCCAACAATGATTGAATCGGCCATTGAGTAAAAGTTTTGAAACAAATTTCCAAGGATAACCGGAATAGAATAAAAGAAAATTAATTTAAAAGGATTTCCTTCTGTCATATCACGAGTTTTAGAAGGTCGAACCTTTGCTGCAAATAACTTCATAATTGGTTTATATCACTTATGAAAAACAGAAACAAGAGAAAAATAGCAAAAAAATATAAAAAAAGTAACAGATTTTCTTTGAAAGCGTGTTATAAATTATGTAAAAAAAATAAGGTGGAAGATATGAGAAAAGTTTCTTTTCAAAAAATTTTAGTATGTTTAATTTTGGTTGCTACGTTCACAAGTTGCTCAAGTCTTAATTTAGGTGATTTTCTAAATGTAGACGAACATGTTTATCAAACAAGTGACATTTCATCAATCAAAATTAATGTTTCAAAAGAAAGTGTTGAAGTAAATAGGTGGGAAAGTAAATACATAAAAGTGATAACTTTCTCCGAAGACAATAATTTTAGTATCAATACTTCAGAAAATAATGGTACATTATCAATTACATCAACAAAAAAGAAAAGTAATGATAGTTTACTTATTTATTTACCATTAAATTATTTTGCGGATGAAATTTCTGTAGAAACTGTTTCTGGCAAAATTGATTGCTCATATATCTGGGCTGAAAATCTTTTAGCATCATCTGTTTCAGGAAATGTTTCTTTGAACAAAATTGATGTTGATAAGCTAGAAGCTTCTGCAACAAGTGGAAATGTTATCATAGAAAATGGATATGTAAAATATCCTGCAAAACTTTCAACTATTTCTGGAAATCTTGTTTTTGAAGGCGAAACTTCTGGTGTTGACGCATCTACAATTTCTGGAGAATTATGTTTTACTAATTTTGGTGAACTAGAATATAATTGTTTTTTTGATTCAATTTCTGGAAATATAAATATTACATTAATGCAAAATTCTAGATTTAATGCAATTTATTCTACAGTTTCTGGACAAGCAAAAAATGAATTTACGGGTTACAATGGAAAGGCTAACGTTTCTGAAAATTATAAAAACGGTGAAATTTCTCTAACTTGTAGTACAATTTCTGGAAATATTATTATTAATAAAATATAATATAGTTAGGCAAGGGAAGTTTCCCTAAATCCTTTGGCTAATCTTGATTTCGGTTCATCAAATAATCTAGAGCCGAAAAAAAAATGTTGAATGTCTTATATTTTTTAGCAAGATTTTTAACATAAAAAATTATTTGTCTTTTTGGAGGAGATAATGACAGATTTTGAAGAAAAATTGGAGATTTACAGAGAAAAAAAAGCTAAAAATACATCTATTGCTGTTATGCTTTATATTTTATCTGTAGTCGTGCTTATTGGTTTTTCATGCTTTTTCCCTGTAAATGGTGGTGTGATTGGTGTGCTACTAATGTTGGCTATGATTGCTTTTGCAACAGGTTTAATTATTTACACATCAATGACTACACCAAAAGATGTAGCTGCTGCTTTAGATTCAACATCTAGAGAAGTTGCAGTTTCAAATTCTGGAAAAGCCTCACTTTTTGAGTCAATTTCAAAATTGTACTGGTCAATTGTAACTATTGTTTATCTTGGCGTTAGCTTTTTAACAAGCGCATGGCATATTACTTGGCTTATTTGGTTAATTGCAACTGCTATCGAACAAGCTCTAAAAATCATTTTTGAAATAAAATCTACAGATAATAAAACTTCAGACTCAAATAATTTATAAAACGAGGTAACAAAATGTACAAAAAACTAAAAATTATTCTTGCAGCATTATGGATTTTTGTTGCTTTGTTTTTAACTGTTGTTTTAACCAGAGGACTTAACGGTGGTTTCGATAATTTCTTGGTATTTAATCTAAAGAATCCTGATAAATCCATACTTGTCGATAGTAGAGATTCTGTCGTTACAAGTAGTACTGGTACTTCAGAAATTGCATCTTTTTCAGAGAAAATCTCTTTTTTAGATGTAAAACTAATTCATGAAGGTTTATACATTGAAGAATGGGATGAGGATTATACAGAAGTTGAAATTCTTTCAAGTTTGTCTGAAGATAAACGTCCTAAGATTTATTTTTCAGGTGAAACATTGCAAATAAAGGCACCAAATCGCACAAATTTAAAACTTAATGTTGTAAATGATTATGTAAAAATCAGAATGCCAAAAAAATATTTAACAAATATGTCAAATATCGATATAGAAACTGTAAGTGGAAGAATTTCTATTTCTGATGCAATTAGTAAGAGAACTTCTGCTTCATCTGTAAGTGGACGTATTGAAGTTTTAGACTGTGATATTAGTGAGCTTAAATGCGAAACTGTTTCTGGAAGAATTTCTACACAAGATTCTAGATTTGATAAAATTTCAGGAGAAACTGTTAGTGGACGATGTGAAATTATTTCAGTAATTAATAACGAATTTGATGTTTCGACAGTTTCAGGTTCTATAAAAATTGATACCTCAGTTATGCCAAAATTCGGAGGTTCTTGTGGTTCTGTTTCTGGTTCTGTTAAAGTATATATTCCAAAAAATGATGGATTTAAGCTTTGTTATGAAACAACGTCAGGTTCTGTAACAAACGACTTTACTTCAACAAAATTGAAAAAATCTGGTGAAAATGTTTACAAAAACGGCGGTATAACATTTGATGTTGAAACTGTTAGTGGAAGCGTTTTGATTTCAAGTAACTAAAAAAAGAGTAAAAAAAGAAAAGTTCCATTCTTGGATTGCGAAAATCTTTAAAATGGAACTTTTTTTGTTTAAAAGCTAATGTTTTTAGTTAAACTGTTTTTTTTGTTAAAACCATTTTTTGATTTTATCAGTATCAACGTATTTATTC
>JAZQUR010000003.1:0-25067 GCA_045631425.1 Treponemataceae bacterium | reverse complement strand
TTATGAAATAAAAACCGATAATCAATTTATGAAATTTGTAGTTGCTTTATATAACGGTGAATTTGAAAAATCCGCATTTGAAAAAACAAAAAATTGGATTTCTAGTATTGATTCAACTCTCGAATATTTTGATATTCAGCCAACTTCTGTTACTGAACTTTTAGAAAATCTTGTAAATGGCACTGAAAATCAACAAGCTGATTCTGTAATTTATACTTGGTCAGACTGCCCATTTTTAGACACAAATTTAGCAAAAGAACTTCTCCTACAACATGAAAAATATGGTGCAGAATACACTTTTGCAGACGGCTATCCTTATGGAATCACTCCAGAAATCATTCACCTTGGAACATTAAAAATCCTATTGCAACTTTCAAAACAAAATCCTGATGTTGGAAATTCACAAGTAAAACGAACTTCTATATTTGATTTAATAAAAAAAGACATAAACTCTTTCGAAATTGAAACTTTGATTTCAGACAAAGATTTTAGACTTTCTAGAATTGAACTATCCTCCGGTTCAAAATACGGAAAACTTCTTTGCGAAAGACTAGAAAAACTTGTGGCTGATGAAGAAAAAAAACTTGGAAAATCTTTATCTGCTACAGAAAAATGTGAACTTGCAGAAAAATCTGCTGATATTTTGCAAGTTTTACCAGCTTTTTACAATGTGCAAATTACAGCTGGTTGTCATGGCAGTTGTGACTATTGTCCTTATCCAGAGGCTTGTAAAAACCACTTTGGCAAAAATCCTTCTGAAATCTCAGAATGTGATGATTTTGCCTTTATGAGTTACGAAAAATTTTCTCAATTTTTAACAAAGGCTTTTGAATATTCGGATACAGCTGTAATTTCACTTTCCTTGTGGGGCGAATCTTTGCTTCATCCAGAATTCTGTAAATTTGTAAAAGGGATTTTGGAAAATCCAAAATTTTCTGTACTTATCGAAACATCTGGGGAAAATCTTTCTGAAAAGTTGATTTTAGAAATCGCAGAAATCGTAAAAGCTGCAAAATCACGAGAAAATCAATATCCTCCTGTAATGTGGATTTTATCTTTTGACGCTGCTTCTGAAAATTTATATAAAGCTTTACATCCAAATAGCAAAAAAACTCTAGCTGAACTTTTAGAACTTTCATCACTTTTGGACGCAAATTTCCCAGAAGAGAAGGGCGTAAAAGCTGTTTACAAACAATTTGTTCGATTAACTGAAAACGAATGTGAATTGGAACAATTTTATCGTGGACATAAAAATCCACTTATCCAAAAATACGACAATTTCCAAAATCGCCTTGCAAATCGAAAACCTGCAGATTTAACTCCTATCAACCGTTATCCTTGTTGGCATTTGCGTCGTGATATTTCGGTTTTGATAGATGGCTCTGTGCCACTTTGTAGAGAACATTTATTCTCAAATATTTTAGGAAATGTTTTTACAGATTCTCTTGAAGACGTTTTTGACAAAATGAAAAACACTTTAGTTCAACACATTAATTGTGAATATAAGGGGCTTTGTGCAGACTGCGATGAATACTATACCTTTAACTTATAACGAAAAACAAATAAATAGAACAATTATCGGGGAAAAAGATGGGCTTCCTGCAAAAATCCCTATGTCAGTAATTTTGCTTAATCGTAGTGGTTCAACTTTCCGCATGAATAATATTGAATCTCTTTTGCGTTTAGGCTTTTCTGATATTGTTTCTATCGAGGCTCCTCAAACAAATTATAACATTGATGAACTTTCCAAGAAATTTCCTCACGTGCGTTTTATCATTCCAGGGGAAAATCTTTCTCCGGGAGATATGATAAATCTTGGTATGCAAGAAGTTGATAATAACAAAGTTTTGGTTATTTGGGATACAATGCATATCGCAACAAAAACTATTACAGAGCGTTTGCTTAAGCTTCTTTTACAAGATGATGTTTTGTGTTGTGTGCCATTTTTGTTTACTGACCAAATGCAAAATCTTCCTGCAAAAAATGTTCCAACAATAGAAGATGGTAGTTTTATCGTAAAATCCTATTCTGTAACACAAGATTTTTCAAAAACTCTTTATCCTTTTGATTTTGTTGGAGTTTACGATTTACAAAAGTTTATAAATCTTGGAGGATTTGACCATACAATCACATCAAGTTATTGGCAACTTTTGGATTTTGCACTTCGAGCAAATCTTTGGGGCGAAAAAATCAATATTTGCAGTAGTTTTCGCTTAAATTACGAATGTGAACTTGAACTTGAAGACACAACTCCAGATGAATCATATTTACGATTTTACTTGAAAAACTTATGTCCAAAATTCGTTGGGGATTACGCTTATATTCCAAAAAATTTGTTTTTTTCTTATCTAAGTCGTTCTGCCCTAGGATTTTGGGATGCTTTCAAATCTTTCAAAATGGCTCGTGGTTGGGTGGAAAAAAACAAATTTCGCTTCAAAACCGATGCTCAAAAATTGATTTCAACTTGGGAAGAGGAAAGTGATGAAAACTGATTTTCCACAAGTTGATAGGGATAAAAGCCCAAAGATCATATTGGTTGTTCAAGGTCGTCTTGGGTCTTCTCGTTTGCCACAAAAAACTATTTATCCTCTTGGTTCAAAAACCGTTCTTCATCAAGTTTTGAAAAATCTTCGTGGCTGTGATGTTCAAGATTATTTTCTAGCAACAGACCATAATTCTGCAAAGGTTTTTGAAGAAATTACAAAAGAAGTTGATTTTAAGCTTTTTGTAGGCCCAGAAAATGACGTTTTGGAACGATTTTGCCTCCTTATCGCCCAAGAAAATCCTGATATTGTAGTTCGCGCCACTGGTGATAATCCATTTTTGTTCACAGATGCTGCAAATTATTCTATAAAGCGGTTTTTAGAACTAAATCAAAAATCAAAAGTTGACTATTTTACGCTAACAGGTTTGCCTCATGGCTCTGGAATCGAGATTTTTCTAGGAAAAAGCTTACTTGACGCTAGAAATAAAACAAATCTCGCCTACGACCAGGAACATGTAGGTCCAGCTTTGTACAATCACCTAGAAAATTTTTCTTGCGTTTTTGAACCTGCTTCAGAAAACTGGAATTTCCCAAAACTTCGCACAACCATCGACACATATTTTGATTTTAAGAAGGCGGAAAAACTTTACCAGCTTTTGGACTGTGAAAATCAACCGATTATCGACTCTCAAAAATTGATAGAAGCTTACAACAGCTCATCAGTGAAAAATCCAGTTCTTTTTATACCAACAATGAAAAAAAATCGTGGAACTGGTCATTTTAGAAGATGTTTAAATTTGGCAGAAAAACTTGATGGATTTTTATATGTGGATTTTGAAAATGAAACTGAAATCCCAAGTAATTTTTCTAATTTGCTTGAAAAATCAACTTTTGCAAAATCAAATCTGATTTTTGGGAAAGAAAACCTATACAAACTTGCAGAAAATCAAGAAAATCCACCTTTTTCTCTTGTGATTTTGGATTCTTTTAGAACTTCCAAAAAAACTGTTGAAATCGCAGAAAAACTTGGAAAAATCCTTACTATTGATGATGGAACAGAAAATCCAAAAATCTTGGATAAAATCAATTATTTACTTGATGTAATTCCATCTTGCAAATTAAAACGAAATCCAAATTTCAAAAACTCAAACTTTATTCCTCTACCGAAAAATAAAAAAAATCAACCAGTAGAAAAAATCTCTACGGCGATGATTTCAATCGGTGGTGAAGATCCAAAAGGTTTTTCAAAAATCGTGGAATCTTCTCTCAAAAAACTTGGGATTGATACAACCTTAGTTGATGTTAAAAATCCTATTCCAAACTTAAAAGAAGAACTCCATAAATTCGATTTAGTGGTTACGCACTACGGTTTTACAGCTTTCGAAGCAAAAAGTGCAGGTTCTAAAGTGATTTTAGTTGCTACTTCTAAACTTCACAAAAAACTTGCAAAATCAGAAGGGTTTTATTGTCTTTCAAAGGGAGATGTGAAAAATCCTTCAAAAATAAAAGAAATTTTTGCAAAACTCGAAGTTGATAATAGTTTTTCCCAAGAAAATTCTTTTGAAAATCAAGAAAACTCATCTTTGGAAGACTTTGTTTTGGATTTTGCCACAACTAAAAATCATCTTTGTCCAGTTTGTAACTCACACAAAAACACTGGAAAAGTTGTTTTTAGAAATAAAACTCGTACAGTAAAAAAATGTAAAAATTGTTCTACAATTTATTTAAATATTGAAACAACTCCAATTAGCGATTACTCAGAATCCTATTTCTTTACAGATTATAAAAATCAGTACGGAAAAACATATTTAGAGGATTTTGAAGCAATTAAAAATCAAGGCATACGTCGTGCTCAAATTATGAAAGATTTTTTATTGTCAAAAAATTCATCTCCAAAAAATGAGTTGGCACCAAAACTTTTCGATATAGGTTGTGCCTATGGACCATTTCTGGCAGCGGCTAAAGAAATTGGATTTTCACCTTTTGGAACAGATATTTCAAAATCAGCAGTGGATTACGTTTCCGAAACTCTACATTTTCCAGCTTTCTGTGGCGATTTTACCACAACCGATTTTCCAGAAAAATTTCAAGCTGTCTCTATGTGGTACGTTATCGAGCATTTTGAAAATCTAGACAAGGTTTTGCAAAAAGTAAACTCTCTTTTAGACAATCAAGGGATTTTTGCTTTTTCCACCCCTTCAGCTTCTGGAGTTTCTGGCAAATTCAAATCTCAAAGCTTTTTTGCCAACAGTCCAGTTGACCATTATTCAATTTGGAGTTTCAAATCTGCAAAAAAAGTTATGAAAAAATATGGATTTAAAGTATTAAAAATCCACTCAACTGGACATCATCCAGAAAGATTTTTTGCAAAGCCAATATCAAAAGAAAAAAATCCAATTTTATGGAACATAATTCTTTGTTTTAGCAAAATATTCAAACTTGGAGACACCTTTGAAGTTTATTGCAAAAAAATTGATAACAAATTTTAGGAAAACAAAATGGCAAATGATTTTATATTGATTTTAGGTGCTGGATTAATGCAAAAACCAGCTATCGAAGCGGGAAAAGAACTAGGATACAAAATTGCTCTTGTGGATGGAAACAAAAATGCTATGTGCGTTCCACTTGCAGATATTTTTTCACCAATCGATCTTAAAGACAAAGATGCAATTTTAGATTTTGCAAAAGAAATAAAGAAAACTCACAATCTAAAAGCTGTTTTTACTGCAGGTACAGATTTTTCTGCAGTTGTGTCTTTTGTTGCAGAAAATCTCGGTCTTCCAAGTCACTCATACCAAGCTGCTTGTAACGCAAGTAACAAAATCATTATGCGACAATGCTTTGAAAAAGCAAATGTTCCATCTCCAAAGTTCATAGAAATTGATGATGATTTTTTGAAAAATCCCGATTTACAAGGCTTGTCATTTCCTTTAGTTGTAAAACCCGTTGATAATATGGGCGCTCGTGGCTGTCGAATGATACGCAACGCTGACGAATTAATAGAAAACGGGAAAATCGCTATCGATTATTCTCGCACAAAAAAAGCAATCCTAGAAGAATATATGGAAGGCATGGAGTTTTCCATTGACGCACTAGTTTTCAACAACGAAGTCACAATCACAGGATTTGCTGACCGTCATATTTTTTATCCACCATATTTTATCGAAATGGGTCACACAATGCCTTCTGTTTACGAACCAACCTCAGAACAATGGCTAGAATTAACCAAAACCTTTGAAAAAGGGATAAAAGCCCTAGGTTTAACTCATGGCGTTGCAAAGGCTGATATTAAATTTACTCCAAAAGGCCCAATGATTGGCGAAATCGCAGGACGTCTTTCAGGTGGATATATGTCTGGCTGGACATATCCATATTCTTCAAAAGTAAATTTGACAAAACAAGCCTTGTTACTTGCATTAAATCAAATTCCAACTGAAGTTCTTGAAAAACGAGAATCAACAAAAAATCATAATATTTTCAATCTTCCTTCAAATGAGGTGAGTGCAGAACGGGCTTGGATTTCTATTCCTGGAAAAATTTCTGAAATCTTTGATGCATCAGAAAATCAAGAAAATCACAATATAAAAGATATTTTCCCACGCACAAAAGTTGGAGATAAAGTAAATTTCCCTCTAAACAACGTAGAAAAATGTGGAAACGTGATTTCAAATCATAAAAATTACAAAATTGCAGTGGATTCTGCCGAGGAAAAAATCTCAAATTTGATATTAAAACTCGAAAAAAACAACCAAGAAACTTTGAATTTCTTACAAGAAGATTTGAATACTGATTTTCCTCCATCAGCATTTCAGCTTCCAAGTGAAATTTACAAAGAAATCGATAATTTGCCACAAAATTTGGAAAATCTACAGCTTCCAAAATCCTTAGAACCATATTTTGACTCGGTAAAAGATTATAACCATCGAACAATCAAAAAAACACTAGAACTTTTTGAAAAAATTACTAAAACAGATATAAACACAAAAATCGACTTTGCCGATTTTAAAATAAACTTCTGGCACGGACTTCTTCGTGGTGGCTTACAAGGAATTCTATATTTATATGAAAATAAATAAATCTCATATAAAAACATTCATATTTACGATTTTTCTCTTTTTAGGTTATTTTGCTTTTTCAAATACCGATGGTGATGTAAAGCGTTATAATCTAACAGAATACATAGAAAATCAAGGTGCTACACTTTCTTGGGATAGTCTTTCTGGTTCTGGGATTTTAGAGAAAAATGGCCACACAGTTTCCTTCCGTGTTGATGACGGGCTTGTAATTTCTGATTACAAAAACTTTTTCGTAACAGATGCCCCTATCATCGAAAATGGAAATGTGTACATTACAGAAAACTTTGCAGAAGTTTGCTCAAAAGTCTTTTCTCTAACCAATTCAGTAGGATATTTTAAAGTTGGCGCTGTTTTAATTGATGCTGGACATGGTGGAAAAGACCCTGGTGCTGTAGAAACTCATACTATCAACGGAAAGAAAACTAATGTTCAAGAAAAAGATATAACATTGAACGTAGCAAAAAAACTTTTCACAATGTTGGAAAAGCAGTATCCAGACAAGAAGATTCTTATGACTCGCACAGATGATAAATTCTTGTCTCTTGAAGAACGGGTTGAAATTGCAAACAATGTGGAACTAAAAGAACACGAAGCGATTTTGTACATTTCAATTCACGTAAATGCAGCCTTTGACAAAAAAGCTTCAGGATTTGAAGTTTGGTATCTAAGTCCAGGCTATCGTCGAAAAGTGATTGATGAAAACGTTGTCGAGGATAAAAGCCTTGCTACAATTCTAAATTCCATGATGGAAGAAGAATATACAACTGAAAGTATTTTGATAGCAAAATATATTGCCGAAGGTTTGGAAAATCAAGTTGGGGCAGAAATGAACAACCGCGGAATCAAACAAGAAGAGTGGTTTGTAGTTCGAAATGCTAATATGCCAAGTGTTCTTATTGAACTAGGATTCTTAACAAATCCAACAGAAGCAGCATTTATGACAAATGAAACCTACTTGCAAAAAATGACCAACGGAATATATAATGGCCTAACAAAATTTATAACACACTTTGAAAAGTCAAGAGGATTTACAGGATTATAATGAATACAAAAAATCTATCAAAAAACTCTAAAAAACTTATAATTTTAACATCAATTTTATTGTTAATTTTTATTACTTCTTTAATTTTTTACTTAGTTGAGATAAAATCAAGAAGAATGATATTTGTTTTTCAAAGTTTAGATGATAACAAAACTCACTTTGAAATTCGATATTTGCCAAAAGTTTCTAAAGAACAACGTGTTAAACAATATATTGATGATTTGCTTTTAGGTCCTATAAATGATAGATACCGACCTTTATTTGCAATTGGAACAAAAATAAATTCTTGTTTTATTCGAGACAAGATTTTATATATTGATTTGTCAGGTGAAGCTGTTTTACAAAACGGTATTTCTTCTGATACAAAAACTGCTGTTGAACTTCTAAAGTTAAATATTACAAAGAATTTCGGTGGCATTGATGATGTGATACTATTTATGATGGGCCAAGAAGTTTATACACAAGTGTCTGTAGATCAAAAATAAAAGTTGACAAAACAGATAACTTACGTATAATTAAAATAAGGCTACATCAAAAAATGTATAAGTATAGAGGAGCTTTTAATGAAGAGAACTTTTATTTTAATTGCAATTGCTTTCCTTTTAGTAGGTGGTCTTGCAATCGCTGATGAGGCAATCCTTATCGATTTTACTTTATTAAGTGCAGATATTTCTGTAAACACAACTGATAAAGATGGAAATCCTGTAAACGACCAAAACCGTCGTACAGTAATGGATTATGGTACTTCTGCTGGTGCATCTTTTACAGATCAACAAAAATCACTAATGAAAACATCATTAGTATTTGACAACTGGAGCGTTGAATTAAATAAATCAGCACAAAATGTAAACAGCCTAGCAACATCAAGAGTAGTTGCTGCACCTGTTCGCACAGAAAAACCTAATGCATCTGGAACAACAGATCCTGTAACAGTACCATTCGCTGGTAAAGAAGTTATGGGTGTTAGAATCCTTTTCCCAGAAACAAAAGTAAATTCTAGTGCAAAAATCCTTCCACCATTTGAAATTCCAGCTTATGAATCAATGGTTGACGTTGATGACAATGGTGATTTCGTAACAGATACAGATGGTAACCGTGTAAATTCAACAGGAATTACAACAACTCGTTTCGAAGGCGGTTATGGTGTTGTAAAAAATGTTGGAACAATCAAATCAATTTCTGTAACAACAATGGGTATGAACCACAATCACGCATTGTACGTTCACCTAAAAGATACAGACGGAATCCAACGTCGTTATTTCATGGGTTACCTAGGATTTGATGGTTGGAAAGAACTAATTTGGAACAACCCATCATACATCTCTGACGTTCGTGCACGTGAAATCAGACTATATCCAATTTATCCAAGAGGACTACCTTTTGTTAAATTCGTTGGATTCGAAATTGTACGTGATGCAATGATCGAAGGTGGAGATACTATCGCATATTTCAAAGACGTAAAAATTATTTACGACAAAGCAATGCTAACAACAGAACGTGATATCGCAGACGAAGATCTATGGCACATCATTGGTGACAAAGAAGCTGCAAAACAAAACTTCGAAATGTCACGTTTCGGTAACTCACAAGTTGATCGTTATCTTGAAAAACAAAAACTTGCTACAGAAACAAGTTTTACATCAAGTATCGTAAGTGATTCAACTGATGATTACAGTTCAGCAAAATAAGTTTCATATACTGAAATTTTAATAGAAACCGTCAGAGTTATCTGACGGTTTTTTTTTATTTTCGGTTCTACAATGTTTGGAGAACCGAAACAAAGGTGAGTCAAGGGGTTTAGTGAAAGGTCCCTTATTCACTTATATTTTAAGAAAAAAAATCAAACTTTTTACACAATATTTACTGAAAAAAAATATAACTTGTTTACTAGAAAATTCAATGTTAAAATTAAATCATGGATAATACAGAATTTTTACTAAAAAGAGATGAGATTCAAATTTCTTATAACAAGTATAAACCTCTTCTTCAAAGTATTTTGCTTTGTATTGAAAATAAAATTAAAACATCACTAAAAATGGAATCAGTGCCTTCTTATAAGGCTCGTGTAAAATCATTTAATAGTTTTTACAAAAAATTACTTAGAATACGTCCACCATCACTTGGAAAGCAGGAAATGCCTGTTTTAACAGATTTGATGGGGATTAGAATTATTTGTCCGTTTTTGGAAGATTTGACAATTGTTGAAAATCAGTTGAAAAAAATGTTTGGCATTGTTGAAATCGAGAGAAAAGGGCAGGGACGGACTTTTTCAGAATTTGGCTATGAATCAATTCATATTTTGCTTGATATTCCTGAGGAAATAAAAAATCAAGTTGAAGTTGAGTTTCCTGAGTTGAAAGTGCCAAATGGACTTGTTTGTGAAATCCAGATTAGAACAATTTTGCAAGATGCTTGGGCTGAAGTTGAACATGAACTTGTGTACAAATCTGAGTTTTCGCCTTTCGATTTGCCATTGCGCCGAAAATTAGCCTCTACAAATGCAAGTTTAAGCTTGGCTGATATTATTTTCCAAGAAATTCGTGATTACCAAAATAAATTGAATCGTGAGCTAGATTTCCGTCGAAATAATTTTTATGAACAAGCGGATATTTTATCACATCAACGTATGGATGATGAGTTATTTTCTGATAACGGTGAATCTTCTACTGCCGAAAAGGAAATTATTAATCCAACAATGCAGTATGTTCACGGAACTATTGATGATATGATTTTGGATGCAATTCACGCCCATAACTCTGGGGAACTTGAAAAAGCACAGCATATTTATTCTCAGATTTTGAATGCAAATCCAAATGAAATTGTAAAATCAGTTATTTATAAGCATCGCGGTATGGCATTTTTTGCACAAAATAAATATCAAGAAGCTTTGGCAGATTTCTTGAAGAGTATTGAAAATGATCCTAAAAACTTCAGAAGTTTGTATTATATTGGGATTGTTTGTAGTCTTCAGGATGATGACGAAAAGGCTGTGGAATATTTTAGCAAGTCATTGGAAATAAACGAATATCAATCACATGTTTATTATCGAAAGGCTTTGTCAGAATATCACTTGTGTGATTTTAAGTCCGCAATGGAAGATGTAAAAAAATCCATGAAATTGGGCTTAGAAAATGATGATGTTCAGAAATTGTATGAAAATCTTTCTGCAAAACTGGAACTGCAATTTTAAGTAGTACTGTATTTTGTATAATTTTTTGAATTTTTTTGTTTGATAGTAGAATATCTATTGACTAAAAAATTATAAAAGTGTATAAAAATATTCATCAGATGATGTCTCCTTCGTCTAGTGGTTAGGACATCGGGTTTTCATCCCGACAACAGGGGTTCAATTCCCCTAGGAGATGTAAAAGGAGCTAGTAAATGCTAGTTCCTTTTTTTTGCCCATTTCTAGTTTTTTATTTTTTACATTTTTTTTGAAAAAAATAAAAATAACTATTGACTAAAAATAAATTGTGGTGTATATTCTTAATCGTTGAGTATGTCTCCTTCGTCTAGTGGTTAGGACATCGGGTTTTCATCCCGACAACAGGGGTTCAATTCCCCTAGGAGATGTAAAAGGAACTAGTAAATGCTAGTTCCTTTTTTTTTGCTTTTTTATCTTTTTGATGTAAAATTAATTTGGATATGCACAATAAAATCGACGAAAATAAGGTTGCAAAATATTTATCAAATGAAGGAGCTTTGGCTAAAAGTAATCCTGATTTTGAAGAAAGACTTTCTCAGTTAGAACTTACCAAAAATATCGCTTCTTGTTTTAATGAAAATCAAATTGGGGTTTTTGAAGCAGGTACTGGGGTAGGTAAGTCTTATGCATATTTGTTACCAGCTTTAATGTGGGTTAAACAAAATAATCAGCGAGTTGTAATTTCTACAGGAACAATCAATCTTCAGCAACAGTTAGCAGAAAAGGATATAATTCAGGCGCAAAAAATCCTTGGAATTGATGAAAAGTTTTTGCTTTTGAAAGGTCGTCAAAATTATGTTTGTTTGCGCCGACTTCACGATTTGCAAGATGAAAAGGATTTGTTTTTTGAAGAGGAAGAAGAGCTTAAGCTTATAACAGAGTGGGTAAACACAACGGATACTGGCTCAAAAAGCGAATTATCTTTTTTACCACAAGAAGCGATATGGCAGCGTATAAACTCTGAGTCAGAAGCTTGTATGGGAAATCGTTGTTCTTATTTTGATAAATGCTTTGTTATGCGAGTGAAAAAAGCGGCCAATGAAGCAAAAATCCTTATTGTAAATCATCACTTGTTATTTTCTGATATTCAACTTCGATTGTCTACCCAAAAATATGATGAAGCGGCTGTTTTGCCTCCTTATACTAGGTTGATATTTGACGAAGCTCACGGAATTGAATCGGCTGCCACAAGTTTTTTCTCTGAAAATCTAAATAAGTTTTCTATTCAAAAGCAAATAAATCTTTTGTATCGACAGCGAAAATCTTCTGCGACAGGTTTGTTATTTTCTTTGCACGCATTATCAGATTCTCCAATCGAAATGAACGAAGTTGTAGCATTGATTGATCAGGTTAAGGTTAATATTCAACTTTTAGAGGATGTTGGTTTAGAATTGCTTCAAAATCAGTTTACATGGCGTTTGTGTGATGCAACATCATCTTTCGCAGATAAATTATTGGAATCTATCGAAAAGTTAAATGTATCAATTTATGAGTTTGTTGGAATTGTCAGAAAACTTTTGGACGGTGTTAAGGAAAAAGATTTAGAACTTCCTTCTGTGTGGGAAGTTAAGCAAGTTCTAAAACGAATCGAATGCTACGGAATGATTTGCAAAAATTTTCTCACTTGGGAAGAACGTCCTGATTCAGTTTTTTGGATTGAAAAGCGAATTTTGTCTTCTGGAGCTATTTTCTTGCGATTTATTGAGACACCTCTTCAAATTGCTTCGACTATGAATTGTGGTGTTTTTGAGCCTATGGAATCGGTTGTTTGTGTTTCAGCAACTCTTCAAATCGCAAATGATTTTTCTTTTTGGAAATATCGAACAGGCATAAATTTTCAAGAATCGAGTCGTGTAAACCAAGGTGTTTTTGAATCACCTTTTCCTTATGAAAATAATCTTTTGTTTTCGGTGGTAACAGACGCCCCATTACCAACTCAAAATAATTTTCAAAATTGGCTTGAATCAAGTCTTGAACGGTTGATTTTGGCTTCTTCTGGCCGAACTTTGGTTTTGTTTACCTCTTACGACTCTTTGTATTACGCTTATAATTATTGCTCTGTAAAATTAATGAAAAATAAAATAAAAGTTTACAAACAAGGTGATGATGACCGGTTTAGACTTTTGAAAAAGTTTAAAGAGGAAACTTCTAGCGTTTTATTTGCAACAGATTCCTTTTGGGAAGGGGTGGATGTTCCAGGAGAATCTTTATCTCATGTGATAATTGTAAAATTGCCATTTTCTGTGCCGTCAGACCCAGTTTTTCAAGCTCGTTCTGAAAATATTGATAAAAATGGTGGAAAATCTTTTATGGAATTAAGTGTGCCGGAAGCTGTTATCAAATTTAAGCAAGGTTTTGGGCGTTTAATGCGTTCTGGAAAGGATAGGGGATGTGTAACTGTTTTAGATAATCGTCTTGTTACAAAACTTTATGGAAGATTTTTTGTTGATAGTGTGCCTCGTTCAAAGACATGTTTTTCATCTTTAGATAATGTAATTTCTGCTGTTGAAAGATTTTTAGATAATTAAAGAATTTTTTAGATAATTAGATAAGTTGATAATTGTTTAAAATAAAAAAGGACCGAATCAAGATAATATCTTGACAGTCCTTTTTACAAACAATGTCGATTTATTTGAAGTCTTTTGGACGACGTTCAACACGGTTACATTTTGAACATTCGGCAACGTTTTTTAGTCTACCATTTTCAAACAGTGTCTTCATTGCAACTTCGCCACCACAAGAACAGAAGAACTTATGTGTAGCAACTGTAGTACGAGAGTTTTTACTTGCTCCAGCCATGTTTTGCCTCCGAATAAATATATTCTAGTAAAATATACACAAATAACAATTTGTAGTCAACACATTTATACTAAGAAAATTAGCATAAATTTAAACATTAAACTGAATTAGATATGCAAAATATACTTGACTAATCAAAATCTGTTTGATAACATATTCTAAGTTTTAGTTTGGAGGGTCTCCTTTGGCAGTTAAACAATCATCTGCAGAAAAAAGACATAGACAGAGCGAAGAACGCCGCATGCGCAATAAAGCAGCAAAAAGTTCAGCACGCACTAGCGCTAGAAAATTTATAGAAGCTGTACATGCTAAAGACTCTGCCCTTGCTTCAGAAAGACTAAAAGCTCTTGTAAAAGAACTTGATACAGCTGGAGGCAAAGGAATTTTGTCTAAGAATGCCGTTTCTCGTAAGAAATCACGCATGATGAAACTTTATAATGTTACATTTGCAGCAGAGAAATAAGGCTTAAGGAGGAACCGAGAACTCCATTTCTTTGGATTTTCGGTTTCTCCACTTTTCTTTTTTAAATTAATAAAAATAAAATAAATCTTTTTTATAAAAATCTAAGCACATAAAAAAATCAAGTGCAATAAAAATCACTAAATAATTAAATATTGAGGTCTATTATGGCAGGAAATAAAGTAACAAAATTTGATTTAGTAGAATCCGTTCATTCTAAAATTGATTGTGAAAAAAAAGTTGTACAAAATGTACTAGAATCGTTATTGGAAGAAATTAAGAATAGTTTAAAAGATGGTTCAACTATTGAATTACGTGGTTTTGGTACTTTTGAGTTAAGATTAAGAAAAGGTAGAGAAAAAGCTAGAAATCCAAAAACTGGTGCTCCTGTTTCTGTTGAACCTCACTACGTAGCTGCTTTCCGTTCTGGTCAAGAATTAAAAAATGCTTTGTGGGAATTAAAAACTCCAAATAAATAATGGCACTTATAGATGGTAAATAAGAAATTTTTTTTACAAAATCTAGGTTTGTTGATAGGTGGTGTGTTGTGTTTCGCTTTAGCACACCCTACAGATTTCTGTAATTCTGGATTGCCTTTTTTATCATATTTCGCTTTTGTTCCCGTTTTTTTATTAACACAGCGTGCTTCATGGAAAACTGTTTGGTTATACGGTTTTGCATATGGTATTTTGTCATATTGTGTTTTCGTATCATGGTTAGGAACTTTTAATCCTGCATCAATGCCTGTTATCGCAGGGATGTATGGTATCTACCTAATGATTGCTTTTCCGTTAATGAAAGCAGTTGCTCAATGGTTTCCAAAAAATAAAGCATTTGCCCAATGGGTTGTTTGGTGCGCTTACGAATTTGTGAAAACAAAAGGTTTTACAGGTTTTAATTATGGTGTTACAGCTTATTCCCATTGGAAATTTATTCCTTTTATCCAATCTGCTTCTTTGTTAGGTGTTTTTGGTTTAAGTGCAGTAATCACTTTTACATCAGCATGGATTACACAAGTTATTACAGATGAAGCAAAGACTTGGAAACAAAAAATCTTAAATCATAAAATATCTGGTTGTATTTGGCTTGTAGTTTTTGCCTCTATTTTGATATTTGGCTTTACATCCCAAAAAGATTATTCATCCTATGAAACAAGAACAGTTGCATTAATTCAAACAAATGCTGACCCTTGGGTTGGTGGTTCTGATGTTTATGCAGAAAATTTAGATGTTTTAATGCGACTTTCAGACGAAGCTTTAGCAAGTGATTCTGATGTTGATTTTGTTGTTTGGCCAGAAACTGCTTTTGTTCCAAGAATTCAATGGCATTATGAAAAAAGACAAAATCGCAAAACTTTTAATACAGTTGAAACATTATTAAAATATATTGATTCTAAGGAAGTGCCTTTCGTTATTGGTAATGATGACGGAGTTTTAGGATATAATTCTGAGGGTGTTTACGAACTTTTAGATTATAATGCTGCTTTGGTTTTTACACCTGGTGAAAATGTTATTCCTCCAAATCCTGAAAAATATCGAAAAATGCATTTAGTTCCATTTACTGAGCATTTTCCTTTTAAGAAACAATTACCTTTTGTATATAAATTATTGGAAGAAAATGACACTCACTTCTGGGAAAAGGGAAGTGAAGCTGTGGTTTTCGAAATTGATGGTTTAAAATTTGGAATTCCTATTTGTTTTGAGGATACTTTTGGTTATATTGGAAGAAGGTTTGTGAATAATGGAGCAAGAGCCTTTGTAAATATGTCAAATGATGCTTGGGCAAATAGTAGAGCTTGTCAGTTGCAACACTTATCAATGGCTGTTTTCCGTTCTGTGGAAAATAGAGTGCCTTCTGTAAGGGCTACTGCTTCTGGTGAAACTGTAATAATCGATCCAAATGGCCGAATTGTTGCCTCTATCAATTCTTTTGAAGAAGGATTTTTGGTTGGAACAGTTCCTTTGATCCATGATTATAAATCAACAATTTATACAAAATTTGGTGATTATCCTGGAGTGATTTTTACCGTTTTTGCATTGATTTTGCTAGTTTTTGGTGGAATTAAGCAAGTTTACAAGAAATAAAATATATTTTGTTTGCGTTGCAAATTTATAAGACACTGTTTTTCCAGTGTTTGAAATAAAAATTGTTAGCTTTTTGGGAGCAAAAATGACTCGTAATAAAAATCAATCTAATTTGACAGTTTTTGGCGAAGAAACTTCTTTTTCTGGAGTTTTGGAATATACAGATAATTTAGTTATTACAGGAAATTTTGAAGGAACTATTAAATCAACAGGAAATTTGGAAATTGCAAAAACTGCTGTTTGTAATGTTGATTCTATGTCTGCAAACGAAATTTTAATTGCTGGAAGTGTAAAAGGTAATATTTATGCTGATTCAAAACTAGAAATGAGTTCTGGTGGAAAAATTGAAGGTGATATTACAACAAAAAAACTAAGAATTGCTGATAATGTAGATTTTAAAGGAAAAGTTTCTATGCTTGATAAACCTGCAAATGTAGATATTTTTTCTGTAACTGCTGCAGAGTACAAAGAAGCTGTTTTGGGAAAAACAGAAAGTGATGAAAAATCAGATAATCCTGAAGATGATGCAGAATCTTCAGATGAAGAATAATTAACTTGACATGTGATATTTTGTGAATTATAGTTGATTTATCATCAATTCACATCTAGATAGTGCTAATTCAAGCATATTATATATTCACTAACATTTTTATATGGAGTTTTTATGGCACCGATTCAAAGAAGACGTTTTATCGATACGTCTGATTCAGAAATTACATCGGGAATTGAAGAACAAGAAGATTTAGATCTTGCCTTTACATCAGAAGATAGCGTTGAGGATGGAAACGCGTCTGAAAGTCAAGAATCACAAGATGAGTCTGTAACGAGAGAGAAGGTTGTTATTCGTCCAAAATTGATTAAACGTGTAGAAAAAAACGAAAATGACGGACAACCTGTAAAAGTTGTAAAAAAGAAATTTAAAGCAAAACCAGTAGATAACACTGAAAATTCTGATGAAAATTTTGATGCTCTAAAAAATCCTGAATCAAAAGCAAATATGGATTTTGATAAAATGGGCGAAGAAAAACCAAAATTGATTATCAATAATTTATCCGTTATGAAAATGCACGATTTGAGAGAATTTGCAACTCAATACGGATTACAGCGGGATGAGCTTGCTCCAATGAAGAAGCAAGAGTTGATTTTCGCAATTTTGAAAGCTCACACAAGTTTTGGTGGAATTATCTTTGCTTCTGGTGTTCTTGAAATCCTACCAGATGGTTACGGATTTTTACGTTCTCCACAGAACAGCTATTTGCCAGGACCAGATGATATTTACATTTCACCAAGTCAAATCAGACTTTTCAACTTAAAAACTGGTGATACTGTTTACGGTCAAATCCGTTCTCCAAAAGATGGTGAAAGATTCTTTGCTTTGTTACGCATTGAAACTGTAAACGATGATGATACAAGAGTTGCTCAAACTCGTATTCCATTTGAAAACTTAACACCACTTTATCCAAACGAGAAGATTCACCTTGAAACTAAAACAGATGAGCTTTCAACTCGTATTATGGACTTGTTTTCTCCAATCGGAAAAGGGCAGCGTTCTTTGATTGTTGCTCCTCCAAAAGCCGGTAAAACAATCTTTTTGCAAAAAGTGGCTAATGCAATCACTGCAAATCACCCAGAAATCAAAATTATCGTGCTTTTAATTGATGAACGTCCAGAAGAAGTAACAGAAATGGAACGCTCTATCAATGCGGAAGTTATTTCATCAACATTTGATGAACAAGCTTCTCGCCACGTTCAAGTTGCAGAAATGGTTCTAGAAAAAGCAAAACGTCTTGTAGAACACAAAAGAGACGTTGTAATTTTCTTGGATTCTATAACACGCTTGGCTCGTGCTTATAACCAAACTGTACCAACTTCTGGAAAAGTTTTGTCTGGTGGTGTTGATTCAAACGCACTTCACAAGCCAAAGAGATTTTTCGGTGCGGCTCGTAACGTAGAAGAAGGCGGAAGTTTGACAATTATTTCTACAGCATTGATTGAAACTGGTAGCCGTATGGACGAAGTTATCTTTGAAGAATTCAAGGGAACTGGTAACATGGAAATCAATCTTGATAGAAAACTTGCAGACAGAAGATTGTTTCCAGCTATCAATATTAAGAAATCTGGTACCCGAAAAGAAGACTTACTTCTTACTGAAGAGCAACTTCAAAAGATTTGGGGCTTCCGAAATATCATAAGTCCTATGGATGATGGAGAAATTTTGGAATTAGTTATTGACAGAATGCGAAAAAGTAAGAATAATGAAGCATTCCTACGTTCAATGAACAGTGTAAGTGAATGATAAAATTTTGGATTTGTGAATACTTTTTGAGTTATAACTTTAAGTATTCGGGCAAATCTTTTATTAATATTCAGGAGGCAAAAGATGAAAGAAGGAATTCATCCAAACTACGAATTAACAAAAATTACATGTGTATGTGGTAACGTAATCGAAACACGTTCTACAGTAAAAGACATCAATGTTGAAATTTGTTCAGCTTGTCACCCATTCTTCACAGGTAAACAAAAACTTGTTGACACAGCTGGTCGTATCGAACGCTTTAACAAGCGCTACAACATCAAATAAATCTTTACCTAGTGGGTGGGATTTGGAAGGACTGGCTGTAATGGCTAGTCCTTTTTTTTGTTTCGGTTCTACAGTTATTGGAGAACTTAATCACGGGGAGTTTAGGGCTTGAAGTTCCTGTTTCTAGACTACCTGCATTTCTGGTTTTACAAAAAAATTTTTGATATTTAACAAAGTTATGGATTTAGATCAAATTATCCAAAATCATATGTTTTTTTCATAAAATTAGAAAAAAATTATCAAAAAAATTTCTAACTTGTAAAAAATAATAAATCAATGTATTCTGACATAAAGGCATTTTGTGCTATAATTTAAGTATACTAATTTTTAGGAGAAAAAATGGCTGTCGGCGAATCTCAATTTCAACTTGTAACATTTCAACTTGGCCAAGAGTTGTACGGTGTTGATATTATGGATGTTAAGGAGATTGTAAAAACTCAAAACATTCGTCCAATTCCTAATGCTCCATATTATGTTGAAGGTATTTTTAACCTTCGTAGTGAAATTATTCCTGTTATCAGTTTGCATAAACGATTTCGTATTGAACAAGTAGTAAAAACAGATGAAGATGAAGAAGATCAGGGTGGATTTATCATTCTAAATATTGATGGAATCAAAATTGGTATCATCATTGATAGAATTGAAAGAGTTGTTCAAGTAAAAAATGACGAAATTAAACCACCACCACAAATGTTGACTGGTATTGGTACAGAATATATCAATGGAGTTATACGTCAAGAAAACGGATATCTAATTATTCTTGATATTAGACGTGTTTTCAATCCAAAAGACTTACAAAAACTTGTTGGAGCTGACTCCTAAAAGATTTAATTAGGATTTAATATTTAATAATGAAGATTCAATTATATAGTTCAACTATTCGCAGAAAAGAAATGGATGCTGTTTTATCTTGCTTAGTGGAAGAAAAAACAGGTCCAGGTGAGTTAAATCTGCGTTTAGTGCAATCTGTAAAAGAATTCTTTGGGGTTAGTGGAGTTGTGGCTTTGCGAAGTCCAGCTCTAGCCTTGAAGTACGCACTAAAAGCTTTTCAATTAGAACCAAATTCAAAAATCATGATTTCGGCCCTAGCTCCTGATTGGCAATATTCTGCAATCGAGGATTTAGGTTTTATCCCTTTAATTTTAGATGTTTCTCCAAATAATGCTTTAGTAGAAGTTGAAACTATTAAGCAGGGAATGATTGATGGTGGTAAGGTTTTACTTTATCATGAAACATCAGGATTGCTTCCAAATTTTGAAGAAATTTTAGAACTTGGTATCCCTGTAATCGAAGATATTTCTCAAAGTTCTCTTGCTTCTATTTCTGAGAAAAAAGCAGGAACTTTTGGTGTTTTTTCAATTTTAGGCTTAGAGGAAAGAGATTTATTGACTGCAGGTGGTGGAGCATGTTTGCTTGCACCTTTACCTCGTGATTGGTCTGCTCTAAAAATGATTGCAGAAAATTCTCCTGTAACTGACAAACTTCCAGATATTAACGCTGCTTTGGCTTTTATCCAATTAAAAGAAGCTACCAAAAATGAAGAAATTCGTCGTGGTATGTATGAAATGTACATCCGTTCTTTAATGCAAGGACGCCACAAGTCTTTGGTTGCTGCTGTAGATGGTGAAGTTCAATCAGTTTTTTCATTTCCAGTTGTTTTAGAAAGTGGAATGAAAGATGTTAAACAATATGCAAATAAAAAAGAAATCGAAGTAGGACCTGCTTTTGAAGGCTCTGTGGTTGCAAAACGTGGCGAGGAAGGGCAAGCTGCAAGTCATTGTATAAATGCTCGTTCTTTGTATTTGCGTTGTGTAAATTTCCCGTTGTATCCAATGCTTGGAAGTTCTCAAGCGTCAAAAATCGCTAAAATTCTAGCTACATTACCATAATTATGAAAAAGTGTCTCATCATCCTAAATCGATACAAAGAAGAAGCGTTTCTACTTTCAAAGGATATTGAAGCTTTCCTAAAAGAAAGAGATATGGAGTCTATTTTTTTGTTTTTTGAAAAAGAATCTAAAGGTTTTTCTTTGGAAGGGATTTCATTTGTTATAACTCTTGGTGGTGATGGCACTGTTTTGTATGCTGCAAGAATTGCTGCAAAAGAGCAAATCCCTATTTTCCCGATAAATCTTGGTCAATTTGGTTTTATCGCAGGAATCGATCCTTGTAAGTGGAAAGAAGATTTATCATCATTTTTAGAGGGAAAACTTGCTGTTGCAGAGCGGACTTTGTTAAATGTTCAAGTTGTCAGAAAAGATGAGGTGATTTTTGTTTCCACTCCACTAAATGATGCTGTAATTAGAACTGGTGGACCTGCGCAAATCTCCGAGCTTGATATCGAGTATAATAATCGCTCGTTTGGCAAGTTCAAGGCTGATGGTGTGATTGTGGCAACATCAACTGGTTCAACTGCATATTCTGCGGCTGCTGGTGGTCCTATTGTGGATTCTGATTTGGATGTTTTTGTTTTAAGTCCAATTTGTCCATTTTCACTTTCAAATCGTCCTTTAGTATTAAACTCAGCAGGAAAACTTGTGATAAAAGTTTTGCCATCACGTGGGGCTGAAATTGTTTTGTCTTGTGATGGACAAGAAATTAAAAAATTAATGAAGGATGATACTATAATAATACAGAGGAATAAAGAAAAAGCATTACTTGCTGGTTGTGATTCAACTGTTTTTTATTCGGCTTTACAATCTAAACTAAATTGGTCTGGTGGTCCAAATGCTTGACAGTTTACAAATTAAAAATTTTGCTTTAATCGACTCTTGTAATATTGACTTTTCAAAGGGATTTACAGTTTTAACTGGTGAAACTGGTGCTGGTAAATCAATTTTGATTGGGGCTTTGTCTTTTTTACTTGGTGGAAAAGCAAGTGTTGATCAAATTCGAAACGGAACTAAGGAAGCTATTGTTTCTGGCTCATTATCATTAAATCAAAATTGCAAAGAAGCTTATGCTTGGCTTGAAGAACGTGCTATCGAAGTTGAAGATTCTTCTGTTTTAATTCGCCGAGTTATAAAAGATTCTGGAAAATCTGCCAGTTGGATTCAAAATACTCCAGTAACTAGAGCAGAACTTGCTGAGTTTACAAGCTTTTTATTTGATATTCATGGGCAGCACGAACATCAGGCTTTGATGTATGCTCAAAATCACAGAAAATATCTTGATTCATACGCTGGAATCGAAGAAGAAGTTGCTGAATTTACAGCTATGTATTCATCTTTGGTGGAAAAACGCAAAGCCTTGGCTCAAATGTCCACATCAGATTCTGAAAAAAAAGAAAAGGTGATGTTACTTTCTTTTGCAATCGAAGAAATCGAAAAAAGTAAGCTAAAACCTTTTGAAGATGAAGACCTAGCAACAGAAGAAGCAAAACTTTTGCAATATGAACAACTTTATAGTGATGTGGATAACGGAGTTTCTATCCTTTCAAGTGGGGAAGGAACAATTTTATCACTTTTGAAAAAATTAAATGGAAATGTTACTCGCAGCTCTGAAATCGATAGAGAATTGGAAAGTCTTCAAGCACGAATTGAAAATGCTTTTTACGAACTTTCTGATATTTCAGAAGAATTGAAAAATTATAGAAATTCATTGACTTTTGATCCTGAACGTTTGCGTGAAATTCAAGAGAGAAATACTGAAATCTACAAATTAAAGCAAAAATATGCATCTAGCGTAAATTCTCCAATTTCTGAAGTTATTGAATATGCAAAAAATGCAAAAATCCAATTAGAAAATTTAAGTTCATCTGAGGAAAAAATCAGTATCCTTCGTGATGAAATAAAGGCTCTTGAAGCAAAGGTCTACACTCACGCGAAAAATCTTTCTGAGAAGCGAAAAATGGCGGCTTCTAGGATGTCAAATGCGGTGGTTGAGGTTTTATCTAACCTTGGCATGAAAGGCACTGAATTTACCGTTTTAGTTGATTTGAAGCCGGGGGATACAGATGCTCAAAAATGCGGTCCATACGGAATTGATGATATCGAGTTTATTTTCAGCGCAAATGTTGGGTCACCTCTAAAACCATTGTCAAAAATTGCTTCTGGTGGTGAGTTGTCCCGTGTAATGTTGGCGCTAAAAACTGTTTTGTGTAGTACTGAAAATCAAGATACAACAGAAACTTTGGTGTTTGACGAAATTGATACTGGAATTGGTGGTGAAGTTGCTGTAAGTGTTGGTCATCACATTAAAGAGTTGTCAAAAAATCATCAAATTTTCTGTATTACCCACTTGGCAAGTATTGCAGCCTTTGCCGATAATCAATTTAAGATTGAAAAAGGGTTAAAAGATTCTGTAACAACAACTTCTGTAAATGAGTTATCTCCAGATGAAAGAGTTACAGAAATTGCTAGAATGTTGTCTGGAGATGCTTTAAGTGAAGCTTCTTTAGAACACGCTAGAATGTTGCTTCAAAAAAACTAGACATTTTATACTTTGATAAAATCTTTTTTCAAAAGTAGGAGAGGATTTTATCACAAAGTTGTTATAGCAAATTTGTGGTTAGGAGGAAATTATGGCTAAAATTGCTGCTGAAAGTCGCGAGTTATTTAACAAAAAGTGTCAACCATACAAGGATATGATTCAAAAATCTTTTGAAAAAGAAGAAAGTCTTGTATCTTTAATAACAAAAGATGTTTCTGGTATTGGCTATAAAAAAATGATTTTATGTGAAGAAATGATTTATGTTTCATCTCTTTATATGATAATAAATAATCTTTCAGTAACTTTACTAGATACAAAAAATACAGATGCTTTAAATGAAGCTCGTAAAACTTTGTACAAAGCCATTATCTATCTTGAAGAAATTGTTACCAATTTTGTAGATGCTCCTTACGCTGATTATGCTGAAAAAGTTGACGAGATTGCTTCTGTGCCATTTGAAAAGCGATATTTCCTTGCAAGAAAACTTGGACTTGCTATCCGTTTACTAATTGATGCTTACGGCGATAACACAAAATGGCGTTGGTCTTTTGTTGAGCTTCAAGGTCGATACGCAACTGTTGCAAAAAACATGATTGATATGCGTGAAGCTTCTAAAAATTACTTTGACCCACGTTCTCCAGATTTTGATAACACAATTTATTATTTGCGTTTGATAAAAAAACTTTTAAACGAATCTGCAACCAACTATCGTGACCGATACGAACTTTCAACCAAACGTATTGATGATATTCGTCTTGCAATTAACTATTTGTTGGCATTACGAAGAATTAATATTATGCTAAACGAAAAAGATGAAGCAGAAGAACTAAAGAAAAAAATCATCGTTTGGAAAAACAAAATGGAAGCAGACCAAAAATCTGGAGTTGGAAAATAATTGTATTTTCAGCAATTCGCTTGTACAATATTAGTTGAATATTTGCTTAAATAATTTCCCTTTTGGGTGATTATAAATTTTGTTCTTCATTTTTTTGAGAACATAAACAAAGGTGACTCAAAGGATTGAACGTAGTATCCTTTGAACACCTGTATTTTGGAGGATTTCAAATGAAAAAACTAGGACTAGTGCTTATTGCTTTAGTACTTGTATGCTGTGTTTTTGTTGGATGTAGCAAAAAAGAAGCTACAACTACAGATTCTCGTCCAACTGTACGTCTTATTACAGACGCAACTGGTATTGATGATAAATCATTCAATGCTGCAGCTTGGAGAGGAATCCTAGAATACTATGGTGATACTTGGGAAAATCAAGCAAACCGCGGTACTCTTTATGATGTTGTAACATGTCAAACACAAGATATGTATATTCCTACATTAAAACTTGCTGCAGATGAAGGTTATGATCTTATTCTTACAACAGGTTTCACATTTGCAGATGCACTAACAGAAGTTGCTCCACAATATCCTGATCAAAAATTCATGATTGTTGATGTTAACTGGATTGGACAACCTAACGTAGTTGAATATGTATATGCAGAAGAACAAGGTTCATATCTTGTTGGTTTAGCAGCTGCTCTTCAAGCAAAAGAAGACGGAATTGAAAATCCTAAATTTGGATTTATCGGTGGTATCCCTGGAACAACAATTACAAAATTCGAAATGGGTTACATCCAAGGTATTAAAGCAATTTTCCCAGATGCAGAAATCGTAGACTACTACGCAAACGACTGGGGTAAACCAGAACTTGCAAAAGCTCAAGCTAAAAACTGGTATGACAATGGCGTATACGCTATTTTCTCAGCAGCTGGTGGAACAGGAAACGGTACAATTGCTCAAGCTAAAGAATATCGTTCACAAGGTAAAAACGTATGGTCAATCGGTGTAGACTCTGACCAATACGCAGAAGGTGTTTACGCAGAAGGAAAATCAGCAGTTTTAACATCAATG
>JAZQUR010000002.1:0-20467 GCA_045631425.1 Treponemataceae bacterium | reverse complement strand
GTAGTGCTTCATCCCACAATAACGGCGGAGATAGTCCTCCTGCCAGTTGAGTGAGCTACCTTTCTCCTGTTCCTCTGTCGATACACGACAATACAGAATGACATTTTTAATTTCCATAACTATCTCCAACTTTATTTTCTTCGTTATTATTCATTGCCTTAAATGCTATATTAGCAACGGCATATAAGTATTCTCTTACTTCTTTTACTTGGCTATCATCGAGCCTTAATTCATTTTCTTTTAGAATGTTTTTGCATACTTCAATACTAAGCATACAGATTATAAATTATTCTCTTATTTGCTTTTCGCCTCTACTCACAGTTGATAGGAGTAGTCCTTGTACGGCAGGGATATGCGTAGAACCCTTGTGCTATGTGCACAGTTATCCTATCGTTACATAATATTAAAATTTAATTTGATTATAGTTTAGACATCAGTTCCTGCGAAGGAACCGAAGTATTGCAAATATACAAATTAAAAAATAGAAATACAAATTTTGAATAAAATAGGCACATGTACTTTCCCTACAACCCACAACCTATTCCAAGTAAGCCTCGATGCTAATAATTCTATATATATTTAACATTCAGACTAACTGATAATTATACGATTTTTACCATGTAAATTTACATGGATATTTTTTTGAAAATTTAGGGGGCAGAAAATCATCCAGATTTAAAATCAATTTAAACGAGAAATTTATTTTTTTTGTTTTCCACTTTTTAGTAAAATTAGTAAACGGTAATAAAAAATTTGACTACATTTAAGATATCCAATTTTTGAAATTTGATTATCAAATTTTTGTCATAAGGAATGGGAGGAAAAAATATGGCATCAGATTTGAACAAAACATGTTTACTTGGGAGAGTTGTAAAGCAACCTGATTTAGAAATAAAAGGAAATGGAATTTCTTTACTAACTTTCACATTGGCTGTAAACCGTAACTACAAAAACAAAGATGGAGAATATGAAGATAAAGTTTCGTTTTTTGACTTCACCGTTTTTGGAAAGGAAGCAGAAAGTCTTCAAAAACATTTAGTAAAGGGAACAGTTGTTTCTATTGAAGGACATCTTGAACAAGAACGCTGGGAAAAAGATGGTAAAAATTTTTCAAAGATAAAAATTGTTCCTGATAGCATTAATCCCTTTGTTGAAAGAAAATCAAAAGAACAAAGTGATGCAGAAGAAAATTATAAAGACTACAGCAACGAGCTAGCAGGTTTCTGTTAAGCCTTGAAAAAGGACTTATTCACACGAGGAGTTATTCTTATCGAAATCTTTGGATTTTTCCTTTTTTTTCACGATGGCAAAAATCCCCATTCAAAAAAAATTATCTTATTCCGAATATATAAATATATACTTTTTGATATATTTATATATCTTTTGATATTTTTATACTTGAAAACATATAAATATAGGTTTATAGTGTAAGAAGAGGGGAAAAAATGAAATCTTTTAGTTTTTTAAATCGAAAAGGTGGAACAGGAAAAACTTCTGTTTCCGTAACATGTGCAATCCAACTTGCATTACAAGGACACAAAACATTATTAATCGACTGTGATCCTCAGGGCAATTCTTCATCATGGTTAGCAACTAACTTTCAATACGAATTAGCAGACGTTCTTACTGGAAAAGTAAAAGTAGAAGACGCTATTTCATCAACAATTGTTGAAAATCTTTATATCCTTCCAACATTCGCAATCAATGGAAATCTTCAAGCTTATGCATCAACAACAAATAAATATTATGCATTTGCAGATATCATCTTTCCTGCAGTAGCTGATTTTGATTATGTAATTTCAGATACATCTCCAGCTTTCGGTAACTTTGAAAAAGGTGTTGCTGTAACAGCTGACGTAATTGTTCCTGTTTTGAAATTGGACCAATTCTCTGCAGACGGATTTCAAACTCTTATTGAAAACTTAGACACAACAACAAAAGAAATTCGTTGTGATGACTTACTTTCAAAAATCTCATTTGTAATTTTGAATCAGCAAGATAAACGTATGAAGTTCCAATCTCTTTTTGCAGAAAACTTCATGAGAAATTTTGATGATACACAATTCCTAACTATCCCAACTGATACAGCCTTTGTAAAAGCTCAAATCTTAAAACGCTATGTTCAAGATAAGAACATTACAGCAAGAAAAGAAACTTTAGATGCTATCGAAAATATCACAAAGGAAATGAAATAATGAAAAAGCCTGAAAACTTCAATGCAAGTGCAACTGTAAAAAAACAAGATCCTCTTGCAGCAGCAATCAATGCCAACTTTTCATCACCAAGACCTGCAGTTGTAGAAACTCCAGTTTCCTCTCCAGCTCCGATAGTTGAAACTGTGGCAAAAGCTGCAGAGCCGGTTGTAGAACCAGCAAAACCAGAAGAAAAAGAAAAGAAAGAAAAATTCCTTGTTTCAATGGCAAAAGGCGAAAGAGCCAATTTCAAAGCTTTTTGTGCAATGAAAAATATTTCAATGAATCACTTTGTTATGTGTGCCATGGATTATTTTAAGGAAGATTTAGAAGCTGGGAAAGTAACAATTTCTCAACACTCATATAAAAGACGCTAGGGGAGAATAGATGTCAGATATTATCAAAAATCTTGATACAGAATTATTTCCTCTTGCAGAAATGGAAAGCCAAACAAAAGAGATTGTTCAATATAGAAGTTATATGTCCAGTCCTTTTATTGCAGCTTCTTTGCCACTAAAAGATGTTAAGAAAAATACATTCAAACGTGAATACAACAACATTTCTTTAACATTAACTAGTGATACAAAAGTTCCTTTTGGAAAAAACGGACGTTTGCTTTTATCAATTTTGACAACCCATGCAGTTTTGAAAAAAAACAAACCTGGAGAACCAATTGTTTTGGAATATAATTCCCTTCAAAATCTTCTTGATGAATTGCAACTACCAAAACAACGTGGAAAAGAAATCAAAGAGCAACTTGAATGCTTTTCTGGTTCAACATTCGTTTTCAAAGAAAAAAGAACAAAATCTACAAATGCATATTTGTTTGAAGAAATGATGGATGATGATGAGCAACTTTATGGCAATGTAACTGCAACTTTGCATAGTACAGGTGTTATTCCGTTCTTTGAGAGTATGCAATATATTGATATTGAGGATGAAAACCATAACAAAAAAAGTATCGGTTTTAAAATCGTCCTTTCAGAAAAGTTTACTCAGTTATCTCAAGAACACGCAGTTCCAATTAATTATTCTGTTTATAAAGAAATTAAAAGTGTAGTTGGAAAAGATTTATATACATGGTTTGTTTATCGAAATAATTCGATAAAAGAAGGTGAACCTCTTTGCATTTCTCGAAAAGCATTGGTTGATCAATTTATGCCTGTAAAAGGGAACAAAGAAGGATATGAGTCTGAAGAACGTGTAAACTGGAATTACTTGAAGGAACAAATTAAAACTATTAAAGAAAAATATTATCCTGATTTGAATGTTAGCATTAATCAAGCAAATGATGGCATTACATTCAATAAAAGTAAACCAGTTATTGAAAACAATGATTCTAGATATATGCTAGTAACTTCAGTAATTTAATGTTGAAAATGTGGGTAACAGTTTTTCAACGGTTATGCACATTTCAACAGATATTACTACTTGTATTTAAAAATTATTTGTTAACTATTTGTTTATATAGAAGAAATTAATTTTTTGTTACCATTTCGTTGAAAGTTTGGACTTGATATATGTGGTAATAAGATGTAAATGCTTTGAATATAAAGAAATATGGTATTTTAGATTTCGTTGATAAATTGTTACTAAAAAAGCTGCTTTTCCACAGAAATTTTGTGCAAAAACGTTGAGAGTTTGGAACAAAAAGTTGATATTCACATCTTCGTTGAAAATTTGTTACTATTTATGCGAATGGGCGTTGAGAGTTTGTTACTAGTTATTTTCCATAATAACAACCTTCAGCGTTGAAAGTTTGTTACTATTTTTTCCCTCCAAAAACCCCAAATATTTATGATATTTCCTATAAAAAGCCATTTTTTTACTTAGATTTCACAGTAAAAGTGGTTTTTCTCGTTTTTATTCCTGAATATTTCTACAAATAGAATCCAAAATCCAAGCTTTTAAATTTCAAATTTTCTCTAAATCCGACTTTTATTCTTTGAACCGTTGAAAATTTGTTACTATTGTCCAAAAGCGTTGATAATTTGTTACCATTTTCTATGAAAAAAAGCCCTTGCGTTGAAAGTTTGTTACTATTTTTTTAATTTTTCAGTTGGAGTAGGGTAGGGTAGGGGTGTTTTTTAAACGAAGAATTTAATGCAAAAAAATAACGGCTCTTTTATCATGAACCTATAAAAATTTTATAGGGGGAAAAATGATTATACGAGAAAGAAACAGAGATTCTCAGATTGACGGCAGTTCGGGCAAGAAGCTTGATTTTGATAATAAAGATTTATCTACATATATTTTTCTAAAGACAACACCCTTTTATATAAAATATTCGATTCAGTTTTTTGCAAGTGTAGTAGAAAAAGAAACCATGATGGATATCATAAATGGGTATCTATGTTTTCTTGAAAACTATGAAAGTGAAAAGTTCAATAGCTTAAAAACAGAAAATGGATTTGATTTTGAAAAGGTACCATCATCTATGTGCGATGATTTTAATGAGGATGTTTCAAAATATTCCAAAGTTTTTAAGAGCGTTGAAGCAAAGCAAAGAGCCTACTACAAAGAAAAGTATAGGGACACAGATATCAAAAATCCTTTAGATGAATTGTTGAAAAAGCCTTTTTGGAAAAGTTTTTTTCAAGGACTCGATTTTGACTATCGTGAGCAAATCTTTTTTATTACAAATGTTTTAAATAACCAATGGGAATGGCTTTACCCGTCAAAAATCAAAGACGAAATAAAAGATTTAATGTTTGCACGGCTTACTCATTTAGAAGAAAGAGAAGCAACTCAACTCTCAAAACACTTCAATGAAAGACTAATTAATCTTGGATTTTTCTCTGACTCTTGGGAAACAGCCTACTATGTTGATTCTTACTTTCAAGGAAAAAATCAGGCTTTTGAAAAAGCAAATATTGAGTTTGATTATGAATTGGATAGCGTTGATTATGATGATGTATTAAATCTAAATGAAACTGAGTTAAATCTTGGTGAAAAAGTGATATCAAAATCCATGAAAAACCAAGAAAGTTCCTATGTGCTGATATCTGGAACAAACAATTATAGATTAAATAACTTTACATCATATTGGGCTTCAAAGAAAAACCTATCGCTAAAAAATCTTGTGGCAAAGGATTTTTCTGGAAATCAAAAAGAATTGATTTTTTATATTTATGCCTTTGCAAGAGAGTGTGCTTTGGAGAAGTCGGTTTTATTCATTGATTCAAACATTGTTGAGCATCTTATTAAAAAGCAAGAAGAAAAAGGGCTTATGAGTTTTCTTCAGTCCAAAAATAATGGATTAGAAAGTAGTTTTGACATTTTAGCAAAAGCTAAAAATCCAATAGTTCTTCTTTCTGAGGTTGATGAAAAGCAAAAGCTAATTGAGAGCCTAGAAGAAAGAAATATCAATGTACTTTATAGTTGCAAATTACAACTCCCAAAAGAGAATAAATATGAATACTGTGCAAAACGTTTTTTTGCAAATAACAAACAGATTCCAATATCAATTTTGGGAACTATAGTTAGCACTTGTGAAAAAAACAGAATTAAACCAGAAGAATGGATTAGAGTTTCAAAACTTTTTTCTCATGGGGAAAACTTTTCAAAAGATGATGTGAAAGCTTTGATTCACAACATGTTTAATATCAAGGAGAAATCAGAGAAGAAAAACACAAACTATTCTTTTGAAGCGTTAAATACAGAGCCCTCAATTCCAGAAGTTTTGGAGATGGTAAAAAACGTAAAGAAATATGAAGAAGACACTGGTGAGAAAGTTGGATGTTTAATCAAGAGTTTTGGTCCAAGTGGAACTGGAAAAACTGCATTTGCAAAAGCTATTGCAGAAAATCTTGAAATCCCAATAAAGATTGTTTATTCATCAGATATTTTTAGTCCTTATAGTGGAGAAACAGAGCAGAATATCAGAAAAGTTTTTGATGAAGCGCGAGAAACAAACTGTGTTTTGCTATTTGATGAAGCAGACTCTTTTCTCCATTCCAGAGGAGATTCTCTAAATCGACATAATGATTTTAAGGTAAACGAGTTCTTAACGCAAATGGAAAATTATCAAGGAATTTTGTTTTGTAATACTAATCCTCCTGAAAATTTTGATAAAGCAACAGATAGACGGTTCAATTTCTGTGTGGAATTCAAAAGTCTTACAAAAGAGGGAATAGATATTTTGTGTGAATCATATTTCAAAGATTATTGTATTACTGAAAAACAGAAAGAAGATATTTTCAAATCTGGAGAAATAACGCCGGGTGATTTTGGAAAATTACACAAAAAAATGATTTTCATGGCAAAGGAAAAAATAAACGCAGATTTAATTTGCCAGGAACTTATCACACTAGGGAAGGAAAAAAAGCGAAGTTATGAAAACCAAAACAAAATCGGCTTTGGAATTTAATGCTTAAATATGCGGAGGTTATATGAAAGAAGAGAAAACAAAATCAGAAGTTCGTGAAAAATTGAAAGAAGTTTTGGACGAATTGAAAATTGACTATCAACAAGTAGAGGCTGGATATATCCTTCTAAAAAATGAGGATATTATATTGGATGAGCCTGATAATTTATGTAAACATTTGAATGAACTTGGAAAAAAAGTTCTATTGGGTATTTATCCAAATGGGGAAATTCGTGATTTATACGATAATTTTTGGTTTTTTAAGTTATGTAATAAGTGTGGAAAATTTTTCTTAGGACCAAGCGCGAAAAAAGCGCCAGATGAATGTATTTATTGTAAGAGTTCGTCTGTAAAATATTTGTCAAAGAGAAATAAGATTCCAAATTGGAATGTGCCAGAAAAGGATTGTCTTTTAAAACCAGATTTTTCTATGCCAATTTTGGATAGTCTCAATGACAGAAAAGCAGATACTATAAGGAAAATTTTGCAAAGACTTTCCAAAGAAGCGAAAAACATAATTATCACAGATGAGATAAAAGCAAAAGTTCAAGATTTGGGACGAAGATATCCAAATATGGCAGAGTTTCAACAATATTTGATGGAACAAATCGAACTATCAAAAATGAAGAAATCTGGGGCATTTAATATAAAACCTGTTCTTCTTCTTGGAAATGCGGGGTGTGGGAAAACATCTTACATAGTTGAGTTGGCAATTATTCTGATGGGATTTCCTGCTGTTAGGATAGATTTAGGAAATGATGTTCCAAGTTTTACCTGTGTTGGTTCTGATCCTAGTTATGTGGATGCAAAGCAAGGAAAGATTATTGATGCGCTTTGTGCCGAGGGTGAAAAAAATCCTATAAAAAATCCAATTATTCACTTTGATGAATTGGACAAAATACGAGCAGATGCAAAATACACAATAGAAACAATTTTCTATTCAATTCTTGAGAAGCGAACATCAAAAAGATTTGTAGACAATTTTATCGGCGTGGAAGTTGATGCTTCTGAAATTAATTACATTTTTACAGGCAACACAATTGAGGGAATTCCAGAGCCAATTCTTAATCGGTTAAGGATTTTTCAGATTCCAGATTACACAGAAGAACAGTTGAGAGAGGTTGTTATCGATAACTTTTATAAAAATTGGCTTAGCAGTAATGGATTAAAGAAAGAGTGTTTCCCAGAGGTTTTATCTGATGAAATCAAAAATAAGGTTATGAAGATATCAAATGGTGACACAAGAAGTATAAACGATGCATTAACAAAACTTTTTGCAGAAACTATGCGAGTTGATGATGAAAGTGGCGAAAGAATTGCATTGTTTTCTGAAGATGAATTATGTGGAGGTTGGCAACATTTTAGAGGGAAAAGTGATACTGCAAGAGAAAAGTGGGTGTTACCAAAAGGCTTCAAAAAACCAGTTGCTGGTGATTGGCTCGAATATAAATAATTTTTCGGGTAAAAACAAAAATATCTCCAAATTTGGTGAAGTTTTTGAATCGGTTTTCCTGTAGAGTTTATTTATCAAACATTGGAGGAAATTGATGACTTTTATTAAAGACGGAAAATTGGAACTATATCCAAATATTGATATGGAAGCTACAGGAAAAAATCTAAAATTACTTCGTGAGGATAATGGGATTTCTGTAAAAGAACTGGCAAAAATGTTAAAGCTTGAATCTGTGCAAGGTATTTATCAATGGCAGTATGGCAAAAGTTTGCCAGTTCTAGAAAATCTTTTAATCTTAAGTGATTTATTTGAAAAACCTATTACAGACCTTTTGGTATTTAAATCTTTTAACTAGGTGATAAATACAAAGGGAAAAAAAATAAGAAAGAGGAATTGACGTATGAAAAAACTATTACAAATTTTAATTTATTTATTGGCTATAATTTTTATTACTAGTTGTGAAATCAAAAATGAGAACTTAATTAGTAAGATTCCAAATGTTTCTGATATTCCAGAAATTACAAAAGAAACAAAGGAAAACGTAACTGGGCTAAAAAACTTATCAGAAAATTATGTAATTAAAAATATTAAAAAGGCAAACAAGTACTTGGAAGAAACAAACAGAAATTTAATGCTTACAGAAAAGAAAGATAAAAAAAAGGCACTAAAAGAGTTTGTTCAAAATTATAAGGAAATTGTTGAATTTTATGTTGATGTAACCAAAGAACAAAATGTAATTAAAATCAAACAAGAGTTGATGGGATATTATGATGAAACAGTGCTTTTTTGTGATAGTCTTGCAAAAATGGAAGAGGATTTGAAAATCTTTAAGGAAGATTGCCTTGTACAAATCAAAGCATGTGAAAAGGAAACAACAAAAGAGTCAGCTGTAAAAAAAGCACGTTTGGAAGCAGAATATAGAAATGCAGAAAGACAGGAAAAAATGATAAGGGATTTTAAGAACAATTATCAGCGTCTTATTCCTGAGATGAAAAAGGTACAAAGTGATGTGGATTTTTTTATCTTTACTTTGCAAGAAACTGCAAAAGTTTATGAAAGTGCATATCGTACAGTAGAGTTGTCTATGAATATTTCTAATGCTATAGATAATATCCAAGAATTAACATCTTTGGACGAATTAACCAACGAAGTTATGACAAGTTGGGAAAATCTTGATGGAATTTTGGATAGCCTAACAGATATTTCGGACTTTTTAGAATATTAAGTATAAACGGTGGAGTAGGGGAGGGGGTGAATAGTTGTGATTTGCATGAGAATATTGGCAGTAACTCAAAAAAACTGCCGATATTCTCACTTTTGTTTTAAACCACAAATTTATTTAGTACAAAAAAAAATTGTGATAAAATACATTTAAAAGGTGGACAAGATGGCAGAATATTACAATATTGTATTAGACGAGGATGAGCTTCGTTGGTTTTTTGAACATATAATTGAAAAGCCTCTTGAATATGAATCCTATATGATTTTATTAGCATGTCGTGGAAAAAAGTTGACTGAAGAAGAAAGAGAGTATACAAAAGTCGGTTCTCGTGGTGAGATGATGAAAGAGCAATTTATCTCATGCAAAGGTGGCTTGAAGCAAGAATGGAATTTTGATATCTACAAACAAGCTTTCTATTCTTACAATTGCGATAAGCGTTCTCTTTTGACAACAGCTGGAGTTCCATATCCTGAGCATGCATTGATTATGTATTCTGTTGTAAATCCTACTCACGAAATTGATTGTATAGAAGATACTATCGAGCATTACAACCGTGAACGAAAAAACTTAACATCAGCGATTTTGAACGGTTCAAAAGTTGGAATCAAAGATCATCTAGTAAAGATGCCAAAAATGTTTGAGCACATGAAAAGTTGTCATGCATCTCATCCAAGTCGCCGGATTTGGTTAGATTTTGATTTGGACATAAAACCAGAATATCGAGATGCATCTGTCTTTGACGAATTCTACAGTATGCTTCACAAAACTGGAGAAAAACTTTTCGGACTTGGAAATTTTGCAATTATTAAAACCAATGGGGGATTTCACACTTTAGTTCGTAAGGAAGCTCTAAAGTTTGATCCAAGAATTTTTATTAACGAAGTGATGAGTGACGCTGAAAACAAAATGATTTCAGAATATATCGCAGAGTTTATAGCAAATGATTCAAGTCACAAAAGCAAGGATGGAAAAAATATTATCAAAAGATCGGCGTTTATCCCAACACCAGGCTGTCGCCAATATGACAGTTATCCAGTTGTGATGAACAAAGAGGATTTTGAAAAATAATAGTAGAAAAGGAATGTATGGCATATTCAGAATTGATAAAAAATTTGGAAACTCTTAGAACTTATGTCCGCAGTTTTTACATCTACGGATTTAAGACAAGAGATAAATTTTCTGGAAAAAGTACTCGCACATATGATGATGAAAAGCGCCGTCTTGAAAATTATCTTGATGGATATATGACTTTTCGCCCAGATGAAAATGGCAAAGTAACTTTTCTTTCTATTGATAGTCGCCAAACATCACACAATCCTCTTTACAAAATCTTCAAAGCAAAATCATTTACTGCAATGGATATTTCTCTCCATTTTATGTTGATGGATATTTTATCAGATGGTGAAAAGAAAACTCTAAATCAGATTTTAGATGAAATAAATGATATTTACCTAATGGACTTCATTTCTGATGTAATGCCCGAAGAATCAACTCTTAGAAAAAAACTAAAAGAGTATGAATCGCTTGGACTAATTGCTTCTGAAAAAGTTGGAAAGACAATGTTCTACCAAAGAAATCCCATGACTGATTTAGGTGGATTAGAAGATGCTTTATCATTTTTTTCAGAGATGGCGCCTTGTGGTGTGGTTGGGAATTTTATCTACGATAAGCTTTCCGAAACTGTGCAACAAGAAAGTGAGATTTTCAATTACAAGCATCATTATATCACTTCTTCTATTGAATCTGATTTTGTGGAACAAGCTTTCAAAGCAATTCGTGAACATCGATATATCACTGTGGAGCAAAAGCGTCTTGAGGATGTAACGTCTTTTCCAAACGAAGTTATCCCACTGATGGTTTATCAAAGTACACAAGGCGGACGGATGTATTTGATGGCGTATCGTCCAATGGGGAAATACTTTTTAGCCCTTCGATTTGATTACATTGTTTCTATAGAACTCGGTGGCGTTTATGGAGGATTTGACCTGAAAAGAGCCGAGTTTGAAAAACTTAGAAAACATATTTGGGGCGTGGCTCTAAAACAGAATAAAAAGCACAACAACACAGAAACAACACATATCACTTTTCGTATTACTTTTGAAGATGATGAGAAGTATATCTATCAGCGTCTTTTAAGAGAAAAACGTTGCGGGACTGTTACTTTGCTTGATGACAATAACGCTCAGTTTGATGTTGATATTTTTGATCCTCAGGAAATAATTCCTTGGGCAAGAACTTTTATTTGTCGAATTACTTTTTTTGATTGTAGCGATAAAGAGATTGCTCGGCGATTTTTTCATGATATTCGGAAAATGGATAAAATATACAATAATGGAAACGAATAAGAATGTTATTTAGTGAAATCTATAGCGCATATTACAACACTGTTGCAAAAATAATCTGTGCGGCTCAAAAATCACAACTTGACTCTGATTTGCTGTATGAAATCGTGAAAAAATCTGCTTTCCAAGAAAGCGTAACAACTATTGGCACTGCATTGGAAAGTGGAAAATGGCCACTTGTGAAAAAAGATTATTCTACAAACATCAAAAATATTCCAACAATGCCACTTTCCTTGCTTCAAAAACAATGGCTTAAAGCAATTCTAAATGATAAGCGAATTAAGCTTTTTGTAAATCCGGAAATTCTTCATCAACTTGAAAATCAACTAAAGGATGTGGAACCGCTTTTTACAGAAAATGATTTTTACCTCTACGATAATTATTCTGACGGAGATTCTTATGATGATGAAAAATACGTCAAAAATTTTAAGACGGTTTTAGAAGGGATTCATCAAAATAAGATTTTGGAAGTTGTGTATGAAGGGCGTTTTGCTCAAAGGAAAAGTTTTTTATGTGTTCCACAAAAAATCGAATATTCCCAAAAGGATGATAAATTCAGAGTTTTATCAAATGTGAAAAATCATTTTTCATTTTTGAATATGGCAAGAATCAAGGAATGCAAAATATCAGAAAATCAAAATATTGAAAAAATCTCCGAACTTGATATGCCAAGTAATACAAGAGCAAGTGTTACGCTAGAAATTTATGATGATAGAAAAGCCATGGAACGAATAATGCTTGGTTTTGCTCATTTTGAAAAAAGCGCAGTTCAGATAAATGATTACGTTTATCAACTTACACTTCATTACGATAGTTTTGATGAAACAGAACTCGTGGTTCGCGTTTTGAGTTATGGACCAATGGTCAAAGTTCTAGAGCCAGAAAGTTTCAAAAATCAGATAAAACAACGTATTTCCAAGCAAATGGAATTGATGAAGAATGGTAACTGATTTTTGGCAATGTTCGGCAATGTTTAACGAGTACAGTTGTTTTGATAATTTTCTCATATTTTTGTGAGTTTCTACTTATGGTTTGAAAACTATGGAATTTTAGTGGTATAATACCAACTAGAAAAGAAGTTCGGAGAAAATTGGAGAATTGAAAAGTGGCAGAAAAAAATCCTTTTGAAATAGATTTTGAAGAATATATTCGACACATTGACTCAAGTAAAAAAGAAAAAACTTTTGCATGGTCTACTGCCATTGGATTACAACAAGTTGATGGATTAAAGCCTTCTTCTTATTTGTATGAGACTGCGAAAAGAAATATTGAGGGCGAACTTTCTTTTGATGATGCAAAAAATCTTATTGATTCATATTATGAAAGTCGTACTGTACGAACAGAAGATGAACGAACTGAAGAAGCTGATAAAGTCTCAGCTCGAATTGCTCAAATTTTAAGCGAACCTTCTTTTAATTTTAGTCCATCTCATTTGATTGCAATTCATAAAAGACTTTTTGAAGGAATATTTAAATTCGCAGGTAAAATCAGAGATTATGATATTACAAAAAAAGAGTGGGCTTTAAATGGTGATACAGTGATGTATGGTGCCTCATTTGAATTGAAGTCTGCTCTTGATTATGATTTTGAACAAGAAAGAGCCTTTAATTACAAAGGTCTTTCTAATGTTCAGATTGTAAAACACATAACATTTTTCGTTTCAAGATTATGGCAAATTCATGCATTTGGAGAAGGCAACACAAGAACAACAGCTGTGTTCACAATAAAATATCTTCGTTCTCTTGGCTACAAAGCAGACAACGATATATTCGCAGAAAACAGTTGGTATTTTCGCAATGCACTTGTACGAGCAAATTATTCAAACTTGCAAAATGGAATACAGGAGAATTCTGAATTTTTAGAACTATTTTTCCGTAATTTGATCTTAGGTGAAAATAATGAATTAAAAAATCGTTACACACATATTGATTATGATTCGTTTGCAAGAAAGTTCGGAGATAATAGCGAAAGTTCGGAGAAAAAGTTCGGGGATAATGAAAATGGTTCGGAGAAAACTTCGGAAATAATTCTTTCAATGTTAAAAGAAAATCCAAAACTTTCTGCAAAAAAACTTTCTGAAAAAATTGGAATAACAAGCCGTGCTGTTGAAAAGCAACTTGCTAACCTTGTTCAAAAAGGCATAATCAAACGAATTGGTTCACCAAAAGGTGGCCATTGGGAAATTTTAAAATAAGGTCGAGGAAGGCTTTAATAGGCGTTAAAATATAAATCATCAAGGACAAATATCTTGCCCATCAAGCCATTCTATATTATACCCATTGGCTTTTACGGTTTTGAAATATGATTCATTATTCAGTTTTCCAAACCAGGAACCTTTTATATAAGGTTTTACATCGAACATCTTTTTTTCACCATTATCGAATTCTAAAAATAAAATATTGTTCTCTTTAGGAATTACTTTTGTTACTGTAGGTCTCAACATATTTTACTCCTATTTTAATGGTTCAATTCTAAAAGACTGTTCGCCTTCATCAAGAAGTTGCCAATTTGCCTGTAAATCTTCTTTATGAATTTCAATCCAGGCTTCTACAAGTTTCTTTTTATTGGAAGGAATTTCACCTTCTAGCTGCTCTCCATCAAGAGTAAAAACTGATAAAACTGGCATTTGTTTTTTGAAATAGTCATTTCCTTCACTTATAAATATATATTGTTTTATATGATTTTACTATATTTTTATCACTATGAGGTTTTGAAAATTCTATGATTTTTTTTCTTTTCGTAGAACACCAAGAATTATTTTTCTGGAAAACTGTAATAAATCTTTGTATGCTCTAACCTAGTTAAAATCGATAAACTTTGTTTCGATGTAGCTTTCTCGGTTTTTTCACTCTACTTTCGTTCCAACTCTTGTATTTTTTCTACTAGTTTTTGTCGATGGGCAGAAAGGTTTTCTTCTCCTGATGTTTTGCCCTCGTCTGAGTACCATCAAAAAGATAAGTTGTGGCAATGTTTGCAAGATAATGGAAAAATAGATGTAAAAGACAAATTACATCTGATTTTTTCCTTGTACTTTAGTAGTTAATAAAACATCGAAACTAACTTTCAATATATCCCCAAATTTCTCAAAAAAAAATCTACAAAATTACTTTCGCACTAAATTTTCCGTGATTATCTTATTTGACTTTGATAAAGTGATAAACATAAAGGTTCGAACAGCAATAGCGAAGAAGACCCAATCATTATGGAAAAAAATGAACCTTGTTTTTGGAGGAAAGTATGCAAGAAGTAATTGGTCAGTACAACACAGCAAAAGTTTTCACAGACGTAGTTGATGAAAAATCTCTTCAACAGATAAAAACATTATGCGACCAGGAATTTACTTCTGGGTCAAAAATTCGACTAATGCCAGATGTTCACGCTGGGGCAGGATGTACAATTGGTACAACAATGACTATCAAAGATAAGATTGTTCCAAATCTTGTTGGAGTTGATATTGGCTGTGGAATGGAAACTTTGATGATTCACAAGGATTCCGATACAGCCCGTAATTTTAACCCTGCACAACTTGATAAGATTGTTCGAAAAAATATTCCATGCGGTCGTGGTGTAAGAAAGAAAGAACATCAATTTGTGGCAGAAATCCCTTGGGATAATATTAAGGGAAATTACTCAAAAGAACGTGCAAAGTTGAGTCTTGGAACTTTAGGTGGTGGAAATCACTTTATCGAGGCAGACCGTGATGAAGAGGGAAACTTATATATTGTAGTTCACTCAGGAAGTCGTCACGCTGGACTTGAGATTGCAGATTATTATCAGAAGATGGCTTGGAAACAGTTAAACGGGAACACAAAAGCAGAAATTGAAGCAATGATTGCCAAGTTAAAGGAAGAAGGTCGTCAATCTGAAATAAATGAAAAGCGCCAAGAAATGAATGCGCAAATTATCACCACAATTCCAAAAAGTTTGGCGTATGTTTCTGGTTATTTGTTTGATGATTACATAAATGATATGGGAATCATGCAACATTTTGCTATGCTAAACCGCAAGGCTATGATTAATACGATTTCTATCGGACTTCATTTGACAGAAGATGAAATTATTGATCAGTTTACAACGATTCATAACTACATTGATATTGAAAATATGATTTTGCGAAAGGGTGCTGTTAGTGCTCAAAAAGGCGAAAAGCTCTTGATTCCAATTAATATGCGAGATGGTTCGCTAGTTTGCATTGGGAAAGGAAACGAGGACTGGAACTGTTCTGCACCTCATGGCGCAGGTCGAGTTATGAGCCGAATGAGAGCAAAAAGCGAGTTGAGTATGGAAGAGTTCAAGGCAGAAATGTCAGGAATTTACTCAACCACAGTTTCAAAAGCAACTTTAGATGAAGCGCCTATGGCTTACAAAACAATGGATGATATTGTTGAAAATATCGGACCAACTGCTGACATCATAAATATTATCAAACCGATTTATAATTTTAAGGCAGCAGAGTAGGGGAGATAGGAGGATTTGATGACTTTTCTTAAAGACGGAAAATTAGAACTATATCCAAATATTGATAAGGAAGCCACAGGACAAAATATTAAATTGCTTCGGGAAGATAATGGAATTTCTGTAAAGGAATTGGCAAAAATACTAAAGCTAGAATCTGTCCAAGGTGTTTATAACTGGCAGTATGGCAAAAGTTTGCCAGTTCTAGAGCATCTCTTAATTTTGAGTGATTTATTTGGAAAGCCTATTAGAGAGCTTTTAGTATTTAAATCTGCAAGCTAGATGCAAAAGGTATAGGAAAAAATGTGTGGTGTACGGAAAAAGTCTGTATATCACACATTTGAATAAAAATTAAAGGCACACACAGCAATGAACACAACTTGTGTCATGGGTTCGATTCCCATATCCCGTTTTGGGATTAGCTCAATCGGTAGAGCAAAGTGCCGTAAAAGGTTTTGAAAAAAAAGTGCCTTGTTTTGGCAAAAAGATACACACAGCAACTACTAGAGTAGCTAAATGGTGAAGCGTCAGTTTTGTAAACTGAAATTTGCGGGTTCAAATCCCGTCTCAAATTTGTATCTTGTTATTCTCGGTTTGTCCTATGTACAGACCGAGAAGATTGCCTTTTTTTGAGAAAATACGAAATGTTAGGAGAAATAGATGAACGCATTACAGGCTATAAAAAATCAATTAAATATTACTTCTACTGAAAATGGTGATTTAGCATATAAATCTTCAGGTTCTGCTTGTTTGGATTTATTTTCTTTGTGTGGTGGAATGCGAAGAAATCTTACAGATTTAGATAAACTTTTCGCAAAAGCTTACGCAGAAAATTCTATTATGGCTATAAAAATTCTTTTCTATATGAGAAACATTCGTGGTGGACTTGGTGAAAGAAACAGCTTCAGAATGCTTTTAAAGGAATTGGCAGAAGTTTATCCAGAAATTGCAAAGCAAGTTCTTTATGCAGTTCCAGAATATGGTCGCTGGGATGATGTTTTGCCTTTGCTTGATACACCTGTAAAAGATGATGTAATTGCATTGATTAAAAATCAAATTGAAGAAGATAAAAAATCAATGGAAAATAACAAGGAAGTTAGTCTTCTTGGGAAATGGCTTCCTTCTATCAATGCGTCATCTAAAGATGCTCTTAAGTATGCAAAAATCATTATGAATGGACTTGGAATGAAAGCTGTTGAATATCGAAAACTTTGTTCAGCACTTCGCAAGGAAATCAAAATCATTGAAGATAATTTGCGTCGAAAGGATTATACATTTGATTACTCAAAGCAACCAAGTCAGGCAATGTTCCGTTATAAACAAGCTTTTATGCGAAATGATGAGGAACGATATACAACTTTCATGAAAAAGGTTGTGGAACAAGCTGAAAAAATTGCTCGTGGTGAAGAAATTCCTGAAGATGAAAAGGTAAAACTTAATACAAAGACTCTTTATCCATATCAAATTGTTGCTCCATATATGGGAAATTGGGGAAGGGCAGAAGTTGAGCCAGCGCAGGAACTTTCATTGGAAGCAAGTTGGAAAGCTTTGGATCGTAGTGTTTTTGACTCTAAGACAATTGTTGTGCGAGATGGTTCTGGGTCTATGTATTCAGGAAGTGAAAATAATTCTCCAATCAATATGGCAACATCTCTTGCATTACTTTTTGCAGAGCAACTTGGGGGAGCCTACAAAAATAGTTTTATCACTTTTAGTGAAAGCCCACAGCTTATCCAAATTCCAGAAACTTGTGATACATTAAAAAAGAAATTGAAGTATGTATCAAAGTTCGATGAAGTTGCCAATACTGATATCGGGAAAGTTTATGAACTTTTGCTTAATGTTGCAAAGAATAGAGATGTTCCGAAAGAAGAAATGATAGAACGTGTGGTTATTATTTCTGATATGGAATTTGATTTTTGTGCAGCAGGTGTTTCAACTTTTGAGTACTGGAAAGGGGAGTTTCAGAAGGCAGGATATGAACTTCCAGAAATTGTGTTCTGGAATGTAGCGGCTCGTGGCACACATCTTCCTGTCACCCAGAATGAAAAGGGCGTTAAACTTGTGAGTGGTGTGTCTGCAAATATTTTTGCAAATGTTGTTTCTGGTGATTTGAAGAATGTAACTCCTTATGAGTTTTTGCTTCAGATGCTTGAATCATATTCAGAGTTTGACAAAATTGTAGCATAAGAAAAAATGTGTGGTGTACGGAAAAAGTCTGTATATCACACGTTTGAATAAAAATTAAAGGCACACACAGCAATTTTCTTGCTACGAAGAAGTCGGATTTGCAATTCGAAAAGGAAAAGTGCCTTGGGTAAAGACTTGTACAGCAAATGCATGTACCTCAGGCTATTCATTATGTGAGTTTAGAAAACCTTATCACGAATAGCAGATAGTTGAGTCTTGAAAAGGTTTCCAAGTCTTGTTGGCTTCCTCGGTGAAAACTGGGGAAGCTTTTTTTTGCTATTTAAAAGAAATTGAGTTGTGTCAGATTTTTGTAAGGATATTTATTAACTGATTAAAAGCATTTGACTAAAAAAATGAGTTAAATTAGAATCGAAGAAAATAAAATTGAATGAGAAATATTGAGGAGTTGTAATATATGATGACTATAACTTACGAGGGTAATAATTCAATATATGTAAATATGACTAACAGATGTCCCTGTAACTGCGTATTTTGTCTTAGACATAACAAAGATCATGTTTTTAACTCCGATTCCCTTTGGCTTGAAAGAGAGCCAACAGTAAAAGAAATTTGCGACAACATAGATTCTTTGGATCTGGGGAAGTACGATGAGGTTGTATTTTGCGGATACGGAGAGCCTACAGAGCGTTTGCATGATCTTTTAGAGGTTGCTGCCTACATCAAATCAAAAGGCGAAAAAAAAATACGCATTAACTCAAATGGGCTTTCCGATTTGATAAATGGAGAAAAAACAGCTCATCTGTTGAAAGGGTTAATAGATACTGTTTCTATTAGTTTGAATGCAACAAACAAAGAAGATTATTTTAAAGTTGTTCGTCCGAAGTTTGGTATCGACTCATATGAAGCAATGCTAAGTTTTGCAAAAGATTGTACTGAGTATGTTTCAGAAGTTATTATGTCAGTTGTAGATGTTGTTACAAGTAAAGAAGAACAAGAGCGAAGCCGTGAAATCTGTGAATCAATAGGAGTAAAATTTCGCCTTCGTCCTTATGAGGAAGATTAATATACGATTTACATCTAATCAAAGAAAAAGAAAAATAGACAAAAAAAAGCTCTAAGCCTGATATGCAGATAGGTAAAACAAGTATCTCCGGTAATTGTCCGTCCTTTCCTGTAGAACCCCAGTTATCGCTTGGCTCAAGAGCTATCTATACACAAAACATCAATAAATAAAAAAAACTTGCTGCCTGGAGAAACGATAGTACAGACAAGTAATCAGGGAATTTATACCCCTTCCCCTGCAAGCACCCAAATCTCCTCTACGCAGTCAAGTTTAAGTCATAATAAAATAAATTCAAAAAATAGTCAACAATCAAAAAAAAACTTTGTAACTTGTAAATAATAATGTTGACAAGTCAATATTTGTTTTGTATGATTAATTCATAGACATTATCAATGATGTCTGTATGCCTATCTTTTTAAGATAAAATTTCCGTGGGTTAGCAGTCCGGAGTTTTTTTAGAATGATTTTTTCATTCGCCTTTTGCGTTGTAAAAGGAACGGGATAATTGTGTCCCGACTAAAACTCGGAAACTTACTAACAAACTTACTAATACTAGGTAAGTTTCTATGCACGGAGATTTTTTTATGCAAAAAACAATCCCATCCATTATTTTAAATCCTGTCATTCAACAAGAGCAAACTGGAAAAAAACTGAAGCAAATCCTTCAGGAAAAACATGTTAGCGTAAAGTATTTGCAAGAGAATGTTTTTGGTTTTGAGTATCCTCAAGCTATTTATAATTGGTTGAATGGGAAGACCTTGCCAAATATTGATAACTTTTTAAAACTTGCAACATATTTAGAAATATCAATCGAAGATATTTTGGTTTACAATAATGTTGTCTAATTTTTTTAATCTAAAATCAAGAACAGCTAGAAACTTTTTTAGACAATTTGCAAAACTAGGATAAAGGAAGAATATTAATTATGACTATTTTTATTGATGAATCTGTATTATTTGTAGATAAAAATTTAGGAGCAGAAGGAGCTAAGGGTTATTCGTATATGTGGCGAACATGTCATGCAAAAAGCTTGTATATGAATAAGTTGAAAAAATTTGCAGAAAAAAAGAATTATAAGATAAAGATAATCTGTTTATGCAAATCAAAAGAAGAACAGCAATGTAAAATAGATTGGTGTAAAAATAATATAGATATTTCTAGAAATAATATAAAAATAATTAAAAAGCATGACCAAAAAATTACATTAGCTAAGCCCTCAAGTG
>JAZQUR010000001.1:0-17404 GCA_045631425.1 Treponemataceae bacterium | reverse complement strand
CGTAAGGGTTCAAGTCCCTTCTCTCGCATAACTTTGAAAACAAGTTAGTGTTACGAATCTTAATTCGTATCAAAACTTGCGGGAATAGCTCAGTGGTAGAGCGCCACCTTGCCAAGGTGGATGTCGCGGGTCCGACTCCCGTTTCCCGCTCAATCATAAAGCGATTCGGTTCAACTGAATCGCTTTTTTTTTACTAAAATCAAATTGCCTTAAAAAAGGCCAAAGGAAAGGTTGTGAAAGTAACAAAGAAAATTGAAAATCTTGAAAACTCTAGTGTAAAACTAACAGTTACTATTGGCAAAGCAGATGTAGCTGCTAGCTATAATGAAGTTGTTGCAAAATATGCAAAAAACATTCAAATTCCAGGGTTTCGCAAAGGAAAAGTTCCTGTATCAGTTTTAGAAAGAAAATATGGTGATGCTCTAAAAAATGATGCTGTTTCTGAAATCATCGAAAAAGCATTAGGTGATATTTTTGACGAATTCGACAAAAATAAAGCTGATGAACGTCCATTACCATACTCACAACCATCAATTGATGATATTCCACTTTTAGACACATCAAAAGATTTAACATTCTCTGTTAAATATGATGTTTTCCCAAAAGTTGAAGTAAAAAACTTTGATGGAATCGAAATCAAAGTTCCACAAGTTTCAATTACAGACGACGATCTAAAAGAAGAATTAGAAGCTATCCGTCAACGTAATGCAATGGTTATCGATAAAAAAGATGACGAAGCAGTTGCAAAAGATGATATCGTAACAGTAAACTACTGCGAATTAGACGACAAAGATGCAGAAATCGCTGGTTCACAACGTCAAGATTTCGTATTCACAGTTGGAACAGAACAAAATATCTACAAATTCGACAATGACATCATTGGTATGAAAAAAGGTGAAACAAAAGACCTTTCAAAAGAACTTGATGGTGAAAACAAAAAAGTTCGCGTAACTGTAACAGCTGTAAAAGTTCGCAATGTTCCAGAATTGGATGACGAACTAGCTCAAGACGTTAGCGACAAATACAACAATCTTGAAGACATGAAAAATGACATCAAGAAAAATCTAGAAACAGCTCTAGAAAACAAACTAAAAGAAATCAAATCAAACTCTCTTTTAGAACAACTTGTTGAAAAAAATCCTGTTGAACTACCAGCTTCAATGGTTAAAGCAGAATTAGATTCTCGCTTCAGAATGATGGCTCAACAGTTCCAAACAACAACTGAACAACTTGAAAAAATGCTAACATCAGCAGGTCAAAATAAAGAAGACATGCTAACACAATGGACTGGTGATGCAGAAAAAATGCTAAAGAGCCGAATCATTGTTGAAAGCCTTCTAAAAGAAAAAGATATTTCTGTAACAGCTGAAGAAGTTGAAGCTGAATACGAAAAAATCGCAGCTGGTGCTGGTGTAAAAGTAGAAGAAGTAAAAAAACACTACGAAGATCCACGCGCTAAAGAATATCTTGAAGATGAAGCAAAAGAACAAAAACTTTACACAATGCTTTTTGAACAAGTAAAAGTTTCAAAAGGTGACAAAACAACTTTTGCTGACTTGTTCAAACCTGCAAACTAAGCATAATTAACTAAATTATAGTTTTTTTTCGCAAAACACCGCTTAAATTACTAGGCGGTGTTTTGATTTTATACTATATTTATAATCACATAATATTTTTTAGAAAGAGGCTTATTGAATGGGTAATTTTGTTCCTTACGTTTTAGAGCAAACAGGTAATGGCGAAAGATCTTACGATATTTTTACAAGATTATTAAAAGATAGAGTTATTTTTATTGATGGTGAAATAAACGATATATCTGCAGATATTGTTGTAGCTCAAATTTTATTTTTGGAATCTCAAAATCCTGATAAGGATATTAGTATATATATCAACAGTCCTGGTGGATCTGTTACTGCTGGTCTTGCAATCTATGATACAATGCAATACGTAAAATGTGATATTCAAACTATTTGTATGGGACAAGCTGCAAGTATGGGTGCTGTTTTATTGGCTGGTGGAACAAAGGGAAAACGTTATGCTCTTCCTTCTTCAAGAGTTATGATTCACCAACCATGGGGTGGAGCACAAGGTCAGGCTACAGATATTTCTATTCAAACAAAAGAAATTATTCGTCTAAAAAAGATGTTACTAGAATATTTTGCTTTTCATACAAACAAACCTTTAGAAGAAGTTGCTAAAGACATGGAAAGAGATTATTTTATGTCAGCTGAAGATGCTTTAGCTTATGGTATTGTAGATGCTGTGATGCCAAAAAGAAAAAATGCTTAACCAAAATATTTTATAGGATAAACTATGTCTAAGAAAAAAGATAAACCAGTTGCATTTTGTAGTTTTTGTTTACGTCCATATACAGATTTTAAACATTTAGTAACTGCAAATGACGACTTGCTTATTTGTGATAAATGTGTAGATATTTGTCATACAATTTTTCAACAACGTAAACAATCAGGTATTGGAGAACAAGCTGAGCTTCCAAGTCCAAAACAATTTAAAGAATTTCTAGATTCTTATGTAATTGGCCAGGATGATGCAAAGAAAGTTCTTGCTGTAGCTGTTTATAACCACTATAAACGATTATCAACTTTTTCTCAGGGCGAAGATGTTCAAATTGAAAAATCAAATATTTTATTGATTGGACCAACTGGCTCTGGAAAAACTTTACTTGCAAAAACTCTTGCAAAAAAACTAAATGTACCATTTGCTATTGCAGATGCAACTACATTAACAGAAGCAGGTTACGTTGGTGATGACGTTGAAAACGTTCTTCTAAAATTGATAAATGCTGCTAACGGCGATGTAGAAGCTGCAGAACGTGGTATTATTTTTATTGATGAAATTGATAAGATTGCTCGTAAATCAGAAAATACTTCTATCACAAGAGATGTTTCTGGAGAAGGTGTTCAACAGGCACTTCTAAAAATTATCGAAGGAACTGTTGCAAATGTGCCACCACAAGGCGGACGAAAACATCCTAACCAAGAAACTATCCCTATTGATACAACAAACATTTTGTTTATTTGTGGTGGTGCTTTCGTTGGATTAGACAAAGTAATCGAATCACGTGTAAACGAATCATCAGTTGGTTTTGGTTCAAATGTTGGTACATTATCAGAAAAAGATAAGACAGCATTGTTAAATAAAGTAATTCCGGATGACTTGGTAAAATTTGGTTTGATTCCAGAATTAATTGGGCGTTTGCCAATTTCTGTTGCTTTGAACGAGCTTACCCGCGACGATTTAAGCCGAATTTTAACAGAGCCAAAAAATTCTATTACAAAGCAGTTTAAGGCTTCCTTTAAAATTGATAATTGTAATCTTGAATTTGATGATGATGCTATCGGTGCTATTGCTGATATGGCAATTAAGCAAAAAACTGGAGCTCGTGGTTTACGTTCTATCGTTGAAAATCTTTTGATGGATGCCATGTATGAAGCACCATCAATTGAGGGCGATAAAGAAATCACTGTTACTAAAGAAAATGTAGAAAACAGCGAAACTCCAAAAATCCATGTAAAAGAAAACTAAACAAAAAAAGACTAGCATTCAAAATTGCTAGTCTTTTTTTGTTTTTAAAATATTTGTCTATTTTTACAAAAGTCCGTATGAAATCAAAAATTCTGCAGCAATGTAAGTGCTCATAATTATAAAGCGAGATTTTGGAAAATCCTTTTTAAATAATGTAATTCCTAGAACTGAATCTGAAATCATAAAAACAAGACTTCCTATCAGTAGTAAAATTGCATTTGGGCTTCCTTTGGTAATAAAAGTAGAAATACATGTAAAAGCCATCATTGAAAGCATAGCTGTGTAAACAACTGCTGCAAATCCTCTAAATCCCTTTGGGGAGCCAAGAATTTTATAAGAACCAGCGATTATTGTTCCGTAAGTTAAAACAAAAATTACTACTAACCATGGTGGTAAAAGCCAAAATTTTGAAATGGGTATTAAGCAAAGTAGAAAAAATACGTGGCCCAAGAAAAAAGCTAAAACACCTTTTAGAAAATTTCGTTTTGAAACTGGTTTGATAAGAAATTTATCCCCCATAGTTGCAAAAATCAATGCTGCAATAACAAAAATCCCAAAATCAGCTTTATATTTCCCTGATAAAAAAATTGCTAAAATCAATAAGGGCATAAGCAATATTTTAGTAAAATTAGCAGCTTTATGTTTTTCGAAAAGCCCTTGAATTAAGTGTATTAGCGCAACAGTGAAAAATGGGATAGAAGCAATAAAAAAATTCATAATTCCTCCAGATGATGTTCGAAATTCATTTTATCAATATAATTGAAAAAAAATTGTGAAAAAAATTACTAAAAGGACTTTTAAATATTCTAATTGCTACTTATTTTTTGTGTGAGGAATATATCATTTTTTTTGTACAAAATATTGTTAAAAATTTATTAGGAATGATATAAAACCCTTTATTTATTTAATATTATACAATACCTTGCTTGAAAAATCACTAAAAATCACTTATAATTAAAAAGATTATGTAAATTTTAGAATCGGCTTAATATCGATTAAAATGATTCTATGGGGGATTATATGACAATTACACAGATGCTTGGTCAAAGTTTAATTTTGACAGGGCTAGGTATGGGTGTTGTTTTCTCTTTCCTTATCATTATGATTTGCTGTATGTCACTTTCTAGTAAGGTGATAAAAGCACTTAAACTTGATAAAGAAGACGCACCAAAGGGAGCTGCAGCCCCTGCTGCAAATGCTCAAGATAATGCTATTGTGGCTGCTATTGCTGCTGCTGTGCATGACAAACAATAATTTTTTTGGAGAATAAATATGGCTAACAAAGTAAAGATTTCTGACCTTGTTCTACGTGATGCACATCAGTCACTACACGCAACTCGCATGACAACTGCTGATATGCTTCCTATCTGTGAAAAACTTGATAAAATTGGTTTCTGGTCTCTAGAAGGCTGGGGTGGAGCAACATTCGATTCATGTATTCGTTTCTTAAACGAAGATCCATGGGAAAGACTACGCAAACTACACGCAGCACTTCCTAACACACCTATCATGATGCTTCTACGTGGACAAAACCTTTTAGGTTACCGCCACTATGCTGATGACGTAGTTGATAAATTTGTTGAAAAAGCTGCTGAAAATGGTATTGGTGTATTCCGTATTTTCGATGCTTGTAATGATCCTCGTAATCTAAAACGTGCTACAGACGCTGCTAAAAAAACTGGTAAACACGTTCAAATGGCTATTTCTTACGCAACAACTCCTTATCACACAAAAGAAGTTTATGCTGATTTAGCAAAATCTTATGCAGATTTCGGTGCAGATTCTATCTGTATTAAAGATATGTCAGGTCTTCTAAAACCTTATGAAGCTTATGATTTAGTAAAAGCTATCAAAAAAGCTGTTGACCTACCTGTAGAAATCCACTCACACGCAACAACAGGTCTTTCTGTTGCAACACTTGCAAAAGCTGCTGAAGCTGGTGCTGATATCCTTGATACAGCTATTTCTTCAATGGCAATGGGTACTTCTCACTCACCAACTGAAACAATCGTAGAAATGTTCAAAGGCACAGAAATGGATACAGGTCTTGACCTAAATACACTTCTAGAAATTGCTGCTTATTTCCGCGATGTTCGCAAAAAATATGCAAAATTCGAAAGCTCATTCTTGGGAGCAGATACACGTATCCTAGCTTCTCAAGTTCCAGGTGGAATGCTTTCAAATCTTGAAAATCAACTTAAAGAACAAGGTGCATCAGACAAAATTGATGACGTTCTTAAAGAAATCCAAGTTGTACAAGCTGACTGTGGTTATATCCCACTTGTTACACCAACTTCACAAATCGTTGGTACACAAGCTGTTTTCAACGTACTATTTGGTCGTTATGCAAAACTTACACAAGAAACCCGGGATCTTGTTGTAGGAAAATACGGAAAAACTCCAGCTCCTGTAAACGCTGACCTTCTAAAAGAAGCTCTAAAACAAAATAACATGACAGAAGCTGTTACATGTCGTCCAGCTGACCTAATCGAAAACGAATGGGACAAAATGGTTAAAGAAGCTAAAGAAAACGGCGGTAACGGAAGCGATGAAGATACATTGACATACGCAATGTTCCCAAAAGTAGCTCCAAAATTCTTTGCAGAAAGAGCAAAAGGACCTATCTCTTCAGATTCATTTGCTGTTCCAAAATCAACAGGAAACGCAAACGGTGGTTCTTACACAGTTACTGTAAACGGTACAGCTTACAACGTAACAACTTCTCCATCTGGGGATAAAATGAACGTAAATGTAAACGGTACAAATTACGATATCGGTTTTGCTGCTCCAAGCGCAGCTCCTGCAGCTGCTCCAGTTTCTGCTGGTGGTGCTGATATTAAAGCTCCTGTTGCTGGTACAATCTTAAAACTTGTTGCTCCAGCTGGTTCAAACGTAAAAGCAGGTGATACTGTTATCATGGTTGAATCAATGAAAATGGAACTTGAAGTAAAAGCTACAGCTGATGGTAAAATCGACTACACAGTAGCTCAAGGTGCTGCAATCCAAGCAGGTCAAGTAATCGCAACAATTGGTGGTGGCGCTGTTGCTGCTCCAGTTGCTCAACCTGCAAACGCTGCTCCAGCTGCTCCTGCTTCAACAGGTGGTGCTGCTGTAAATGCTCCTGTTGCTGGTACACTTCTAAAGAACTGTATGGCTGAAGGTGCTACAGTAAAAGCTGGTGATACAATCGTTATGATTGAATCAATGAAAATGGAACTAGAAGTTAAAGCTACTGCAAACGGTACAGTTCACTACTTAGCTTCAGCAGGTGCTGCAATTCAAGCAGGTCAACCACTTGCAGAAATCAAATAATTTTGGGGACTAGAATGTTAGGTCAAACAAGAAATAAAAAGAACAAAGAAATTATCAGTGCAATGTGTATTATCATGGCTATTGCTACTGTTTTTTCTTTCGCTTCTACAATTTTTGCAGCTAACACAAATGATGAAGTTGCATCTTTTAGAACAATGAACACAGCCATTATCAAAGGCTCTGAAAATGTTCCAGAAATTTCTGTTGGTACTTTCTTAAAAGGAATTTGGGAAAATACAGGTATCAATCAATTAATTAATGGGGAAATCCCAGCTGCAGAACATGTGGCAGCAGAAGATCCTTTTGCAGGAATCGTTGCTCCAGGTTGGCAAAAATTATTGATGATGGCAATTGGTTTCTTAATCATTTACATGGGTGCAGGTCGTGGATTTGAACCTTTACTACTTATTCCAATTGGATTTGGTACAGTATTGGTAAACATTCCTGGTGCAAATATGTATGCTGAAGGAACAGGTATGCTTCGCATTATCTACGATGCTGGTGTAGGTAACGAATTCTTCCCAATGCTTATCTTTATGGGTATTGGTGCAATGACAGACTTCGGTCCACTTATTGCAAACCCAAAAATGGCTCTACTAGGTGGTGCTGCTCAGCTTGGTGTTTTCTTCACACTTTTCGGTGTTGCATTGATGAACTTGATTCCTGGAATCGATTACAACATGCTACAAGCTAGTGCTATTGCTATTATCGGTGGTGCTGACGGTCCTACATCTATCTACGTTTCTGGAAAACTTGCTCCTGAAATGATGGCTGTTATTGCTGTTGCTGCATATTCATATATGGCTTTGGTTCCAATGATTCAACCACCTATTATGAAACTTTTAACAACAGAAAAAGAACGCAAAATCAAAATGGAACAACTTCGCCCTGTTTCAAAAGCAGAAAAAGTATTGTTCCCAATCGTTCTATTGATTTTAACAATGCTTCTTCTACCTTCTGCAGCTCCTCTAATCGGTATGCTTGCATTTGGTAACTTCTGTAAACAATGTGGTGTTGTTGATCGTATTGCAAAAACAATGGAAAACGAACTTCTAAACATCGTTTCTATTCTTCTTTCTCTAGGTGTTGGTTCTCAAATGACACCAGAAAAGATTATCAACGGAAACTCTATTGGTATTATTGCTCTTGGTCTATTAGCATTCTGTGTTGCAACAGCTGGTGGTCTATTAATGGCAAAATTGATGAACCTTTTCTTAAAGAAAAAAATCAACCCACTTATTGGTTCAGCAGGTGTTTCTGCAGTTCCAATGGCAGCACGTGTTTCCAACAAAGTTGGTCTTGAATACGACCCAGGTAACTTCCTATTGATGCACGCAATGGGACCAAACGTTTCTGGTGTTATCGGTACAGCTATTGCAGCCGGTGTATTTATTGCAACTTATGCAAAATAATTTTAGAAGATTGTAAAATCTTTTAGAGAAAACGCAACTTACTTTTTGTAGGTTGCGTTTTTTTTTGCTAAAATCCAAATATCAATTTTCCGATAATAATAATGATATGTAAAATCTTTCTTTTTATGGGGGAAAAGAAATGACAATGAATTCATTAGGCGGAATCGGAAATGTTTATAGTAGTTCTGTGGTGGGACAAACTGCTGTACAATCTGCAACAATGCAATCTGAGCAAAACTCATTTGCAGCTTTGGTTGAATCAATGAAGGCAAAACAAAATCAGGAAACACTTTCATCAAGTAATGTAATTGATGATGGTCGATTAAACGGGGATTATACCTCGGGATTTGCAGGAAGCTTTACTTCTGAGGCTGATAAAAACGCTTTACCAACAGGAGCCGCTGCAAATTCTGTAGGCGTTGCATATAATAATAAAACTATTGATAAAACAAGCAAATTATACGAAAAATCATTGGAGTTGGAATCATACTTTGTGAAGATTATGCTTAATTCTATGAAAAGTACACTTTCTGGAACAGGCTTAAACGGGGAAAAATCTTATGCACAAAAAATGTATGAGGATATGCTCTATGATGAACTTGCAGTTTCTATGACAAAAAATGGAAACTTCGGTATTGCTGACCAGATTTATTTAGAATTAGCGTAATTTCAAAAAATCACCTTACTTCAAAATCGATTTTTGTATCGAAATCTTGTAAAGTTTCTAAATAGAGGCTGTTTTCCAAAGCAGTCTCTATTTTTTTCCCGTCTTCTAAAAGATAAAGTGTGAAATTGCCTTTTTTCAGTGGGATGTAAAAATCAAATGGATAAAAAATTTCTTGCACATCCTCGATTTCTGATGTGTTTTGATTTACTAAAATCCCAAAAATCCTTTCGCTATTTCCACCTATGGCTTCAACTTTGATTTTTTGATTTGAAACAGCCCGAGGATCGTAGAAAAAAACGCTTCCGTTTCTTGGGGTGAGGATAGTAAGCTCATTTCCTTCTGAGAATGTTTCCCCAGTTCTATTTTTCAAACCAAGCCAACTTCTGTATAGTTCTGGATACACAAGGCCATTTTCAGTGTGCCAAGTACAATAATCTGTGTAAAAATCTTCTGAAGATGGAACGTATTCTTTTATCACGTTTTTACAGTGGATTGTAGGAATTTTCCCGGATAGGCTGCAAATATCAACTTTTTCCCATTGATTTGGCTCAGAAAATTTAACATCATCCTTTCCTTGCAAAAAAATCAATAAATCTTTCACAATGGCAGCTGGAATTGAACTTCCTGTTTTGCCTTGCACAGTTTCTCCGTCAAAGTTTCCCATCCAAACGCCAACGGTAAAAAGTGGAGTGGCTCCCAAGGCTGTAATATTTTGATATTGATTTGCAGTTCCAGTTTTGAACATTGCATCAAATCCAGGTTTGAAAACTTCAGAATATCCAAAACCCAAAGCTCGGGAATTTTCGTCGGATAAAATATCGGAAATGAGGGCGCTTGTATCCTTTGAGAAAACTTGGGTAGCTTTTGATTTTACGTCAGTTTCAATATCAATGTTTTGAAAAAAGTTGTTTGGGACATAATATCCATTTTTGGGAAAAACACTAAAAGCATTTACCAACTCAAAAAGACTAACTTCTGCATTTCCCAGGGCGAGGCCTAATCCTGGAGTTTGTTTTGCAAGGCTTTCAAAGTGTAGTTCTTGCAATTTTTCAAGATATTTTTCCATTCCAAGCTGATTTAGCAAATAAACTGCAGGAACATTTAGACTGGAAGCCAAGGCAACGCGAAAACGAATTGGGCCGTTAAAGCGGTTGTTGAAGTTTTGCGGGATATACAACTCAGAAAATCCAAAATCTGTTGGGATATCTGGCAAAATTGTTGATGGGGTGTAACCGTTTTCCAATGCCAAGGCGTATAAAAATGGTTTCATACTGGAGCCAGGCTGATTTTCTGCAAGTACGCCGTCGATTTGCCCCTTGTTTCCTTCGTTTGAAAAGTTTTCGCTTCCAACCCAAGCCAAAATTTGCCCAGTTTGGGTGTTTATCACCAAAATTGCACCGTTGGAAATACGATTATCTTTGTACTTATCTACTTGATTTATAAGCAAATCCTCAGCGTAACTTTGTAATTCCAATGATGCTGAAAGATAAATATCTTCTTTTTGATAAATGCCAATATGATTTTTTTCCTCATTTTCGATTAAAAACTGGATGTAGTGAGGCATGTGAAATGGATATTTATATTGTTTTGCTTTTGAAACTGCTTTTTCCATTTTTTCTTTGGGATATTCAAAAACTTCAGATGCTCTTTCTGCACATTTTTCTGGATTTGTTAGTGGATTGTAGCTTTGTGGTCGACGTGGAATAACTGCAAGGCTGTAGATTTCTTCTTTTGTTAGGGATTTTAACTCTTTTCCGTAGAATGTGCGGGCGGCGGTGGAAACACCTTCGGTGTTGAAGCCAAAAGGCAAGTTGTTTAGATAAAGCTCTAAAATCTCTGATTTAGAAAGGCGGAGTTCTAAGCGTAAAGCGTTTATGGCTTCTTTGCCTTTTGCCAAAATATTTCGATTAGGGGAGGGGCTAATAATTCTAGCAAGTTGCATGGTAATAGTGGATGCGCCGCTGATTGTGGTTTTGCTAGAAATATTTTGGGCCGCCGCCCGAAAAACTGCACCAACGTTGATTCCAGAGTGGCTATAGAAATGCTGATCTTCTGCTTTGATAAAAGCGTCTACAAGGGTTTCAGGCATTTCATCAAGAGGGGTATATTCTCGTCTTAAACCTTCTTCCAATGACAAAATCTGGATGAGATTTCCATCACAGTCAAATATTCTTGTGCTGTATTGGCGATTTGTCTCAAAATCCTTCAAATCAGGATAGGGCGAAAATCGTAAGAGGAGAATAGTGCCTAATATCAGTGTGATACTGGAAATCAAAATGATTCCCAGTATTTTTTTCTTTTTACTTAATTGTGTAAAGTGTACCACTTGTGCGTCCAAAAAGTTCTGGCTCATACATACATTCTGCAGAAACTGGTGGTGTTGGGAAAACGCCTCGTCTAGTTGCTCGGAACTTAAAGGTTGCAGTTGTTGAACCTTTTGCAAAGTAATCCCAGAAGAATTGGATTTCATTATCCAAAATTACTTGGTTATCCATAATGTGATAGAAACCGTACATGTGTCCGTAGTAATCATCATAATCTATAGATAATTCAGCTCTATCACTAGCATTTTGCACATTATCAGGTGTTGTTACAAAAGTTGCATCAAGGATTTCTGCTCCTGATGGGATAGGTGCCCGTAGCGCAATGTAGTTTCTGTCGTGACTTGTAGAAAGATTTATTTCCATTCTATAGATTTTTCCGCTTTCTAGAGCCATTAGTGTAGAATCCTCTGATTCGTAGAAGATTTCTTCACCTGTGGTATCGTCAAACAATCTGTAAGTTACACAAAGTCCTTCATCTCGTGGGATTTGTAGTTCTTCTGGTAAAGCATAAGTTAAACTTGCTGTGTAATAGAGAGCTCCATTTCCATCTTTTGAAATTCTTAATGGAAGAACTTCGCCAGATTTTATGCCTTGAAGTTTTGAATCTCCGAAATTGAAAACTTTTTTATCTGGTTTTGCGGCTGGACCTTCAAAATTTCCATAAGAAAGTGAGGCATTTGCAAGATATGAAGAATATGATAAGTGCATATTGTCCAAATCGCTTGATTTTATCACTTGATAGAATGCAGAAATTACGTTTCCAGTTGTTACTGTGTTTGTCCAGTATCCGTTGTCTTGGCTTTTCAAAAGTGAGTAAATCAATTTTGTAACCATTTCGTCTTCTGGGTTTAGTTGAACGAGGAAATTTGTTGCCAATGCCAAGAATTCTGTCTTTTCGTTATACAAAGTGTAATAAGTTGATGAATTTAGAGGATCTGTAATATCAACGCCTCTTGTGTCCGGTCTCATAAATTGTAGCAAGTAAGTTTTTACTTGATTTACAATGTTTTGGGCTTCTGGATATATTTTTGCAACTTCGAGGGCTGCAAGTCCAATATATGCATTTGCGGCAAAATCTTCTGTTTTTACCATAAGAGTTTCTAGGTCTGAAACATTAACAGAATTTGGAGAATTTAGTGCCAAAACATAATATGCATAAGCACGTTCATAGTCAGAATAATAATAATTCTTATATGAAGCCTTTCTTGAAATATCTTCTCTTATGTATTTTGTTAGTTTATTAATGTTAATTGGTAAATCATCAGCTGTATATCCTCTTTCTCGTGCCACAGCGTAAACATGGGCTACACGGAGTGAAGGATAAAAGCTTGATTCTTTTGATGTTGGCCAGTATCCAAATTCACCATCTGATAATTGATAGCCTTTGATTTCTGAGAAATAGGATTTTACAAGGGATTTTATATCAGTGATTTGTTCACTTAAATCCATATTGAAAACATCAATGTATTCTTCGAATGTTACAAGTGGCAATATTTTACTTGCACGTTGTTCGATACATCCGTAAGGATAGCTAAAGAGATAATTTACAGATGAACCAAGTGGTCCAAGACGTGTGGCATCTAGAGTTATTGATAGTGAGCCAAGTCCGTCTTCTGCAAAACTTGGGATAATGATGTATTCGGTTTCAGAGTTTTCGGATTTGTTTACTGTTCCTGTTGTTGTTACAGTTTCAAAAAGATATGGCTTTTCGATTGTGATTGGACAAATTAGCTTTTCATCCAAAATATCTGATGTTATGAGGAATTCAGCATTTACAACGCCATTTTGTTCTGCGGCTACATCAAAGTAAACTGATATAGTTTTTTCAGGTAGAACTGTTACAGTGTGTTCTTTTTCACCGTCAACTTTGGCTGTTCCTGGAAGTTTTGTTACACCATTTTCTGCTTCGATAGCGGAAGGGCTTATCATCTCAAGGGAAACTGTTACTTCGTGAGGAATTGAATCTAGGTTTGTCAAAATTACTCCAAGTTCGCTTGTATCTCGTTCACGGAGGCGACGTGGCATAACTTGTTGCACGTTTATAGGATTGTTTACAGCAAACTCGTCTTCTGCCAGAGCTAGAAGTTCCCCGTTTACACCAAAAGCGGTAACTCGATATGTGGTTAGAGTATCTGGAACTTTGAAAGTGGCTGTTGCATAGCCGTTTTCATCTGTAATAAGTTCTGGTACAAAGAGGGCAGTTGGGTTGAAATCTTTTCTTTCGTTGAGTTTGTCATCTTCTCCAGCTGTAGCATCTCCTCCTGCAAGATTTTTCACTTCGTAGGTAACTGGATCCATTAGATAATATCTACTGTCCCCACCTTTTACAAATAAATCGAAGTTGTATTCATCGTAGAAATAATCAATTGGATTTGGAACGTGATAGTTAATCAAGTCCAAAACTCCACGGTCAACTGCCATTAGTGTGATTTCTGAATTTGCAAGAGGTTGTCCACCTTTTGTGGCTTTAATTTTGATTGTGGCATCTTCTCCCGGTTTGTAAGCAAGTTTTTCACTTTCAATGTCGATAGAGAAGGCTTTTACCATTGGATTTACGTAAAGTTTTGTAGCTCCGTAATATCCTTTTGGTTTGTCTAAGTCTGTTTCCCCAAACTGATGGCTTGGTTCTTCTGTTCTAACTGAATATGAAGCCACAGAAACATAACAAACTGGAATGTAGTTTCTTGCAATTGGAATATCTAGTGTTGTTACGTTTGAGTCGATATATCGTAGTTCTTCTGTGAAAATACCTTCACGTTCAACTGTGATTAGGTAATATCCTTTTGGAAGTGGACTTTCTAGCAAGATTGTGGCTGTATCTCCAGGATTGTATTGATTTTGATCTGGAGTTAGCTTGATTTCTTCTGATGAAGAGCCCATTACGTAGGATTTTGTTGAACCAGTTGAGAAAAAGTAGAATTCTGTAATTACTTCGCGGTTGTTTGAGTCTGTAGTTGAAAGTTGCAAAGTGTAATATCCAACTTCTTGTGGAGTTACAGAGATTTGTCCTGCAAGATTTAGTGGAATTGATGAAGTGTATTCTTCCACGTTTTCTTTTTCATAGCGTGTGTAAACGTTTCCGTTGATACCTTGCTGTTGAACATAATTCCACTGTTCTCTTATGAGTTTAATATCAAGCTTTTTATTTTCCCCTGCCATGACAGAAAGATTTTTTGCTTCGGTTCCGTCATTTAATGCAAGTTTGTAGTTAAAATCAAACTTTTCACCTTTTTTTGCATAGCCAGTTCCCACTGATTTTGTTAATCCAAGATAGAAAGAAGCTGGATGTACAATTACAGAGTTTGATGTGCTAATCATTTGATTTGAAGCGTCTGTAACATTTGCAGAAACTCTATATCGGTATGGAACGCCTTTTATGCTGTTATCTTCTGTTGAACATGAAAGACGAGCAAAACCTTCTGCGTTTAGAGTGCCTTTTTCTTTGTTAATATAACTTCGTGAGTCATAAGAATTTACTGGTCCGAATTTATATCCTTTGAATGCTAAGTCATCTGTGGAGAAATACCAGCTTTCTTTATGCCATGATGTTTCGTAGTTTGCAGCAGAAAGAACGCCTCCAGCAAGATAAGAAGCACTTAGATTTGCAGAAATAGAGTCTCCAGCCACAATTTGTGTTTCTGGCATAGCAATTGATGTTTGAAATTTTAGACGTTCGAAATATGCTATTTGGAAATACTCTCTGTGTTTTTCACTTGAATCATTCCGTTGATATTCAATAATGTAATTTCCAGGTTCTAAATCTTCTGGCAAAGTGAAACTTCCGTAGAACCCTCCATTTGCTGAGTTCTGAACTTCTATGGTTGTATAAGTTGTAGCGCTGTACCAAGAATTATCCCTAATTTTTACAGTGGCTGTTCCTGTGTATGGAGTAAATGTTCCAAGTTGTTTTGTTCTGTCTATTCCTCGGAATGTGATTGTTTCTCCCGGTTTGTAAAGTCCTCTGTCTGAGAACATGAAAACCATTTCTTCGGCGTCTAAAGCATATTTTGTGGCTCTAGAGTATACTCCAGAACGAGAAGCGCTGTGTGAATTTGGATAATAAGTTACGCAGTCGTCTTCTGTTTTTACAAGGATTGCAGGTGAAATATTGTTGGAAGAAAACCATTTATCAGCTTCAAAAATGTCGTATTCTAAAATTGCAAGACCGTCTTCGTTTGTTACGGCATCAGCGAAAACTTCATATCCAGATAAAACTTCGTCTACAGCAACTGTTCCTAAATAATTGTTGTACAAATAAACTTTTGCATTTGGAACAGGACTTCCATCAGAAAGTTTTGAAACAAAGACAACAGTTTTGTTTACAGCGTATCTTGTGGTAACACCTAAATCTGTTACTTGAATAGTTGTTTCGTTTGTTCTTGTGTAATATTTGTCAGAAGTTACAGAACGAGGAACGTCAACAGATGCTTTGAAGCGAACCATTCCTTTACCGTTTTCTAGTAAATCATCAAAATCAACACCTGTAAGAAGTCTTACATTTTCTGGTTCTGTTGGAAGTTCTTTGAAGTTTTCCAAGTTTTCAATTTTAGTATCTGTCCAAGAATCAAGAGGTGTGTTTGTTTTTTCAATTGTAAAGCCACCTCTTAAAATATTTTGATATTCAAAAGCTAGTCTGTGTGGAAATTTTGCTTCTAGAATATTCACACCAGATTCTACAAAGTTTACAGATGCTTCTGCGTTTGGTACAGTAATATCAACTGAAATATTTTTACCAAGACTTCTTCCGTAAATGTCTTTTAGGTTTTTACTCAAATTAATTTCATAAGTTGATTTGAAAGTTACTGGCAAACCGTAAATTGTTAGAGTAGAATTGTTGATTTCGATATTGTCCCGAGTAAGCTCATAATCCAAACTTGTAGAAACGCTTTCAAGGATTGTAGTGGAATCAAGAGGATGTGTGAAATATAATCGCACTGGATTTGAATATTTGCCGCTGCTTGTGCCAACAGATTCATATCGATATTTGAATGCAGAAACTGTAGAGAAAGATGTTGATGTGGAATTATCAACTGTGATAGTAACTTTTGTTTCTGGTCCAATAATTTCATTAATGTGATAAGTAACAGTGTCTGCTTTTTCTTGAACTACAGAAAAAGTTGCTTTTTTGCCACCAATTTTGATTTCAGTTTTTTGCGCAATTTCATTAGCATTTACAATATAATTAAATTGAAGGCGAACTTCTCTTGCAGCTAGAGGTGGAACTTCTGATGATGAAAAATATAAGTTGTTTTTTTTGCTGTAATTAAAACCGATGTAAGTGTTGATGATTTTTAGCGGACTTGCTGTTGTGGTAAATTCTTTTTCGCCGGAAATTGGCTTTCCATCAACTGATTTTACAGAGTCTAAAACTTTGATAGTATATTTTGTTTGTGGATTTACAGCTTCTGACGGAATAAATGAAAGCAAACTTGTTCCGTTCCAACGGTAAGTTCCCTCTAAATGTGGAGTAATTTCGATTATGTCTGATGATTTTTGAGGCTTTCCAAGTGCAGCTAAAGGCACGATAGGTTCAGAAAATAAAACATAAAACTCTGGATTTCTAACTGCTGCAGAAATCTCCCCTTGTGGTCCCCAAGTTGCCACAGTTAGAGGCTCTGAATCCTCTGGGGAAATGTTTGCTAAGGAATCGTTGTTTTGAAATCCCGATTGAGTTTGGTCGCTGTAAACTGTGTCAGCAGAAATTGCTTTTGCTGTGTTGTATTTTGTAAGATATTCCCCAGTTTTTCTAAGCCCTGGAATAACTGATTCAGTATTTTTTGCAGTTGTAGTCACTGAGGATGATGTGTCTTTTACACTTGATGTAAAAGCTGTAACATTTTCAGCAACAAAATCTGATTCTGGCAAATATGGAGTAAAATCCAAATTAAAAAAGTTTTCTACAGAAAGAGGATTTTCTATATAACTATTTGGTGAAGTGTTTTTTTCTTCGTTTTTGAGTTCGATTTTATTTGAATTTTGATTTTCAAGTTGGACAACTTCATTTGATTTTTCGCCATTACAACTGAATGAAAAAATCATTAGAACCAATAAAAATGATGTGATAAGTACTTTGTTAAATTTTTTCATATTTACTCCAAATACATTTTAGAAGTTTTTTTGTAAATCCAAAAGATTTTTACAAT